>JAJRYT010000203.1 GCA_024275635.1 Chloroflexota bacterium | reverse complement strand
GCATGTCACTCTTTTTATGCGATGTTCAAATATTCGTACTCGAGTAAAGTTGCATTGACTAAAATCAGATTCTCACTCTGGTTACAAAATTATCTGGAAATATTTCTGATTTCGAATTTTGTACAAAGTCGAGCTAAGTGTTAGCGTTCGTGGATAGCTTTGAGGTATCTTCTCAAAGTTTCGGGGCAAAGATTACAAAAGTTTCAAAACGGGCGCTATGCAGACAATATGTTGTTAAAACTTTTGTAATCTCCCCAGTTTATTGAGAAGATACATTTCCGGTTAGTTCAATCGCCAAGATTGAAGTAATCTCGCCAAGCTAAAAACGGACGAATACTTGTAATCGTTGTTTTGACAAACCGGAGCGATGCGTTATACTCGCCCTTGTCAAACTAACAACTTAATACCCTTATCAGGAGCAGTCGAGGGAACGGCCCGATGAAACTGCAGCAACCTCCCCGGTGGGGAAGGTGCTAATTCCGTCAGCTAAGCTGAGAGATAAGAGAAAGACGTTATACTTAACTCGCCTCTTGCCTAGCAAGAGGCTTTTTATTTACAGCGATGAGTAATGAGGGATGAGCGACCGACTCATTCCTCATTACTCATCCCTCATTCCTGTTTTGGAGGTAACAAAACATGACCACTAACTTTATGACTGCGCCGAGCTTGTTGTTTACATCAGAATCGGTGACAGAAGGACATCCCGACAAAATGTGCGCCCAAATCAGCGACGCCATTTTAGATGCGATTATGGAACAAGACCCGATGGCCCGCGTGGCCTGTGAAACAGCAATTAAAACAGGTTTTGTTTTGCTCTTAGGCGAAATCACTACCACCGCCTTTGTCAACATGGACGATATTGTGCGTAAAGTCGTTACTGAGATCGGCTTCGATGACAGCAGCAAAGGGTTCGATGGTAATACTTGCGGCGTCCAGGTGGCTATCGCCAGCCAAAGCCCCGACATCGCGCAAGGTGTTGATAAGGCGTTGGAATATCGCAACAATGGCGACAGCGAAGCTGTCATCAACGCCATTGGCGCTGGCGACCAGGGGATGATGTTTGGTTATGCCTGTAACGAAACGAATGTCCTCATGCCCCTACCCATTCACCTGGCGCACAATCTGACCCGCCGTCTGGCGCAGGTGCGGCGTGACGGCACGCTACCCTGGGTGCGCCCTGATGGCAAATCCCAGGTGACGGTTGAGTACAGCTATGGGCAGCCCAAGCGCATTCACACCGTCCTCATCAGCGCCCAGCACGCGCCGGAAGTAGACGCCGAAACGATTCGCGCCGGCCTCATCGAACATGTTATTCGTCCTGTCCTGCCGGACGATTTAGTGGATGATGAACTGCGTGTTTTCACCAATCCTACCGGCCGTTTCGTGGTCGGTGGCCCCATGGGCGATGCCGGCGTCACCGGACGCAAAATTATTGTTGATACTTATGGCGGTATGGGACGGCACGGCGGCGGCGCGTTTAGCGGTAAGGATTGCACCAAAGTGGATCGCAGCGCGGCATATGCAGCCCGTTGGGTAGCTAAGAACATTGTGGCCGCCGGGTTGGCCGACCGCTGTGAGGTGCAGGTGGCTTATGCCATTGGCGTGGCTCGTCCATTGAGTGTCAATGTAGAGACTTTTGGCACGGGTAAGCTCTCTTCTGAGCAGTTGGTTAATCTGATTGAGGAACATTTCGACTTGCGTCCGGGGGCGATTATCCGCGACCTGGATTTGCGCCGCCCGATTTACCGGGCTACGGCCGCTTACGGGCATTTTGGCCGCGATGATATTGAAGCTCCCTGGGAAAATACGGATAAGGCGGAGGCGTTGCGTCAGGCAGCGGCCGCGTTAAAACCAGCGCTTGCTTGATTTTTGCCTGTTTTATTTTAATTGAAAACGGGTATTCAAATCAGATCGACATTATTTTATGGCTACAGCGGATTTAAGTAAGGTGCAGATAAAATTGTTTTCTTCATCTGTTCCTTGCTGACTTCTGTTGTAGCCTTATGTTATTTTATGTCAAAAATTGTGCTTGACGGGGAGAGGGGGCTACGTTAAAATTCGTGGTCTTGTGAGTTAGAATCATCAGGTGTTATGTGTTTGAATCATTAGGAAACCGGCTACAATCTGTTTTTGACACCCTGCAGCGGCGGGGGAAGCTAACCGAAGCGGATGTTGACAAGGCAATGCGCGAGGTGCGGCTGGCTCTTTTGGAGGCAGACGTTAACTTCAAGGTTGTTAAGAATTTTGTCAAGCGCGTCCGCGAGCGGGCGGTTGGGCATGAGGTCATGCGTAGTCTCTCGCCAGGTCAGCAGGTGGTCAAGATTGTTCATGGTGAATTGATTAATACTTTGGGCGAACCGGGCCGTTTGGACCTGGGCTTGCAATCGCCAGCAGTTGTCATGCTGGTAGGGCTGCAAGGCGCGGGTAAAACGACGATGGCCGGTAAGCTGGCTTTGCATTTGCGTAAACAGGGAAGACGGCCGTTACTGGTTGCGGCTGATGTTTACCGTCCGGCAGCTATTGACCAGCTCCAAACTTTGGGGCGACAGCTTGATATTCCCGTTTACGATGAAGGGCCGGATGCCGATCCGGTAAAAGTATGCGCCAATGGCGTCAAACAGGCTGTGAAAGCGGGAATGACAACCGTTATTCTGGACACGGCCGGTCGTCTTAACATTGATGAGATGATGATGGGCGAAATCAGCGCCATTAAGGCGAAGGTGAAGCCCATCGAAACGCTGTTGGTGGCTGATGCCATGACCGGGCAGGAAGCGGTTCGCGTAGCCACAGACTTTAATAACGCCGTTGATATCACTGGCCTCATCATGACCAAGGTCGATGGCGACGCGCGCGGCGGCGCTTCCATTTCCATGCGCGAAGTCACAGGTGTCCCGATTAAATTCCTGGGAACGGGGGAAAAGCTCAAGGATATTGAGATTTTCCACCCCGACCGGCTGGCCAGCCGAATCCTGGGGATGGGGGATATGCTCACGCTCATCGAAAAAGCGCAGACGGAAATGGATCAGGCGGCGGCGCAAGAAGCAGGCGAACGCCTGTTGAAAGGCCAATTCACGCTGGAAGATTTTCTGAAACAGATGCAGCAGATCAAAAAGCTGGGGCCAATTGGCCAACTGATGGAAATGATTCCGGGCATGGGCAAAATGACTAGGGATATTGACTTGAGCGATGCTGATAAGGATATGAAACGGATTGAAGCGATTATCCAATCTATGACGCCGAAAGAGCGGCGCAATCCGAAAATCCTAAAGGCCAGCCGCAAGCGGCGCGTGGCTGCCGGTTCCGGAACGACTGTGCAAGAGGTGAATGCACTCCTAAAGCAGTTCAGGGAGGTGCAGAAGATGATGAAGCAGTTGCGCGGTGGCCGTGGTCGTGGTTTAGGCAGTTTGCTGGGCCGTATGTAAGTTATAAATGGAATAGATCATCAATCATCAATCATCAATCATCAATCATCAATCATCAATCATCAATAATTAAAGATTAAAGATTAGAGATTGATGATTGACAATTACAAATGTGGAGATAATAGAGTAGATATGCTTCGTATTCGTTTAAGCAGAACTGGAAAGAAAGGACAGCCAAGTTATCGTGTTGTTGTGACTGATATTAGGGCCAAGCGTGACGGCCGTATTGTCGAGCGCATTGGCAATTATTACCCACTCACAGAAGCGAGCGCGTTCAAAATTAAGGAAGCGCGCGCTTTGCATTGGCTGAGTGTGGGGGCGCAGCCGTCAGATGCCGTGCGCCGTTTGTTGGAGAAACAGGGTACGTATGATCGTTTACAGCGTGTGCGTGCCGGTGAGTCGGTTGAGGCTCTGGCGGCGGAGTTTGAAGGTGTTGTGGATACAACGGCCGTTGCCGAGGCTGTTGCCGTTGCCACTGACGAAGAAGAGTGAGCCAGATGAAAGAACTCGTTGAATTTATCGTTAAATCCCTGGTTGATAACCCTGATCAGGTAGCGGTGAACGAAGTAGACGGCCGTTCTTCAACCATCATCGAGGTGTCAGTCGCTCAGCCGGATATGGGCCGGGTTATTGGCAAAGGCGGGCGCGTTATCAACTCAATCCGTTCCATTGTCCAGGTGGCGGCGGCCAAGCACGGGCAGCGCGTCTCTCTCGAAATTGTTGAGGATTAAAGATTGAGGATTAGGGACTGGAGACTGAACGCTCTCAGCCTCCAGTTTCTGGTTTTCCCGTCCCTTTTTCATGGATGATATTGCGCAAGGCTCAACAGAGGAATCTGTTGAGCCTCGTTTTTTAATCATTGGCCGGGTGCAAAAGCCGCACGGCGTGCGCGGCGATGTGCGGGTCATGCCTTATACCGAATTGCCGGAACGTTTTTCCTGGTTGGAGACGGTGTATGTGGGGGAAACCGATCCGCAGCCGGTGGGCGTTGAATCAGTTCGCTTCCATGGTGATGTGATTTTGTTGAAGCTGGCCGGTTATGACAGCCGGGAGGCAGCGGGCGCGCTGCGCGGTGAATGGCTGCAAGTGCTGGAAAGTGAAGCGATTCCTCTGGAAGAGGGGGAATATTACCTGTACCAACTTGAAGGGCTGGCCGTGTACACCGACGCGGGCGAGCATTTAGGGGAATTGGCGCAGGTGATGGAGACGGGGGCGAATAATGTGTTTGTCGTTCGCGGCAAACGGGGAGAAATTCTTCTGCCGGATACGGCGGAAGTGGTGCGGGAGATTGATTTTGGGAACGGCCGTATGACTGTTCACTTGCTGCCAGGGTTACGGCCGTAGAGGAAGAAGTTAGCTGGTTTTGCGTGACGAGGAGTAAGGCAATTCAATTGCGAGCTTTGTTTTTATCTGCCAGAAGCGCACCGGTTGCAAACAGGCATGGCGTGAGGATAACGGCCGTTTCCCGCCCCCTCACTTCCCTCATTAAACACATTCGTTTATATGGCACGGAAGATGAGAACAGCCGTTACCAGTTGCGCTACAATAATCGCCAGATTCAAGGGTGTGGCTACAGAGTTATCTGGCCCAAGTTGAACGGGCGAGCCGATGGCGCACATCACTGCTATGGCAGTGTCCACTGACACGGCCAATCAAGCATAACGTCGCCAGGTTACATCGGGAATAGTTGGCCAAAAGTAGCCAAACCCTCAAAATCACTCACCTGGATGGCTCCGGATTGGATGGCCTCGGCCGGGTCGTGGATGCCGCGGAATGATTTCTCGAAAGTCTCTGCGCTTTGGGTCAACACCAGGTCGGCATTCTCGATTGCGCCGTAGCTAAGGCTGGCGGCGCCATCAACCACCTTAATCGTCCAGTCGCCCACGTCCGGGTCGGTGAAAGCCATGATGGTGGTAAACGGCCGTCCGTTTGTCGCTTCTTTGTTCAACATCATCGGGAAATAGTTCAGCATCGCACCCAGATAGGTGCGGGTGATAGCCGCGCTGGGCGTTGGTTCAGACAGCCCCATGTGGATGCGTAATTGGGTGAACTCACTCCAGTCGTGAGTCAGACAAAACATGAGCAGGTGTACGGCCGTTCCCCACCCCATAAAAACCGGCTGCCAGCAGGGACGGGCCAGGTCGGCGTCATTCATGCGGGCGGTGATACGGCGGATGGCCTGGCGCGAGTCGGCCAACTGCGCCAGGGATTCGGCGACCGTCTGATCGGCTGGCCGCTCCTCAATCTTGCGCGCATTCCAATCATTGAGCGCGTCAAGAGTGTCCAGCAGTTCCTGCTCCACTTCCGGGTAATCCGGCCCCAGCTCCAGGCCGCGAACGACGATGTCCCGGTTGCAGTAGGCCAGATGATAAGGCACATCAGCAAACGTCCAGTCCGCGCCGTGCTTCTGTCCCCATCCATTCGTCTCATTCAGGCTGTGAAACAGCGTATCTTGATGCGCCCACATCTCCTCAATCTGGGCTGTCATCGTTTCCAGTTGGGTTCGTTTTTGAGTTGACATTTTTATCTCCTATTTTGAACGATATTGTTTTTTGACTTATTCAAGCTACTCAACTATGTAATGCGTGGAGCGCGTCTTTCCTGCTTCATAACGCAGGTATAAGAGCAACATCAGAGCCGTCGTGACGGTAAAAAAACCATGCAAATACCAGATAGGCCCCACCGGCAGGGTGACGACGTACAGCCAGTAGATAAAATTGCCGACATTGGACAACGTAATGTTCGCCAGGCTGTAGGAACGCAAATCCCTGGTCTTAACAGCCTTGAACAACATAGGGAAATTGCCGCCGGCAAATATCAAACTGGAAGCGAATCCGGCCATGATTTGAATGCGTTGGATTTCCATCGTCTGCCCTCCACAAAGAGCGAATCTCAGTAGATCGAACTTGAGGAGGGAGTATCCTCAGATGCGAACTCCGCTTCGATCTACGTGGATAAATCAGGCCCGTTGTTCGGCAACGGCCGTTACTTTGAACGCCTGCTGCAAATAAAAGATGTTGACCAACACGATAAAGGCATTCAAGACTGCGACCGGGTAAGCGCCAATGATAAACCCGTACACGGTAAAAAGCAGCGACCCGACCAGGTTAATCAGCCTCAGCTTGTTCAACGAGCGCATCATCAATGATAATGCCACTAAAACAGAGGCCAGATACCCTAACATCTCAAAATAATTAACCGCATCCATAACCATCTCCTTTCAGGAATTTTTCCTATCTGAACATTTTTAAAATGAATTGCCATCGCCTTATCACAGCCGCGTGACAGAAGCGTGACACGTTCGTAAGGTGACAGGCACTTTCGAAGTGCCTGTCACCAGGGACATCAGGCCGCTTCTGGCGCGGGCAGCACGCCCAGTTGCTGCATCAGACCCATTACGTCGGCATTTTCCCACCATTCCACCAGCTTGCCGCCGGCGATACGAGCGATGGCGACGGCGGTTATCGAAAATTGTTTCCCCGTGGCGGGGATGCCCATAAACTCGCCGCGGTGCGTCCCGGAAAATAGAAAGCGAGTCACAACCTTATCCCCTTCGGCAATAACATCTTCCCGCGTGATATGGAAGTCGGGAAAAGCGGTAACGGCCGCGTTATACCAGATATCGACGCCAGCAGGGCCGGGCGGCATATCGGGCGGCAAATGATGGTCAACGAACGACTCTGCGACAAGCCCGGCAATTAAGCCAGGGTTTCGAGCATTCCATACTTCTTCCAGGTAACGACGCACAACGACTTTGTTTTTTTCTGACATGAGATGTTTCTCCTTTTGTGAATGGGGCGCGGTTAGCGCCAGGTTAAAAAATTTTTCCGGCAGACGGGATTCTGGTCGAAGTGGGTTATAATGTTTGCTGCAATCTGCCGTTTGACTGCTCCTTACACCTCAACTCAAGCGTCCAGTTGTAATGAAACAGTGACTTACCCGCATCATAGCGGGTGGGTGTGACCAATTTGTGACCAGGGAGTAAGAAGGTGTGACCACTCCGTTACAAATCCGGCTTCTGGGCGTGCCCACCGTGACGTTCCAGGAACGGCCGTTAAAATTCCGCAGCCGCAAGGTATTGGCCTTGCTCGTCTACCTGCTCGTCACCGGGGAGCGGCACAACCGGAACAGCTTGATGGCCTTACTCTGGCCAGAGAGCGATCCCAAACGGGCCAGCGCGTCACTGCGCAGCACGGTGGCTCGCCTGCGCCGGGCGCTGGCCGTGGCCGGTGAGTTTATTGTGACTGAGCCGGGAGTGGTCTCTTTTGATTTTGAACGGCCGTCTTCCCTCGACCTGCACCTGCTGGGAACGGCCGTCCATCCCGACGCCACCCCCGATGACATGCAAGCTGCGCTGACGGCCGTCCGCGGCGAATTCCTGGACGGCTTCTCCCTGCCCGACGCCCCCGGCTTTGATAACTGGGCCACCATACAGCGCGAAGCGTGGCAGCGTCACCTGGAAACCATTTACGAACGGCTAACCCGTCGCCTGTTGACCGCCGGTGAAGGCCGGGAAGCGCTACGCGCCGCCGAGCAGTGGGTCGCCCGCGCCCCCTTGAGCGAAGCCGCCTACCGCACCCTGATGGAGTCCCATTTCTTATCCGGCGATAGAGCGGCCGCTTTGCGAGTGTACGGCCGCTGCGCCCAGATGCTGCACGACGAATTAAGCCTGGAGCCATCCGCCGACACCTTCGCCCTGGCCGAACGGATACGGAAGGAAGAAGGCAGAAGGATGAAGGATGAAGAAAGAGCCTTGCCTTCTGCTTTTCAAGAATTACCCCTGGTTGGCCGCGCCGCCGAACACACCCAACTGGCCGCTCTTTACCGGGAAGTGGTGAGGGGAGAGACGCAGGTGACGGCCGTCATCGGCGAGGCAGGCATCGGCAAGACGCGGCTGGTAGGAGCGTTCTTGGCCTGGGCCGCGCTGGCGGCTTCAGCGGCCGACGTTTTGCAGGGCCGCGCCTTTGAAGCGGGCGGGCGGTTGCCGTACCAACCGCTGGTGGATGCGCTGCGAACGCGGCTGGAGGCGGAAAACGCGCCTGAAGATTTACTGGCCGACGTCTGGCTGGCCGAGTTGAGCCAGCTCCTGCCGGAACTGCGCGACCGCTATCCTGATCTGCCCCTACCGATGAGCGGCGATCCCGATTTTGTGCGCGCTCGCATTTTCGAAGCGGTATCCCGGCTGCTGGCGGCATTGGCGGCGCGGCGACTAGTCATTTTGTTTGTGGACGACTTGCAATGGGCCGGCGCAGGTACGCTGGATATGCTGCACTACCTAGCCCGGCGCTGGACGGAAGAAAAAACACCCATTTTACTGCTGCTGACGGCGCGGCAGGAAAATATGGCCGGGTTGCGTGACTGGTTAGCTCGCCTGAGCCGGGAAACGTCGCTGACCCAAATTCACTTGGAGCCGCTGCCGGTAACGGCCGTGCAAAAGCTGGTAGGCGTTCTGACCGGAGAGTCGGCAGAGGGGGAAACGGCCGTGCAATCCTTCGGCGGCTGGCTGCAAGCGGAAACGGGCGGCGTCCCTTTCTTTATGGAAGCGATGCTGCAAATGCTGGTGGAACAGGGCATCCTCCCCCAGGAGCAGCGGCATGGCCGGGCTTATCTGGACGTGACGGCCGTTTGGCGGCAAATCCAGAGCGCAGAACGGCTGCCGGTTCCTCCCAGCGTGCGCGAGGTCGTCCTGTCCCGGTTGAACCGCCTGAGTGATATGGCGCGAAGTTTGCTCCTGGCCGGGGCTGTGATCGGCCGTGAGTGCAGTTTTGAACGGCTGTGCCAACTGTCCGGCGTGGGTGAAGAAGACGGTTTGATGGCATTGGAGGAGTTGCTGAACGGCCGTCTGCTGCTGGAAAAAAGCCGCGCAACCCGCCCTTACCGCTTCGCCCATGACAACATCCGCCAAGTCATTTACACCGAAGCCGGGGAAGCCCGCCGCCGTCTGGTCCACCGCCGCGCCCTAACCGTCCTGCAGCAAGAGGATGCGCCCGCCGCCGAACTCGCCTACCACGCCCTGGCCATCCGCCAGGACGATCTCGCCTTCCGCTATTCGCTGGCCGCCGGGGACGATGCCCTGGCCGCTCACGTGTTGGCCGAAGCCATCGCGCACTATGACCGCGCCCGCGAAATCGCCGCCGCCGTGGCCATCGAAACCGATTTGCTATGCCAACTGTACACCTGCCGCGGCCGTGCCCTGGAGCTAAATAACCAGTTTGATGAGGCATTGGCCAACTATCGGGAAATGGCCGAATTGGGAAAACAGCGGGATGATGAAGCGTTGGAATTGGCTTCCTTGACAGCCCAGTGCATTGTTCAGGCCACTCAGACCCCCCTTTACAATCCGTCTGAAGCGCGGATTCTAGGGGCAAAAGCATTGACTCTGGCCCGGAAACTGGGCGACCAGACGACCAAAGCTAAAGTGCTGTGGGGGCTGCTGCTGGTGGAGGTCTGGGGCGGCGGGGATTACCAACAGGCGTCGGTGTATGGACAGCAATCTCTGGCGATTTCCCGGGAACTAGATCTGAGAGAGCAGATGGCTTTTACGCTGACGAGCCTATCTACCTTGTATTACAATCTGGATCAAATTGAGACGGGACTCGCGGCGATTCTAGAGGCCCGACCTATCTGGCTTGAATTGAGCAACATACCTATGCTGGCTGATGCTTATAACCTGGCCGCCTGGCTCTATATGTTTGCCGGTGATTTTGAGGCTGCTCTGGTGACCGCACGGGAAGGAATCCCCATCAGCGAATCGATTGGTAATGTCTGGAACCATGCCGGGATGCTGGTGGCTATGGGGGAAATTTATGCGGAACGAGGCGAAATCGGGCTGGCTATCGTCCACCTGGAACAGGGTAAACAGATGGCGGCGGAAGCAGGTATTCCCTACCTCAAATTTGCGGCTTGCAACTATCTGATCCTGACTTACCTGACCGCAGGCGCGGTAGATCAGGCTAACCGATTGGCCGATGAACTTTATGCTGTGCGGGACACAATCGTTTTTAATTTCCGTATGCTAGCTCTGGGATTTATCGTCCAGGCCAAGGCGTCATGCGGTGAACTGCAACAGGCGCAGCACACCCTTGAACAGGCTTATCAGGGGTTGGACATTGGCCAGCAGGCCATCTACCTCTTCGGGCCACTGCTCCTGGCAGAGGCTCATCTGCAACTGGCCCTCGGTAAACCGGGAGACGCTATGGAACGGCTGGCGTATTTGACCGGACGGGTACGCCGGGCTGGCGTGCTTTTGTACCTTCCTGAAGCCCTGTGGCTTCAAGGGAAAGCGTTGCTGGCATTGAATAAACCGGAGGAGGCGCGGCCGGTCTTCCTGGAAGCCCGGGCTGCGGCTGAAGAGACCGGGGCGCGGCGGGTGTTGTGGCGGATTTTGGGGGCGTTGTGGGAATTGGAAACGGCCGTTCACCGCCTCACCGCTGCCAACGAATACCGCCAACAAGCCCAGGAAATCATCACCACCATCGCCAATCATGCCGGTTCAGACGAACTGCGGGCTTCGTTTCTGAACAGACCAGATGTAAAAGAGAGCAGGTTGCGTTAACTAAAAAAGGCCGATCCGCGCATCTCCATCGGTAAATAGAAAACAACCATCATCGCCACAGCCAACGCCAACAACAATACAATCCAGGGCAACTGTGCTGCCATGCCATCAGGTTTTGGCCGGTTCTGGCGCGCCCGGAAAGTTAGCACATACAGACTGGCCGCAAACCCGCTGAGAACAATCACTAACTCAATCGGATCCATCCAGGTCATTGGCATGACTGGCCCCAAAGTCCAATCTGGCTGGCCCAGTGCGGCAATGCCGTGATCCAGTAAAAAGTTTTGCATAACTGGCGCAATCGCCAGCGCGCTGCTCAAAAAATGGAAGCCGCCATAATGCGCCAGCCATCCGGCAAAAGCCATCGGCGCAAAAGCGGGGGCGTAACGGGCCAGAGTCAGGCGTAACGATTCTTCCCGCCGGGCCAAAGCGCGGCTCAACCAGGCCGCGCCTAATCCCAATCCCACCGGCAGAACCAGATTTAAGACAGCAAAGATGAGGAGCAGGATGATGCCCTCGTTGTGAATGTTTAGGCTTGCCGCCAGCCACGTTTCTAATGTGTAAATGGGCGGAACCATGCCAAAGGCGTTGCTGACGCCGGTAAAGGCCAGGACGATGATTAAAAAGTTCAAATCCCACCGGCGCGGCCAGGCGTTGGCGTTGGTGAGTTCGGCCAGCGGGCGGCGCAGGGTGAGGGCGACGTTATTGTGGGGGCAGGCACGGGCACAGTCAAGACAGAGGATGCAGTCCATGTTGCTCTGGATTTGAGGCGGAAACAGGAGCGTGCCGCAGCCTAATGTTTGGAGGCTGCCATTGACACATTCTTTGCCCACGCAGGTGTGGCAGACGTCTTGCTGGCTGACGGCGATTTGCAGCGGCGAGATGGTGGAACTGACGAAGTTGAATGTTCCCAGTGGGCAAACGTATTTGCAAAATGGAGATTCGGTGAAGATGGCTTCCAGTGCAAAGGCGATCAGGAAGTAAGCGATGATGATCCAGGCGGTGAGCCAGGGGCTGGCCCACAGGTCGAGCCATTCGTACAGCCAAAAGTAGATGATGAGCATACCGATAGCCACCCATTTGCTGCGCAGTGGGCGCGGCCAGCGTTTACCGGCGAGACTGAGTTTGTGGGCCAGGGTGCGGGGCAACGTGAAGGGGCAGTTCATGCAGAACAGGTTGCCAGCGAAGAGCAGGGCCAGGACGAGGACGCCGCGATAATGGACCCAAACGACGACGGCGGCTAGATTTTCGGAAGCTAATGGGGGGCCGGCGAAGCCCTCGTAGAGGATGAGGAGGGCGGCGAGCAGGAGTAGAAGTTGGCCGACGAACCGGCCCCAGCGCCAGCGCAGCAAGGAGCCTAGAAGAGGGGTTTTTAGCAGGTTGGTAGGCGCTGTCATTATTGATCTATTCATTGGCGACTCGGCTGATTTTCTCCCCGCCGATTGTTGGCAATTAATGCAGGTGCATCACCTGCTGTGAATATTGTACCGCTTCGGTAAAATTCAAAACGTCTCCGTTAAATCCGCGCTGAAATCTAACGGCATCTTCTCTTTTTTGAAAGGCGATGATTGAGGGTTTGCAGCAGATGGTGATGTCGGGATTGATGACGTAGGAGGCGGCCTGGGCGCTGATGGTGTTGCCGCGCAAAAAATCGGTGACGAATACGGCCGTAATTTGTTCGCCAAATATGTGCAGGCCAGAAAGCCCGCAATGGGGGCAGCAGGCGCGTTGGGCAGCGCCGCCGGTTAGATGCAGAGTCATCTGTGTCTGGCTGCGCGGTGTTGATTGACACATGAAGCAGGCTTCTGCGCTAGCCAGGGGGGGCGTGACGGGAACAGCGCCGCCGCGCACTTTGCGTAAATGCCCTTCTGCCTCAAGTTGGGCCAGATCGCGGTGAATAGTCATTTCTGACACGGTAAATTTTTCGCTAAGCTCGCTGATCTGGACGGCCCCATGCTCATTTAGATAATCGCGTATTTGTTGACGGCGGTTTGTGGGCAGCATAAGGTTTTTCCGGAGGTCTCCTTGTGCCACAAATTATAACAAAATATAACATGTTGTCACCCTGTTAGCTTGGCATATAATCCGCCCGACATGGAACAACTACGACGCAACCCTTCAATCTGGATTATTGTCCCAGCCATCTTGCTGTTTTGGTGGCTGGCATTGAACAGCATGGTTGGCGACAGTCCGACGGTGGATGAGCAGAATCATCTGGCGCGAGGGGCGGCGTTTTTGCGTACCGGCGACCCGCGATTGAGCCTGGAGCATCCGCCGCTGGTGAATGCGTTGAGCGCCCTGCCGCTGCTGATACTGCCGGATGTGCGCCTGCCGCTGGATGACGCCAGTTGGGAGCGGCAGCCGCCGGATGTGTATTGGTATCGGTTCGCGGAACTATTTTTATGGCAATATAATGATGATGTGACGCGGATGATGTTCCTGGCGCGTTTGCCAATTCTGTTTTTAACGTTGGGGCTGGCGCTGGCGGGGTATCATCTAGCGCAGTTGTTGTGGGAACGGCCGTCTCCCCTGTTCGCGTTCTTATTCTTGCTGTTTGACCCGAATGTGCTGGCACACGGCCGTTATACGACAACCGACATCGGCGGCACAACTTTCCTGTTTCTAGCGACGCTTTTGCTCTGGCGAATGTGGCAGGCAGAGGGTTGGAATTGGCGGCGCTGGCTGTGGGCCGGATTGGGGTTGGGGCTGGCGTTTGGCAGTAAACTTTCGATGCTGGTCTTTGTGCCGATTTTTGCGCTGCTGGCTATCTTGCCGTTGTATGGGGGTTCAACCGCCGAGACGCGGCGGGCGCAGAGGCTGGCTGGCTGGCGGCGGCTGCTGCAATTTTTAACGGCGGGGCTGCTGTCCATTGTTGTCGTTTGGGCGATTTTTGGGTTTGAATGGGGGCCGTTTGCCTTTCGCGGTGATGGGGTAGTCTGGTTGAATCGGTGGCGTGGCCCGATGCCAACGTTTTGGGCTGGACTGGAACAGGTTTTGTTTATCAGCCGCGGCGGGCGGCCAGCTTTTTTGTTGGGGCGTTTTTCTAATGAGGGATTTGTGGGCTATTTCCCGGTGGCTTTTTTGGTGAAGACGCCGGTTTTGCTGTTGCTGTTGCTGCCGGTAACGGCCGTTATTCTTCTTCACCAGTCGTCAACCCGCAGACGAGCCTTGTTCTTGCTCCTACCGGCGGCGTTTTATTTCCTATTCAGTATGCAAAGCGCTCTTAATATCGGCTACCGCCATCTTTTACCGATGCTGCCGTTTTTGTATGTGTTGGCGAGCGGGTTGGCGATTGGGCGAGTTTCACGGTTCACGTTTTACGGCACACGGCGCACGGCGCACGGCACACGGTTCACGGTTTACGTACTCTTCGCCAGCCTCCTCATCGCTGATTTTGCCATTCACCCCCATTACCTGAGCTATTTTAATTTTCTGGCAGGCGGGCCGGAGAACGGCCGTAACATCTTAATAGACAGCAACATCGATTGGGGTCAGGATTTACTGCGCTTGCAGGGGTGGATGGATGAGAATGAGGTAGAGTCGGTGAAGCTGGGTTGGTTTGGCACGGCCGTTCCCGATTACTACGGCATCCAATATGAACCGATTCCCGGCGCGCCGCTGTATCCGTTTTATTCATTGTGGGGCAGTCCGTCTTTTGACCCGGCCGCGCCGGAACCGGGCGTGTACGCTATCAGCGTTACCAGCCTGTGGGAACTGCCGCTGCCGGATGACCAAAAATATGTCTACCCCTGGTTCCGCGCCCATGAACCGGATGACCGGATTGGCTATTCGATATTGATTTATGAAGTTCCATGACTTTCTAATCCCCAAGCAGGCGTTTAGGCGCTGGTTATTATTTAGTTTGTTGGCGGTTACAGCGGCGGCCTTGCAAGCGCCATTGCCCCCGCCCTGGCCGCAATTGTTGGCGTTTCTGCTGGTTTTTGTGTGGCCCATGTGGGGTTGGGTTGGTCGTCTGGCCGGTTCTATTGGGGAACGGGTGGTTTTGAGCGCGGCGCTGGTGATGGCCCTGGATGTCATCCTGGTGCTGTTGTTATCTTATTTGCCCGGCCCGATGATACGGCCGTACCAACTGATCGCTCACATACTTCTGGCGCTTTTGCCGTTGATAGGCAGCCCCAAAATTAAGCTGGAAACGGCCGTGAAACCGGCCGGGGCTTTCGTTTTGTTTTTACTGTTACTCACGATTGGCTTGCGTATCTCCAATCTGGGTTACAGCGAATTTCAAGGGGACGAAGGCGTTATTATAGCGCGGGCGGCAGCCATTATTTCCGGGGATGAGACTGAGATATTTCTGCATCAAAAAGGCCCAGCGGAAATTTTACTGCCGTTAACGTTGTGGAACACGGCTGGTTCGATAAACGAGTTTTGGGCGCGGCTGCCTTTTGCCTGGGCGGGAATCCTGGCTGTTTTTGCGGTGGCGCTGTTAGCCCGGCGCTGGTTTGATTGGCGCGCGGGAATATGGGCCGGGTTGTTTTTGGCGATTAGCGGGTTTGCGGTTGCCTTTAGCCGGATTGTTCAATATCAAAGTTTGGTTATGGTATGGGGCACGCTGGCTGTTTTAGCGGCGATTCGTTATACGGCCGACAGACGGCGGATTGATTTATGGTTGACGGCCGTCTTTCTGGGAACGGGCTTGCTGGCTCATTATGATGCTGTTTTGGTCTTGCCGGCCGTCGGCTGGACGCTCATTCGACCAATTTGGCAGAGTCGGCGATTTGATTGGCGGGCCTGGGGCAGCGCCTTTGTTTGGGGCGTTTTTATTTTAGCGATTTTTTATATTCCCTACGCCAACAATCCGAATATCGGCCGTACCGGGCGTTATTTAATTCAAGGGCGTTTGGGCGCTGGTAATGGCCACGGCTTGTTAAGTTGGAGCGGCCCGGCCGTATGGCAAATGATTACTTTTTACAACAGCCTGTATTATGCGGCCGGATTGATTTTGTCGCTTGTACCGGCTGGCTGGTTCTTGTGGCGGCGGCGGACGGGTTTAGCCGCTGTGCTTTTGTTTATCGTCCCGTTGCTGTTTTATTTGTTCATCGTCGCCGATCCGCGGACGCATGTCTATACGATTTTCCCGGGGGCGGCGATTTTAGCGGCTGTGGGGAGTGTGTATTTGTGGCCAAAGGTGGCGCGGGGGAACGGCCGTTACGCTTTTCTAATCATCTCAGCGGCCCTGTTACTGGTTTCAACCGCCTATACCTACCTGTTGTTTGTGGATAACACACCGGAACGGCAGCGCAATTGGGCCGAAGCCCGTCCAACAGGGTATCCGACGACCTGGCGCGAACCGCCGTTGTACGGTTTATTTGGCTTTCCACACCAGGCCGGATGGCGCGCCGTCAAAGATATACTGCCGGTTGACGCTTATCCTTATGCCGGTAATGAAGAAAAAGAAATCACGAATATTTATATGGAGCAGTCGCCGCGCACCCACTGCGCTAATTTTGCCACATTTATTTTGGCCGAAAATGCGCAGGATGAAGTTCCCTATGATCCGGCCTGGCTGGATGATTTGTTTTTGCAGACGCGGGTGTTGGTAAACGGCCGTCCCTCATTACAGATATACGGCCGTCAATCCGTTCAGAACGTAACAACCATTGAAGCCAGCGACAAAACTATCTGGCTGACGCCCCCCTCAATTGTGCCTGCAAAAAGAACCGGCGCCTATCCCGTCAACAGCGTCTTGGGAGGCGGTCAGGTAAAGTTATTAGGGTTTGATGTAGACAACCTCCATCAGGAACCTGGCGGGCAAATCGTCGTCACCTTATACTGGGAAGCCCTTGCCCCGCTGCCGCGTAACTACCAGACATTTGTTCATCTTTATGATGGTCGCCTCCTGGCTCAGCATGATGGCGCCCCGGAATGTAATATAAACCCCACAACCCGATGGGAACCGGGCCAGGTAATTGCCGATCCGCATATCTTGACCATTCCATTAGATAGCGAGGTCGGAACGCCATCCCTTCTGGCGGGGATGTATGACCTTGTGACAGGAGATCGCCTCACGGTCCTCAACTCCCCTGACAATTTGATCGTTTTAACGGAGGTGGAGATAATAACCGATCGTGACTGAAGGCTAATTTTGGAGTTTGACGGAAAAATGCAAAAAGATAGAATCGGCTGTCGTTCAAAAAAATGAACTGAACACAGATATAGATTCTGGAGGTTAAAAAGTATGGGTATATATTTCCTAAAAACACGCCGGTCAACTTTCGGCATTGGCGTAAGTTTGTTAGTTGCTTTTATCTTAATAATGATTGTGGCAAACGCCTTGATTGCCGCGCCCTCGGCGGCAGATTTAGGTGGTTCAACCAAGACAGTGAACCACAGTCAGGCTTTCCCTGGCGAACCCTTGCAATATACAGTTGTTATTAGCAATAGCGGCGATACGGCCGTGTCCAATGTTGTATTGACAGACACTTTGCCGACCGGTTTAACTTACCAGCCAGGAAGTTTAACCTACACCTTAGATTCGGCCGCGATGACGACATTTGGCGAGAGTAATGGGATAATAAATTGGACAGGCGTTATAAGCGATCTCGGTTCAGTTGCCATTTATTATTCGGCCGTTTTAACAGATAACCTGACTGCCGGTAATGAGATATTGAACGCTGTTGCCATCACCGGAACCGGTTCTTTAATAACCAGAACAGCTTCAACTACCATCATCACAAGCACAAACATCTATTTGCCAATTATTTTTATGCCAGTGCCTGCGCCTGAATTAAATAGCATTCCCAAACCAGATAGCGCCAATCAATGGACGGTTTCCTGGGCGGACATCAATTTGAGCGGGACTACTTACGAACTTCAAGAAGATACCAATTCCAATTTTACCGCCCCCACAACAATTGATAATGGCGTCAATCTATCCTATGCCATAAGTCATACCGCGTCGGCCAATAACTACTACTGTTACCGTGTTCGGGCTAAAGCGAATAGTTTAATTAGCGGTTGGTCGAATGTTCAATGCGCCTATGGCAATTACAGCGACAACTTTAGCGACAGTTCTTCTGGTTGGGCCATACGACGTCAGGATACGGATGACACGGCCAATTCCTCTTATTACCAGAATGGGACTTTTACCGTCAAAATTGGCGGGCGTTGGGATTATTCATTAGCGGCCCCCGTGACTCAAGCGCCGGCCGGTTCTTACAAGATTGAAGGGCTGGTTAAACTTACTGACGGGATAGACAATCTTCAAACCTATGGAATCGTTTTTGGCGCCGATGGGAACGGTCAACCCTGTCCAAACAGCGATTACAGCAGTTGTTTCAATCATTATTACCGTTTGCAAATTATTTGGTTTGGCAGTCCCGATAAACTGCGTGCGGATTTGAAACGAATTGATTACCATGACTCCAACAATATCGGACGCGGCACGGTAAAATTGTTTAATTTCAGGGACGTCACTGTTGGCGATGCCAATGGCTATAATAAGTGGACGATTGAGGTGTTTGCAGATGGCACGATAAATGTTTACGTGAATGGTAATTTTGTTGGCGGCGGCGTAGATACAACCTACGTCAACGATCGTTATTTTGGTATGTATGCAGCCTCAAATGAGTATTCTGGAACTGCGGCTCAGTTCGATTGGTTTACGGTGACGGCGCTGCCTTAATGTTGGATACAGTGATTGTTGTGTATGGACGAAGATTGGGGAAAGCCCTCCCCAATCTTCGTGTTTTAATTGCGGCTGCTGGCGGTAATTATCCTTCACCTTGCCAAACCAAGCGACGGGGCCGTCAGTTACAACGTTCAAGATTGAGCTAGTTGGCAATGAAAATTGATTGGTTCAAACGGCATTCGACCTTTTCCCTCGTCCTGTTTTTTGCGCTGGTCACGCTGCTGTTCCTGAGCCGTGTTCTTTGGCCGCCAGCTGGGCAGGCCATAGGCGGGCTGGATGTGCGCGGCCTGTTTTATCCCTGGTTAACGTTTGCCCGCGAGACGGCGCGCAGCGGCCGTCTCCCCCTGTGGGACAGCAGCCAATTCGCCGGTTATCCTTTTCTCAGCAATCCCCAGGTAGCCTTATTTTACCCGCCCACCTGGCTGGCGATTTTGCTGCCAGTCGGGACGGGCATTAGTTTTTTTGTGGCCCTGCATATCTGGCTGGCCGGTTGGGGGATGTTTTTGTTCACCCGCGATGAAAGCGGCAGCCAATTTGGGGCGCTGCTGGCCGGGTTGACTTTTGCCTTCAGCGGCTTTATGACGGCGCGGATTTTTGCCGGCCACCTCGGGCTGCTAGCGGTTCACAGTTGGCTGCCCTGGGTGTTGTGGGGAACGGCATGGTCGGTGAGGAACGGCCGTGTCTGGGCCGGCATCATCGCCGGTGTGCCATTCGGATTGGCTATCCTGGCCGGGCATACGACCTCGCTGTTGTACGTCGGCCTCATCTGGCTGGCTTTTGCGCTGTTCTTGATGGTACAAACCAAACAATGGCAGCTGGCGGCGCGGCAGGTCATTTTGGCGGGTGTTGTTGGCCTGGCTTTGAGCGGGATTCAAACCGCGCCGTTGGCGCAGTTCAGTCTGGAATCGTCGCGGGCCGCGGCGCCGTCGCTCGAATTTGCCTCGGCCTACTCCTTCCCGCTGGCCCATTTCATCACCTTGCTTATCCCCGACTATTTTGGCGAGCCGACCCGCGCTGGTTACTGGTCGGTGCCCAATTTTGAGGAGCTAACTTATTATGCCGGCGTGCTGGCTCTACTGGGATTGGCGCTGGCGCTGCGCAAACCGTCCCGCCTGACCTGGTTTTACCTGATTGTAGGCGCGGCGGGGCTGCTCCTGGCGCTGGGCAGCTACGGTTTTTTATTCCCGCTGGCTTACCAACTGCTGCCACCTTTCCGCCTGACGCGCGCGCCGGGCCGGGCGGCGTTTTTGTTCACGTTTGCGGCGGCGGCGCTGTTGGCCGAGGCGGTGGCCGTTTGGGAGCGGCTGGGCGTGACGCATCGGGCTGAATTGGGGCGATTGCTGCGTTGGACGGTGGGGGGAACGGCCGTCTCCCTTCTCGCTGCCCTGGCCGCCACTGGCGCCGTCTTTGCCGCCCAGCATCCCAGCGATACTAGCGGCCGGCTGTGGCACCAACTGGGCGGATGGGGGCTGGCGCTGGTCTTGATTTTGACTGGCGGCGGTTTGCTGTGGCGCTATTTTACTCACGGCTCATCGCGCCGTGGGACGGGCGCGGCGCTCGTCTCCCTGCTGCTGGCCGATTTGTGGCTCTTTGGCTTCAAACTGGCGCGCCTGGAGTCGATGGCCGTCCATCCGATGTGGCCGGAAGCTAAAGCGATCATCGGCGGGACGGAGGCGCGGGCGCTGCCCTGGGGCGTCTCTATTTTTGAGCAAAACGGGGCTGGGCAGGTGGGGCTGGACTCCGTTTTTGGCTACAACGCGCTGGAAGTGGGGGCCAATGTTGCCTTCACTGAATCAATTCCCGACCCGCGTTCGACGGCTTATGATATTTTGGGCGCGGGCTACGTCGTCGCCAATGGGCCGCAGGAGAACTATTTGGATGGGGAACGGCCGTTGACCCTCATCAACCACAGCGACAACGTTTGGGTCTACCAGCGGGGCCGCGTTTTGCCTATCGCTCGCCTGGTCAGCCAGGTGGAAATCATCGCCAGCGACGCCCAGGCCATCGCCCGCGTTCACCAGCCTGATTTCGATCCGGCGACGACGGTTATCCTGGCCCAGCCTCCGGCCTGCGAACTGCCGGCCGCGCCAGCCATCGGAACCGCCCAAATCGTCGCAAAGCGGGATGGTTACTGGCGCATTGCCACTAACAGCCCGGAACCGGCGCTCCTGGTGTTGAGCGAGACCGATTATCCCGGCTGGCGGGCGGCTGTAGGCGGCGAACCAGTGGCGATTATGACGGCGTATACGGCCGTTCGCGCTATTTGCATCCCCGCCGGACCGCAAATCATCGAGTTTACCTATGCGCCCACCGTCTACCAAATTGGCGGCATTCTTACTGGTCTGGCGCTGCTCCTGCTGGGACTGGCTGCCGTTAAACTGAAAACAACATTTTAGTGTGCCCCCACCTGAATCTGAAACTCGCAAACTGGTCAGGCTGTGTTATAATTTTCTGCTGGTTTTGAAATAGAAATAATCGTTACCATAACAAGGACTGAGAAGCGTTGATTAACCCGCTCCTCAGTCCTTCATCTTGAAGGCATTGGGCGATTGCTTACTTCCATTTGTGCTTGTCGTCGACGGTTGAAAACCGTCGTCTGTCATAAAAAGTACGCTAAAGCGCACTGAAACGGTCATTCTTCAACCTGCTTCAGCAGGTTTCTTGTCTCCGCCGATGAATTCCATTCATCGGCTTATTAAAAGATTATGAAATTATCTGTTATCATTTGCTGCTACAACGAGCAGGCTACCATTGAAAAGATCATTGAGAAGACCCAGGCGGTTGATTTAGGGCTGGACTGGGAACGTGAGATTATCGTCGTGGATAACTTCTCGACAGATGGCACGCGCGCTATTTTGCAGCAAATTGACGATCCGGAAATCCGCGTCATATACCATGAACGCAATATGGGTAAAGGAGCCTCTATCCGCACTGGCATTGCCAACATGAATGGCGATTATTTCTTTATCCAGGATGCCGACAGCGAATACGACCCGTTTGAACAGCGCAAATTTACCGACAAAGCGGCCGTTACCCAGGCTGCGGCCATTTTTGGCTCGCGTGTGCTGGGGGGCGAGATTAAATCGAAGTATGTCCGCACGTTGATGGGCAACCGCTTTTTGACCTGGCTGCACAACTTTTTGTTTAGACACAACCTGACGGATGTGGCTACAGCTTCTAAAATGGTCAGAGTCGATGTGGCCCGGTCGCTTAACTTGACTTGTTCTGGCTTTGACCTGGATTTTGAACTGCCGAACAAAATTGCGCTGGCCGGACATACCATTTTGGAAATACCAATCCAGTATGATCCCCGCACCTATGCCGAGGGTAAGAAGATTGGCGCCAAAGATGGCGTGACGGCCATTTTGACCATGCTGCGCAACCGGTTGGGATTATCGCCGGTACTCAAGAAGGACTCCGACCCTGTTCATACGTCACAATCCACCATTCAAAATTAGATTGTTATGAAAATTGTCGTTACTGGTTCTATTGCTTTTGATTATTTAATGTCGTTCCCCGGTAAGTTTACCGACATGCTGCTGGCCGACCAGTTGGAACATATCAGCCTGAGTTTCCTGGTAGACTCGCTGAAACGGCAGCGGGGGGGGACGGCTACGAATATTGCTTACACGATGGCGCTGTTAAACGGCCGTGCTACCGTCATGGCCACCGCTGGCCAAGACTTCAGCGAATATCGGGCCTGGTTAAACGCCCAGGGCGTAGACACTTCGGCCATCGTGGACATTGAGGACGATTACACCGCTTCCTTCTTCGTCAACACCGACCAGGACCAGAACCAGATCGCCAGCTTCTACACCGGCGCCATGGCTCACGCCCACAAGCTAACCTTTGCCCAGTACGCGCCCGACGCCGACCTGGCCATCATCTCCCCCAACGACCCGGACGCAATGCGTAACTACGCCATTGAGTGCCAGCAGCGCCGCATCCCCTACATCTACGACTCCAGCCAGCAGACCGTGCGCTTAAGCGGCGAAGATTTGTACGCCGGGTTAGACGGTTGTTACCTGCTTTCTGTCAATGATTATGAATACAGCTTGATTCAGGACAGAACCGGGTTGAATGAGGCTCAAATTTTACAGAAAGTTGGCGGCCTGTTGGTGACGAAAGGGGCCGATGGCTCCCGTTTGGTGATGGATGGGCAGGAATATGACATCCCCATTGTTCCTCCGCGCGCAAATGTTGAGCCAACGGGCGCGGGTGATGCTTACCGCGCCGGGTTAATGCGCGGGATGCAGATGAACCTGCCCTGGGAAATTGCCGGGCGCATGGGAGCGCTGGCAGCAACATATGTTTTGGAGCAGGTGGGTACGCAAAACCACTATTTCACTCCAGCAGAATTTGTTACTCGCTACCGGGAGCATTTTGATGATGCGGGTGCGTTAGACGTTTTGTCGTGAATTTTACCCTCCCGAAGGTTCACAACCTCCGGGAGGGTTAGCAGAAAACTAAGGAGATTTTTCATGGATTTTGATATTAAGAACCCCGATCTGGCCCCTGGCGGCCGCCATCGAATTGAATGGGCCGAGCAGGAAATGGCTGTCCTGCGCGGGATTCGGGAAAAGTTTGGTAAGGAACGGCCGTTTGCCGGGATTCGTATTTCCGGGACCATGCACGTGACCACGGAAACAGCCAACCTGATGATCACCTTGCAGCAGGGCGGCGCCGATGTCATGCTGTCGGCCAGCAACCCGCTTAGCACCCAGGATGATGTGGCCGCTTCGCTGGTTTCCCACTACGAAATCCCCGTCTTTGCCATCAAAGGCGAGGACAACGAAACCTATCACCAACACATCAACGCGGTGCTTGACCACAAGCCCCACATCGTCATGGACGACGGAGCCGATCTGGTCAGCACCCTACACAAATCGCGCCGCGACGTTAAAGGCAACGTCATCGGCGGTACCGAAGAAACCACAACCGGCCTGGTTCGCCTGCGGGCGATGGCTGCTGATGGCGCATTGGAATTCCCGATGATGGCCGTGAACGATGCCATGACCAAACACCTGTTTGACAATCGCTACGGCACGGGCCAATCTACGATAGACGGCATCATTCGCGCCACCAATTTGCTGATTGCCGGGCGGGTTGTCGTCGTCGCTGGCTACGGCTGGTGCAGCCGGGGCATTGCCATGCGGGCCAAAGGGTTGGGCGCAAACGTCGTCGTCACCGAGATTGATCACTTGAAGGCGTTGGAAGCGGTGATGGATGGCTTCCGCGTCATGCCCATGGTTGAAGCCGCGCCGATTGGCGATATTTTTGTCAGCGCCACGGGCGATATGCACGTGATGGACAGGCATCATTTCGAGGTGATGAAGGATGGCGCGGTCATGGCTAATTCCGGTCATTTTGATATTGAAATTAACAAAATTGCGCTGCGTGAGATGGCTGTCGGCGATCCCAAGCGGGTACGGCCGTTTGTCGAACAATACACCATGAAAGACGGCCGTCGGTTGCATCTTTTAGGCGAAGGCCGGCTTGTGAACCTGGCCGCTGCCGAGGGCCATCCGGCCGCTGTGATGGACATGAGTTTTGCCGGGCAGGCGATGGCCGCCAAATACCTGTTGGACAATAAAGACAAGCTGGCCAACAAAGTCCACTCTGTTCCCGAAGAAGTTGATCAGTACATCGCCCAAATCAAACTCGACTCTATGGGCATCCAGATTGACACGCTGACTGAGGAACAGGTGAAATACCTGAATTCCTGGGAAACAGGCACGTAATTTAGTTGAAATCCTAAACCTACGAGGTCGTCAAGACCTCGTAGGTTTATTGGGGATTTTCATGACCACTCCCCTTGATCATCATGCCCATAATCGCACCGGATTGGTGAAATCGGCTCGCATTTTTTCCAACATCGTTAGCCCGCCGGTGATGTTTGCCCTGTTGGGTATTGCCATACCGTTGAAGACGCTGCCGTTTTGGCCGGGTTTTGGATGGGCGGCCGTATATGGGCTGCTGGTGTCACTGGCCCCGATTTTGGTCGTGTTGTATTTGCTCAAAACAGGCCGCATCAGTGAACTGCACATGAGCGATACCCGCGAGCGGCATTTGCCTTATGCAACGGCCGTTGTCTTTGCCTTCCTCGCTTTTGGGATTGTAAGTTGGTTTGATGGGCCAGAACTGCTGCGCTGCCTCCTCATCTTCAACATCATCGAACTGGCGGCGCTGGGACTCATCAACATCTGGTGGCTCATCAGCATTCACACCACCGGGGTAATAGCGACATGGCTGATTGTGGGGTTGGTTTGGGGCTGGATGGCCAGC
This sequence comes from Chloroflexota bacterium, assembly GCA_024275635.1. Classification (GTDB taxonomy): domain Bacteria; phylum Chloroflexota; class Anaerolineae; order Promineifilales; family Promineifilaceae; genus JACKCC01. The sequence goes on along the minus strand of JAJRYT010000203.1, from coordinate 21,510 downwards.
CTGATAGTCGTGCCGCTTGTTATCGGCGTGAGTTGGGTGCGGCTTTACCTCAGGCGGCATACGCCAGCGCAAGTTCTGGCTGGATTTGCGTTGGGTATTGCGTCGGTTCTAAGTTTAACCCTCGTTGGTTGTTTCTAGCGTTTGGGCAATCAATCGGAGCAGTTTTTCCATATTGACCGGTTTTTGCAGCCAGGCCACAATCCCCCGTTCTAACTGCATCTTACCGCTTTTTTCCAGCGGGTAGCCCGTCATCAGGATGGTTTTGATGGCCGGGTTTACGGCCGTAAGCTTTTGGTGCAGGGTCAAACCACTCATTCCCGGCATCATCACATCGCTTAAAACCAGCACAATCTCGTTTTCATGACGGGTGAACAGGGCCAGCGCGTCTTCTCCGTTGGCCGCCGGCAGCGGCCGGTAGTTGAATGTGGTTAAGAGGTCGCAAACGGCCGTTCGTATCTTTTCCTCGTCCTCCACAATCAAAATCGTTTCCCCCTGACCGGTCGCCATAGGTTCGGGCGCGGCATCCGGCGGCGTTTCATGCAGCGAGTCCAGGGCCGGCAGGTAAATCGTAAACGTGGTTCCGCTGCCAACCTGGCTGCTCACGCCAATAAAGCCGTCATGCTGTTTGATTATGCCATAAGCCTGCGCCAGCCCCAACCCCGTGCCTTTGTCCTGGGTTTTTGTCGAAAAAAACGGCTCAAAAATATGGGGCACATTTTGCGGCGGAATACCTTCGCCCGTATCGCTGACGCTCAGGCATACCCACTGCCCCGGCGGCATATCCGGCATGGGGGGCGCGGCATCGGGCGACAGGGCCAGGAGGTTCATCGTGAAATGCAGGCGGCCTCCACCGGGCATGGCGTCGCGGGCATTGATGACCAGATTCATCAATATTTGTTGCAGCCGAGTCAGGTCGGCATTAACCAGATATTGGCCCTCGCCGTAATCTAGTTTCAGATGAATGTTTTCCGGCAAAGTGCGGGTTAATAGTTTGAGCAGCTCTTTGACAAACGAGAACAAGTCTACGGCATGGCGTTCCATCACTGATTGACGGCTAAAATCCAGGATTTGCCGGATGAGATCAGCAGCGTGCTTGGCCTGTTCCTGAATGGTTGTCAGGTAACGGTGTAGTTTTTCTGTGGGCGCGATCCGATTTGCAGCCAGGTCGCTGTAAAGGGAGATGACGGCCATAATGTTGTTAAAATCATGGGCAATGCCCGCAGCCAGTTGACCTACCGTGGCCAGCCGCTGCTGCGACTGGAGATAAATTTCTTGCCGCTGCCGCTCGCTGATGTCTTTGAAGGTGACGACAGCGCCGAGCAGGTTGCCACTTTCCCGGACGGGCTGGCTGATGTACTCGACAGGGAAACTGGAGCCGTCTTTGCGCCAAAAAATGCCGTCGTTGACATGGCGAGTGCTGCCGTCCTGAATGGTAGTATGAATTGGGCAGTTGGCAGCGGGGAAGGGGGTGTTGTCGGCGTGGGTATGATGGATGCAGCTATGGGGAGACTTGCCGACAAGGTCGGCGGCTGACCAGCCCAACATGTTTTCGGCGGCAGGGTTGATGAAGATGACGTTACCGTCGGCGTCCAGGCCGAAGATGCCTTCGCCAGCGGCCTGCAAAATGAGGGCGCTGCGCCGGTTGGCCTTTTTGAGGGCTTCTTCAGTGCGTTTGCGTTGGATAACGGCCGTTAACTGTTCCGCCAGCGCTGCCAACTGCATCAGATTCGCTTTGTCAAAAGGCGTCTTGCGGGCGATGTTCAGCAGCCCCACCGGCTCCTCGCCTGACATAAGCGGGATGCACATGACCGAGTCGTAATTTAACAGCCGGGCAATTTGCGGCGCTAAATCATGCCGTAATTTGTCCTCAATGTGTTCGGCTATCATACGCCGGATCGCTTCCGTATCATTGATAATGACGGCCTGACCCGACTGCAAGCTGTTGTAATAGAAGCTGTCTTCGGTCAAATGGATTTTGACTGCCGGTATGTTTATCCCGATTAATCGTTCCAGGCGGCGGGTCAGCCCTGAAGGGAGGGCGATATCTTGTAAAACCAGATATTGTTTATCGTTGCTGAGTAAATAAACGGAGGCGTCTCGGGCAGCAAACATGGATTGGGCTTTTTGGCAGAGCAGCTTGATGATTTTTGGCAGGCTGTCGCCCCGATTGGCGGCATGGTTGAGGCTATTGATGAGGGACAGTTGGGTGTTTCGCTGCCGGATTTCGATCTCTGATCGGACGCGCTGACTGATGTCCTGGACGCTGGCGGCGCGGTAGAGGATGTTGCCATCGTTATCTTTAACGGCCGTTACATCCACCAACACCGGGAACGTAGTCCCATCTTTGTGAATATGCCAGGATTCAAACGTGTGCCGGCCCTGCTCATTGGCGATGCGCATATGCTTGGCGACATCATCCCGGTATTCCGGCGCAAAAACATCTGTCATTAGCCGGCCGGTCAATTCTTCTACCGTGTAGCCATGCATGCGGGCAAACGCCGGGTTCATCAGTTCCAGTATTTTGCCATCGGCGCCGCTCGTAACGACGCCCCAATCGGCATGTTCAAATAGGTGCGCCCACTTTTGTAATTGTTCCTCGGCCTGTACCCGCGTGGTGATGTCTTGCTTGATGGCGATAAAATGGGTAACGATCCCCTGTTCATTGCGCACCGGGGTTATAGTTTCTTCTTCGTGGTAAAGATGGCCGTCTTTGTGCTGGTTGATCATACGGCCGTGCCACACCCGGCCGCTCAGAATTGTATCCCATAACTCCTGATAAAAAGCTTGCGAATGCTTCCCTGACTTCAACAGGCGTGGGTTCTGGCCGATCGCTTCCTCAACCGCATAGCCGGTCAGTTCGGAAAACGCCGGGTTGACCCATTCAATGGTTCCGTCCCGGTCAGTGATGATAATGCCATTAGCCGCTGCCGCCAGCGCCGCACTTTGTAGTGACATTTGCTGCCTGGCGCGGTCATCCTGTTCGCTTTTCGTTGGTCGCAATTCAGCTTCTCTACGGTTGGTAACGTCATCCAACGTGACCAGCAACTGCTTCTCATCCTTGTCGGTTAAGGGTTCCAAAAGCGTGACCCAATTATAGAGCCAACGCCATGTACCATCCTTGTGGCGCAGCCGGTATTCGCTGGACGCGATCTCTGAAGCCGATAGGCGAAGAGCGGACTGCCAGAATGCCGTGACTTGTTCGCCATCGTCAGGGTGTGCCATCTGACGGATGGAATCAGGGGTAGCTAATTCGGCTACGTCATAGCCGAGGAAGGCATCTTTACTCAGAAATGTGGCTTGATGTGTGGTTAAATCCAGCAAATAGATTGCGCTGGGCATTTGTTGCACAATAGCTTGTAAGAGCCGGGTATTTTGCTGGTTTTGTGCGATTAAATCCTGGTTTTCTTGTTGAAGATTTGCGCCGGCCGTCTGGAGATTTTGCAATACTGCCACCAGGGAGGCCAGGGCATTTTCTTGGGGAATGTCTGGGTTTTGGAGTGCGGCTACATGTGTATCCAGGTCGGCGAAGAGTTGTGAGAAGTCATGTGTAGTCATCAGCGCTCCAATTAGTTAAGGAAAAACTGCTTGATTAAGTGGTTTATGCTGTCAAATAGCTGGATGCAGACACGCCAAATTTGATTATAGCATATTTTGTAACCATTGGAGTATGAACATTGCAGGGGGCATGACAAAATCGTAGGCGCAAACTTATGGGAGGTTTTGGCAATGGTCAGGCTCGCCAGTATCCTCCTAGGTTTCCTGTTTAGTTGAGGCGGGAAAGGCTATAATTTGAGCCAGTTTAGGAATGAGAATTACAACTTACGCAACAGAACCTGTTATTGGTTATTGCTTGAGTAACGAATAACCAATAACTCTTATCTAAAACGGGCAAGTCATTTAAGGGCCATTCCTTATTGCAAGTAAAGGAATTGATTATGTTTGAACAGGATCGGACGTTGGTGCGTTTGCAGCAGCGGGTGCTGGCGGAGAGGGCGATTGCGGCCAGTTTCTTGTCGGGGTCATTTGGCCGCCGGGTGGAGGATGCGTATTCGGACCTGGATGTGGCCCTGGTGTTTGCCGATGCGGCCCGGCGGGATATGGCCTGGACTGACCGGCGTGCGTTTGCGCAGTCGGTTTTGCCTTATGTGCCGGCGAAGTCGTTTGATGGGGAACATGTACGGCCGTTTTTCCATATTGCCCTCTACAGCAACGGGGCCAAAGTGGATTATCGTTACGAAACAAAAGAATCCCTGCGGCCCAACCCCTGGGATCGGGACATTCGTATCTTAAAAGATGATGGCTGGCTGGCCCAATTCCAGGCTGAATCGGCCCGCGTCCCCTGGCCTCAACCGTATTTAACGGCGGACGAACTGACGGCGCTGGACAATCGGTTTTGGGTAATGTTTATGGACGTGTTCCGGCTGCTAAAACGGGGCGACTATGATAAGCCGTTTACGGTTTACCTGGAACTACTGCATTTTACGCTGCCGCTGCTGCTGCGGGCGCTGCCGCCGGAAGAACCGGCGCGGCAGCAGCTTCTTCGGGCGAGCTACAGTCAGGATACGCAGGAGACGGCCGTTCACATAGCCAATTTGTTAACAGCCTATTTGGCGGCCAGAGCGGCCGTTATCCGCCGCTTTGATTTGGGGTTTGTTGTAGACGATCGGTTTGAAACGGCCGTGCAGCAGCTTATTAAACGGTAGACACGCTAATTCTAGTACAGCTTGATTGATTCTGATCTTGCCAGAAAATCTTTCCCCAAAGTTTGCATGGCTGGCTCTTTGGCAGCAGCCAGGAATTTCCCGGCCAGACTGAAGCATTTAATTTTGTCGAGAGAACGCGCCCGCGAGTCAGCAGCTTGCAGGCAATTTTTTAAATGGTTTAATTTTTGAGCCGGATTCTTTTCCAATTGCGCCAGTTCTAATAAAAGCAGCGGCAAATAATCGGGACAGCCTTCATTATTGATGGCCTCGATCCCGTGCAAAAACGCTTTTTGTGCGCTGACCTGGTTGTCTAGCCGACTATTTGTTACGCCTTTGAAGTAATAGACAATTGGCTGCCACCAGGCCAGATTCTTTTCTTCAATAATGTTGGCGGCAGCAGCGAAATCTTGTTGTGCCTGGGTGATGGAACCGGTATGTAGTTTGACTTGTCCGGTTACAATTAGTAAACGCGCATGCAATTCAGCGTAATCATCCGGGCGCGAATTGATGATTTGGGCTGCCTGCTGAAAGCAGTTTTGGGCTTCGTCCCATTGTTCCCGGAGGCTGTAATGTTCGTAGCCCATAACCAGGTATAACTCGGCAAGCGCCAATTCATCGTCCATCATCATGAATAAGGTGATGGCTTGCTCAAAGTCAGCCTGAGCTTCAGAGAAACGGCCGATATACGTCAACACTTCGACGCGGCTGCCAATAAACCGGGCCAGGAAGTTGCGGCTGGTCTCACGCGCTAACTCGATGGATTCGTTCAGTGTAGTGAGAGCTTCTGCGGCCTGCCCCAGTTGGTGCTGGACCAAAGCGATGTTGTTGAGGGAGGAAGCCAAATTCATGGGGGTGCTGAAATTGCGGGAAAGTTCAACGCTGCGCTGCATGGCCTGTAAGGCGGCCGGCAGCTCTTTTTGTTGGTAGTGAACGAAGGCAATGGCTTCCAAAACCCGAGCTAATTGCTGGTTGTCTCCAGCGGCGAGGCAAAGTTCTTCGGCGTTTCGCAACTGGCCCAGGGCTTCAGGAAAGTTCCCCAGGGCGCTGTTGTTCATTCCCAACCACAAATATGCCAACGCGCGTTCTTTTGGGGGGACTGCGGGGCCTAATTGGGTGATGACCTGGGAGGCTGTTTTCAACGCTTTTTCAAAATGAGATTGGCGGTACAGAATATCGGCTAATAAATTGTAAGTATGGGCGGCGTGGGGAATGTGGTTGTTGTCCAGGGAGAGCGCTAATCCTTTCTCAATATCTTTCGTAGCGTTGGTAAAATCGCCCAGGAAGCGGAGGACATAACCGCGTGATGCGTAAAGGTTAACGGCCGTTTCCCAATTTGCCGCTACCCCCACAGCCAACAAATGTTCTTCGGCCAATGTATATAATTCTAGCGCTTCTTGATTGGCAAAAATATCACGGGCGCTGTCGGCGGCGGCCAGCGCAAAGCGTAATCCCTGTTCATGATTATCGGCCCGACTGTAATGGTAAGCCAAAACGGCATAAAATGGTTTTAGATTATCCTGGTACTGTGTCATGAGCCAATCGGCGATAGCCGCATGCAGCTTTTGACGACGGGCAAAGGGCAGGCTTTCGTAGGCTACTTCGTGCGTCATGGCGTGTTGAAACAGGTATGACCATTCCGGATCAGCCGTCATCAACTGCGTGATTTCTTCAGCCGTTAAGTCAGCTAACAGGCTGGCAGCCACTTCCCGCGGCATATCCGGTGCGATGGAAACAAGCGGGGCCAGGTTAAATTGGCGGCCAATGACGGAGGCCACTTGCAGCAGGTCGCGGCTGGCGACCGGCAGGCGATCAATCCGGGCCAGGAGCAGGCCGTGTATGGTGTCAGGGATTTGCATCTGGCTTAATAAGGATTCGTTGACCTGGAGACGGCCGTTTATTTGCAATACGCCCAGCCCCACCATCATATTGACGGCTTCCTCCAAAAATAAGGGGTTGACCGGACTTTCTGACCCATCCCGGCCGCGCAAGCCCAAATGCTGCTCTACCGCTGGCGGTAAATCAGCCGTTCCCACCAATTGACGCAGCAGCTCCCGGCCGCGCCGGGGGGGCAAATCGGAGAGGATAATGGGGGTGCAAATAGGGCGGCTCAACGTTTCCAGCGACAGTTTGCCTAAGGGGCGGAAGGTAAGCGCCATGAACAGCGCATGTTCTGCCTGATGGGTGCTCAAATGGTCAATGAGCGCCAGGGAGGATTGATCGGCCCAGTGTAATCCTTCCAGAATGATGAGCAGCGCTCTTTGGGCGGCGGCGGCCTGGAAGGCACGATTTACCAGGTTAAAAAAACGGGCTTGTCTGACTTCGGCGGTCAATTCACTCAAACGATCAGCCTGGGGGATGGGCAGACCCAAGACATCGGCCCACAAGCCAACATCATCACCGCAGTCGGGAACCAGGGCGAATGTGCGCGCAGTAACGGCCGTTACCTGGGTGGCAACATCCATCGCTGCGGTTAGCCCTAAAAAATCGCGCCAAACAGTGCGCCAGGGGCTAAAAGGTATATCGGATGTGTGCTGCTGACACTCTCCGGCAAGGGCTGTCCCGCCAGAATCCAGCCAATATTTAACGCCCACGGCGAGCAGGCTGGTTTTTCCTACGCCGGTGGGGCCAAACACGGCGGCGACGCCGCCAGCGCCTTGCAAGGCGACATCCATGCCGCCCAGCAGCAAATCTAAATCCGGTTCGCGTCCAACCAATGGTCGCTGCCAATGATTGATGAATACCTGTAAATGGGCTTGTTTTCCCTGGTCGCCTGCGCCCCGGTCGCCACGCGGCTGATAAAGAGTCACCGGCGCTTGTTTGCCTTTCAATTGAACTGGCGGCAGCTCTATAAAATCAATCCATTCCCGCGCGCGATCGGCCGTTGTTTTGTCTGTTAAAACCTGGCCATCCTGACAAATTTGGGTCAGCCGGGCGGAGAGATTGACGACGTCGCCAACGACCGTGTATTCGCGTCGCTGGACAGCGCCAACCGGGCTGGCAAAAACCTTGCCGGCCGTCAACCCAATGCGCTGGCTGGCAACAAAGGCGGGGCGTTCTCGTTGTAAGGCCAAAGCGCAGCGGATAGCCTGGTCAGGTGCATCGGGGGCCATGGGGGCGCCAAACATAATATGCAATTGATTGCCTTTATCGCCGGTGAGGACGCGATTGAGACGGGCGTTCTGGCTGCCAAACCGGGCAACGATTTGCCTGGCCCATAGAAAATAATGTTGCAGCCATGTTTCTTCACTGTCGCCAACGCGATCATGAAATTTGAATTGGACGAACACACTGGTCACAGGCCGGTGTTCGGCCATGTCGCTTAAACCGGCGGTGGTACGTTCGTAAATGATGGGTGGGATGAATGGAGTCACGGCCGTTACCAGCCGCGCCAATGCGCTCTCATCGCCCACACCCCAGTTGAGGATAGGGTGGGGAAGAGTCCAATCTTGCCAATCAGGCAAAACATTTTCGGTTAACAGATTAAACGCATCCGGGGCCGGTAATCCGGCTTGAACCAACACAGACTGGCTGGCCATGATTTGCCCGGCCCGCGCTTTTTTCTCGGCGGCTGCGGCTTCATCCACGGCGGTTCCCGCCAGCGCGTACTCCATATTGACGATCGGATCGCCAATGAATATTTCTCGGCAACGGCCGTAACCCACCCCGATTTTTATTGTCAGGTCAAAAAAAGGCTTTTTATTGGCCGGCCGTTTGGCGACGACACGCCTCAGATGAGTCAGCATGAGCCGCTGCATCTTTTGGGCACAGGTCAACGCCCGACGCGCGGCTTGCCCATCTTCATCAGGAAAGTAAACCGACATGGCATCCCCATGAAAATGGTTGACAGCCCCTCCCATCTCGTGAATTACATTGATCAAGCCGGTGAAAGTGAGGAGAAGAACACGATTCAGCTCTTCGGCGCCGCGCGGGCCATCAGAAGCCAGTTCTTCAGACATGGCGGTGAAGCCGGAAATATCGGAAAAGAGGGTAGCGGCCATTAACGCATGGGATTCGCCGGGATCAGGCAAACCGCGCGTGAGGATGCGCTGTGTTAATGTGACCGGGATGTAGGCGGCCAGATTGGCAGCCAGGTCGCGCCCAATTTTCAATTTCTAACTCCAGTTATTACTCTTGTGGTTTTCGTGGTTATCATCTTTCAGCCATCATCTAAATCGGGGAAGAAACGGCCGTTTAGTAAAGTCAATAACGTCCGCGCTTCATCTGGGACCAAACCTTCACCAAAATAGACATGTTGGTAGCCATAGTCAAAAACGGGGCAATGGTGTTTTTCATGGAAATAAAACGGGCTAATATGCTGCCTATCATAGGCGTCAGTGATACCCAGGATAGAAACAGGACGGCGTATAATTAGCCGCTCTTCATCAATAAACAAGATTTCCCGATCGGCCGCATAAAATTGCCAGCGCGTCCATAAAATATGCCCAAAACGGAACCAGATAAACAGCCAGATAAGCAGCATGGCTGAAAATACAAAAGTGCATCGTTCCCCGGCTCCCATCACATCACGCGCCAGGTAAATCGCCATGCCCACAAGCATTACCAGCCACACAATGAGAGCCAGGCTGAACAAGCCAAACAAAAACCAGTTGCGTGGAATGGGCCAAACGATTTTAAGGCGTTCATCACTTTCTTCAAATTGGATAGTTTTGAATTCAGGCAGCATTTTGATGGCGTCAATAAAAATTTAGCCAGGCTGGCGCATTTCTAACCTGTGTGGTTTTGGCCTCTGGCGCAAAAAGATGCAATGAACCTAAAGCCGTGTGGCCCTTCTCTTGTAAACAAAAAACGCCAGTGTGCAGAATCTAGGATTTTATACCCCTATTCTATCTCAAAATCCTGTAAACGCCGTTTCCACAATGACTTACAGGTCTACGAACAACTTGTTAAACATGTTTGCGACGTCACTGGGCATGGCCGTGCCATCCCCCTACAATTTTGGCCTGACGTAGGGGTTTGGCAACGCCAAACCCAAAGGGGTGACAACTTGTTCGTACACCCAGACGGCAAGTTCATTTTTGAACCGCGCGAAAAATTCGTTATACTTCCCAGTTATGTTTAGATATCGCATCATTCGTTTAGCCATGAACATTGCCCGACTGTTTTTATTGGTTCGTTTTAAGGTTACGGGTCGGGAAAATATTCCGGCGCAAGGCCCTTATATCGTTGCTCTCAACCATACCAGCGTTGTGGACACACCCGTTTTGCTGCTTACTTTCCCGATTCAAAAATGGCGGTTCTTTGCCATCGAAAAATGGCAGACTCATCCCATTTATGGCCCAATCATGGCTTGGCTGGGCGCTATTTATATCCAGCGAGATAAGATAGATCGCCGCCAACTGCGTGAAGCACAGGATGCGATTGATGAAGGTGTTGTGTTTGGCCTGGCCCCGGAAGGCACGCGCAGCTTTAACGGTAAGATGGTGGCCGCCAAAGATGGCACGGCTTACCTGGCCAGCCGTGCTAATGTGCCTGTTTTGCCAGTGGGATTAGTGAACAATGATATCTTGTTTGCCAATGTAAAACGACTGCGCCCAACTACTGTGGAGATTCGGATTGGAGCGCCGTTTACGATGCCGGATATTGGTCGCCGTGTTAAGAGTCGGGATTTACCGGCATTTACTCACTTTATTATGGTACATCTCGCCGCCCAATTGCCAGAACGGTATCATGGATATTATGCTGACAGCCCGGCGTTGGCCGCGCTTTTGGCCGGTGAGGATGTTTGGCCGCATTGTGCGGTTGCGGTGCAAGGGCAGATGGCTGGGGCGTAACGGCCGTTTTCTGACGGCAATAGAATAAGTTCGCCTGAAATGTAAGAATTACCCGGCTCAAAGCATCAGTGATGGGAAGGAGATGCAAAGGTATGAGCTGGTTAACCCTGGAAGCGATCTTATTGTTGGCGCGTGGTCTGACGGTGACGGCAGTGTTAACGGCCGTTACCAGCGCCCTTGCCCTCATTTTAGGGGTGGGGGTGGGGACAATGCGCTTATCGGCACGGCCGTTCCTGCGCGGCGCGGCCGGCGTTTACGTAGATAGCTTCCGCAACATCCCGGCCCTTGTCCTCATCATTTTTTTTGCTTTTGCCATTCCCAACCTATTCCCTACCCCACTGCGCCAGACCCTTTTCTTCAATAACGTGCTGGCCGACTGGGGGCAGACCATCACCGGCCTGTCGTTGCCCTACTACGCGCTGGCTGCCGCGGCCGCCCTGACGTTGAACGCGGCCGCTTACCTGGCCGAAATCTTCCGGGCCGGGGTGAGCGCCATTCCCCAGGAGTTTGTTGACGCCGCGCGTTTACTGGGAGCTGACAATCGCGCCATTTTTCGGCACATATTGCTCCCGGAAGGTCTCCGGGTTGGTTTCCCGGCCATCGCCACCCGGCTCATTCACAACATGAAGAACACAGCGCTGGCTTCATTCGTCGCTGTGCCAGAATTTTTCCAGGCCACGCAATCTATCATCACGCGCACCTTCCGGGCCACAGAACTGCTCCTGTTGGCGGCCATTGTTTACCTGCTCTTGTCAGCCGCCTGGGCAGCGCTGCTGCGCCGGATGGAACGCCGCCTTGATCGCCGCGCAACAACGACAGCAAATTTGCTGCTGACCCAATCTAGCGCTGTTTATGAGTGACTCAATCGTCTTTTTGCTGCGCAGCATACCTAATCTGCTGGTTGGTTTCCCCGGACACCGTCCCGGCGGTTTATTGATGAGCTTATTGTTGGCCGTGATTGCGATTGGACTGGGGTTTGTACTGGCGGTTATTATCGGCATCGGGTATGAATCGCGGCGACGGCCGTTACGTCTTATTTCCCATCTATACGTCCAGCTATTCCGGGGTATTCCGCTCATCTTGCTGTTATTGATTGTGCATCAGATATTGGGTAACAGCCGTTCCCTGGGCCTGGAACGCAGCCCGCTTACTTCTGCATTGGTGGCCCTGACTCTGTACAGCAGCGCCTACCAGGCCGAAATCGTGCGGGCTGGACTCCAATCTGTGCCGGAGCGCATAGTAGAGGCGGCGCAGCTTTTGGGCAGCAGCTGACGCCAGATTTACCGGCGGATTAAGCTGCGTTATGCGCTGTACGTGATGCTGCCTGCGTTTACCGGGCAGGCCGTCAGCTTATTCAAAGACACGTCCGTTGTCATCATCCTGGGCGTGGCCGAATTGATGACCGTCGCCCGCATCGCGTTAGGCAGCGATGTGGGCAACGCGCCCTATTGGGTGGCCTTGTTCCTGGTCGTCGGTTTTCTCTATTTTATTGTTGCTTTTAGCCTGTCCCGCTTGGCCCAGCGTTGGGAACGAAGCCATCGCCGCGGCGATTTGGTACATACGTTGGCAAATTATTGATTATGGAGATTTTACACCTATGAAAAAAACCTTATCTTTCACCTTGTTTTTGCTCATAAGCGGCTTATTATTGGCTGCCTGCGGCGGCGGCGCAACGGCCGTTTCCACCTATGATCAAGTTGTGGAAAACGGCGTTGTCCGTATTGGCGTGCGCAACGATAATCCACCCATGAGCTTTTTGGATGACAACGGCGATTGGGTCGGTTTTGATATCGATCTCGCCAATGCCCTGGCTGCACAGTTGGGTGTCAGGCCGGAATTGGTCGTGGTTGATGGCACGACGCGCATCAGCTTTTTGCAGGATGGCGAGGTGGATATTTCCGTCGCCAGCATGAATCATACCCGTGATCGGGACGACGCAATTGATTTCAGCATTACCTACTTTTGGGACAATCAATCCTTTCTGATTCGCAAAGGAACATATGGTTCCATTGATGAATTGATGGGCCAAACCGTTGCCGCCAATGCGGGCAGTTCGGCGATTTCCTCATGGCAGGAATATTCAGCTGCAAACGGCGGGCCGGCGCCGGATATTGTAGAATTTGATGACAAGCTGGCGGCGATGCAGGCGCTGCGCGATGGCGCGGTGGAAGGGTATACCGAGGATAATATCACCATGCTCTCGTTGGCGGCGGGCGACCCTAATCTTGAACTGCTGCCCGGCGGCCATAACCCGGTACAGTTTGGCATTGGCGTCCCCAACAATGATTCGCTCTGGCACGATCAGATTAATTACGCCCTGCAGGAACTATGGAAAGATGGCACGTACCAGACGATTTATGACCGCTGGTTTGTCGGCCCGGACAGGATACTTGATCTGCCGCTGGGCGGGCAGATGGAGGTTTGGCCGTAAAGAGAATGGTGAATGATGAATGATGAATGCGGGATCATGTTCATCATTCATCATTCATCATTCATCATTTTCCCATGACAACGCTGACTCTGGATGATTTGACAAAAAAGTATGCGGCGGGTGTAACGGCCGTTTCTGACCTTACGCTTACCGTCAACGAAGGCGAACTGATGGCGTTGTTAGGACCGTCCGGGTCGGGCAAGACAACCACGCTGCGCCTGATTGCCGGCTTGCTGCGCCCCACGCGCGGCGATGTCCGGTTTGACGGCCAATCCATCCTGGCTGTGCCGCCAGAAAAGCGGGGTGCAGTGATGGTTTTCCAGACAAATGCCCTATTTCCTTTCATGTCTGTCGGTGAAAATGTAGCTTATGGCTTAAAAATACGTAAGCTAGATCGAGCTGAAATCAAAGAACGGGTGGCGGCAGCGTTAACGGCCGTTCACCTGCCCGATTATGAAAATCGTTGGCCCGACCAGCTGTCCGGCGGACAGCGGCAGCGGGTAGCGCTGGCGCGGGCGTTGGTCATTCGCCCCCGCCTGCTCCTGCTAGATGAACCCCTCAGCAACCTGGATCGCGGCCTGCGCGAAGAACTGCGGCAGATGATACGCGACCTGGTGCAAGAGACGGGGATTACCACCCTGTTTGTGACCCATGACCAGGCTGAAGCGGTGACGATTGCCGATAGAATTGGCGTGTTGATGAACGGCCGTTTGCGACAGGTAGGCCGCCCCCGCGACTTTTACGAACGCCCGGCCGACGCCCAAATTGCCCGCTTTTTTGGCGGGCGCAACTTTTTATCTGGCATCAAGCAAGGCCATATTGTCCAAACCAGTATTGGCCGCGTAGAAATTCCGGCCTCGCCGGCACCCGATGGCCCCGTGCTGCTGACCGTCCGGCCCGAAGCGATTGAAATTGGGACGAACGGGCATAACAATTTTTTGGCGCGGGTGCAGATGTATAACGGCCGTTTACCTATTTCCCGCTGCCAGGTCAGCATCAACGGCGTGCCCATTCATTTGACCCCGCCGCCGTTTCACAACCTTAATACCGACGAAACCATCGTCGTTCATTTCCCGCGAGAGCGCATTTGTGTTCTGCCACCGGATGAGACTGAGGAGACCTACGAGGTTTCTAAAACCTCGTAGGTCTAAAATACCCTATGAATTTACAGGAACGCGCCCCTTTATGGCCGATTGCGGTCAGCCGGATTTTAATCGGCGTTCTGTGGCTCTTTTCCCTGCGCTGGAAGCTGCCGCCAGATTTTGCGCCGGCTGCCGGGCGGGGGCTGATGGATTGGCTTCAGCTAGAAGTCCAGCACGCGGCTTTTGCCTTTTACGGCGACTTTGTCGCTGCGGTTATCATCCCCAATTTCACTTTATTTGCCTGGATTATTTTCTTGTCGGAACTGTTGGTTGGTCTTTCACTGCTCACCGGCACACTGACGCGATTGGGCGGGGCGGTTGGCGCGTTGATGGCGGTGAATCTAGGGATAGGATTGCTGGAAGTTCCGGGTGAATGGCCCTGGTCGTATGTGATGCTGGCGTTGTGGCAGGGGACGTTTGCAATAACAGGTGCGGGGCGCATGGCGGGGATGGATGGCTGGCTGAGGGAAAAGGTTACGGCCGTTCCCTGGCTGCAATGGCTAACTTAAGAAAGAGTGTGTTTCATTCGTGCAAATGATAATGAGTGGCGATTTGCACTTTAGTCACTTCCCATTTTAGTCACTTCTTAGTCACTTCTTAGTCACTTCGCACTTGCAGATTACCGCGTTATGGAGACTGTATGAATCAAAAGAAGGAAACGGAACAATTACGGATAGCCGCCGCCTTGCTGCGCATCACCGTTGGCGTCATTATTTTGGTTACCTGGTACGAAAACGTAACTAAAGGGCTGTATTCGGCCGATGGACTGACCGGCTTTTTTAACTGGCTGTTTGACGCTCAAAACGGCAATGCCAGCAGTCTGGGCTGGTACAAGGCGTTTTTGGATACGGCCGTTGCTCCTATCGCCGGGCCGTTTGCCATATTCCAGATGACTGCCGAATTGATCATGGGGTTGGCCCTTTTGCTGGGTGGCTTTACCCGCTTTTTTGGCTTGGCAGCCATGTTCTTCTTCGCCAATTTGTTTCTTTCCTACTTCGGCGGCCATGAATGGATTTGGGTGTATGTATTGCTCTTCATGTCGGCCTTGACCATTTTCTTGAGCAAAGCGGGGCGCCACTGGGGGATTGACCGCCGGCTGGCGCAAACGCGCGGCGAACCGCCGTACCCTGTTTTGTGGTAATGGCTCGCAAAGCGCTGCTGGTGATGGCGAAACGGCCGTTTCCCGGTCAGACTAAAACCCGGCTGACCCCCATTCTTTCGCCGACCGAAGCCGCCCAATTGTACACATGTTTTTTGCGCGACGCGCTTGACCGGGCGCGTGCCGTGTCTGGCGTCACGCCCTTCATCGTCTACTCGCCGCCCACGCCGGAGACCGCCTCCTATTTTCGCCGGTTAGCCCCCGATTTTGCCTTACTGCCACAAATTGGGGCGACGTTGGGCGAACGGCTGGACAATGTTTTGACGCGCTGTCATCGCGCCGGGTACGCGCAAACTGTGGCGATGAGCAGCGACAGCCCGACGCTGCCGGTTGATTATTTAGCGCAGGCGTTTTCCCGTTTGGATGACCCGGCGGCGGATGTGGTGTTAGGACCGTGTGAGGATGGGGGGTATTATTTGATTGGCTGGAAACGGCCGCATCCCCGCCTGGTGCGTGATGTGCAAATGTCTACCAACCACGTTTTGCAGGATACCCTCGCCATCGCTGCCGAGGAGAATCTGCGCGTTACGCTACTGCCATCCTGGTACGACGTGGATGATGCCGCCGAACTGCGCCGTTTGCAAGGAGCGCTTCTGGCCAGGGAGGAAACGGCCAGCTACACACACCGCTTTTTTAGACAACCAGCGGCGACCGAAGATTAGAGACTGGAGACTATTCTACCGCGCATAACGCAGGGTGACGCCGAGAATGTAGTAAGCGGCCAGGAGGGAGCCGCGTAGGGTTCCACTGACTTTGGAGCGGCCGCTCCGCCGTACATGCCAGCTGACCGGGACTTCGATGATACGGCCGTTCCCCTTCGCTACTTTCACCATCATCTCCGTCGGCCAGCCAAACGTCATTTCGCACATCTTCAGGGAGCGCATCAGGTCGGCGCGGATGGCGCGGTACGGCCCTAAATCGGTGACGGTAACATGGTAGAGGCGGCTCATCAGGCGGGCGGAGAGCCAGTTGCCGAAGCGCTGGTGGGGCAGCATCGCCCCGGCGGCGATATGGCCCAGTACACGCGAACCAAGAACTAAATCGGCCTGGTTTTGTTTGATAGGCGCGAGCAGGCGTGGTAATTCGATGTGGAGGGAGCTGAAATCGCCGTCCATGTAGGCTAAAATGCCGGCGCCGGCAGCCAGGGCGGCTTTTGTTCCCGCGGCGCAGGCGTACCCATAGCCGCGCCGGGGTTCGCTGATGACGATAGCGCCGGCTTTTTGGGCAAGAACGGCCGTTTTATCTGTCGAGCCATTATCGGCCACAAATACCCACTCCACCGGTTGAGTCATTGTTTCCTGAACTAATTTAGCGATGTTGCCGGCTTCGTTGAGCGCGGGGATGATAACGGCCGTTTTCATGCGATTGCCCTTCTTGTAAAAGTAACTGCGGATCAGAGAAAGAAGCGGATAAAGAACACTCTTTTATCCGCTTCTTTCTCTGATCGGTTGTTGCCTGATAAAAAAATAGGCCGCGCGGGCCTATTTTTCTTGGAGCGGCTATCGGGACTCGAACCCGAGATAACAGCTTGGGAAGCTGCTGTGATACCACTTCACCATAGCCGCACTGACGAGGAAAATTATAATCTTGCAGCGAAATCGTGTCAAATTAAGTGCAACCTCCCGGAGGTTCTGAACCTCCGGGAGGTTATTGAATTATGCACTACGCAGTGTGCGCCAGATCACCTTCGGTGAAAAGCTTTGGCCGGTGAGCAGGGTCTGGCTGCGGAAGAATTTGGTGGCGGCCCAGAGGAGGAGAACGGCCGCTGCCAACGACACACTCAAACTTACCAACCACTGCCAGGGGGGAACGGCCGTAATTGCCAACCGCATCGGCATCGCTAATGGAGCCGTGAGCGGAACCAGGCTTAAGGTGGTGGCAAACAGGCCATTGGGCGCTGAAATCATGATGCTGTTGAACCACATAGGT
This sequence comes from Chloroflexota bacterium, assembly GCA_024275635.1. Classification (GTDB taxonomy): domain Bacteria; phylum Chloroflexota; class Anaerolineae; order Promineifilales; family Promineifilaceae; genus JACKCC01. The sequence continues at coordinate 4,354 of JAJRYT010000203.1, read as the reverse complement.
AAAAAGGTGGGCAGCATGAGCAGGAATGTGTATTGTGACCCTTCCTTGACATTGGGTACAATCGCGCCTAATCCGGCAAAGAGGCTGGCATACACCAGGTACCCGACGATGAAATGTAGAATCGTCAAAATCCAGGCCCCGGCCGTCAGCGTGGGCAGGGTGATGTTGTTGAACAGACTGTCGCCGCGTTGGAAGATAGTAAAGGCCAGGAGGCTCCATACCGCCATTTGCAGCAGGCCAATCCCGCCCAGCCCCAGCACTTTGCCCGTCAGCAGCTCAAGCGGCCGCAGCGACGACAACAAGATTTCCATCACCCGGCCCTCTTTTTCCTTGCCCAAACTTTGCAGCAAGTAGCCGGCGGCGCCGATCACCGTCAAATAAAACAATATGGCGATGCCCATGGCTAATCCTAACGCGGCGAAGAAACCTTGGCCCGATTAGGCTTCGGTGGCGCTCAAATCAATCTCTTCGTATTGTTGCAAAGGGGCGATAACCAGCGTAACTGGCGCTTCATCCCCGATAAAATTCTCGGCCAGCAGCGAATAGAGCGTGTAATCCTCAAATGATTCCAGCGACACAGCATCTGCGTACTGGAAGATTTCTCCGTTGGTTAGAAAGTTGGCCGGAATCTGGTAATAGCGGCTGATTTCGTCCGCTTCATACGCGGTTTTGGCGGCGTCTAAATCAGGATAAAGGGCAAACAAGGTATCGGCTGGCGGCGAGAATTGGGTGAGTTGACCGGTTTCGTCTACTAAGCCAACAGGCAAGACTTTTTCGTTGGCGTCGGAGACGAAGCTGGACAAGGCGCTGTCCTCTCCGCGCTGCGAGTCGGCGAGCCGATTGATGCCAGTGAGGATGAGCAGTGACAAGATGGGCAGGCCAAAGATGGCAAATTGGGCTGACCGGCGTTTGAGGGTGGAAATGAATTCGTGCTTGGCAACCAGGAATACTTTTGTTCTCATAGGGTTGTCCTTGTGGGACTGGAGATTGGAGACTGAAATTGGTCTCCAGTCTTTAGTTGGTATTTGTGCGTACCGCTTTTATGACATTGCGAAAGGCCAGCTTTTTGCCGTAGCGCAGCAACCCAAATTCGAGCAGACGGCTGACCAGGAAGAGGGCCAGCACGGCCGTTCCCGCCAGAATTCCCCAACTGAGCGCGTACTGCCAGGCCGGTACGGTTGTCAACTGCGTCCGGGTGAGGATAGTCAGCGGGGCTGAAAAAGGAATCAGGCTTAAAGTGACGGATAGGGCGCTGTTGGGGCTTTCGAAGATAAGTCCGGTGAAATAGAGCGGAAACACGGACAAAATGTTGATGATGGCGACGATTGACTGGCCTTCGGCAACGGCCGTTATGCTAATTCCAATCGCCGTAATCAGCGCCGCAATCATCACATAAAATGGCACAAACCAGCCCACCGCCACCAGGACAGTGGATCGGGAAAATGTCACCGGTTCAAACTGAGGGATATTGGCCTGGGCAATGGCAATGCCCAGCGCGGCCAATCCCAGCCAGACCGCGATTTGAATAAATCCCAGGCCGACCAGACCTATAATTTTACCCACTATCAATTGTGACGGTTTGAGGGAGGTAATCAAAATCTCCATCGTGCGGTTTTCCTTCTCGTCCACAATAGCCTGGATGAGAAAGCCGGAAGTGGAGAAGATGCCGATGAGGAAAATAAAGCCGATGACGAAGGAGAGGATGATGCCGGAAATCGAGTCGCTCCCACTGTCTGGCGCTAAGGAGATAAAGGTAACGTCCAGGTTGTTATCGCGGAATCGTTCCAGCAGGAGCGGATCGCCGCCGGCCAGTAAACTGGTCCGCAAATAGTCGGCCACCTCGCCGCCAATTTCGTCAAAGGCGTCTCCCTGGTGGTAGAGGGTGACTCGACCGGATTCCAGGTAGTCAGCCGGAATGAGGATATAGGCCTGGATTTCTTTTTGGGATAGGGCGGATTGAACGGCCGTTTCATCAACAAAAAATATAAATGGAATTGTATCCTCATTAATTGCTTGATAAACGGCCGGTTCCATCAACACACCGGCCCGGTCAACCACGCCAACCGGTTCTTCTGCCTTTTGACTAAAAAATAAGATAACGCCGCCGGCCACTAACAGCATAATAGCAGGCAGCCCTAAAACGGCAAAAATGAAACTGCGCCGCTTTATATGCCGCCAAAATTCATGTCGCATGACTAAAAGTGTTTTGTTCATGTCAATCCAAATTATCTTGCCCAACGATGCGGATAAAAATCTCATTCAGGCTGGGGAGGGCTATCGAAAAATGCTCCACCGTGATGGCCTCGTTCTCAACCAGTTCGCGCAGCAGTTCATGCGACGTGACCCCGTCGGCGAGTGTGAGCTGCCAGGTATGGTTGTGATGCTGGGCCAACTGTACCTGCGGCAGTTGGTCAAATGGCCCGCTACCGCTGACTTCGACGGTGTTGCCCGCAAATTGGCGACGCACGGCATCTACTGCGCCATCCAGGACAATACGGCCGTGATGGATAAGGACCATTCGGTCACACATCGCTTCTACTTGGTGCATCTGGTGGGTGGACATAATGATCGCTTTACCCTGGTCGCGTAGTTCCAAAATCATCCGGCGAATGAGTTCGGTGTTAACCGGGTCAAGACCGGAGAAGGGTTCGTCCACAATGATGAGGTCAGGGTCGTGCAGTACGGTGACGATGAACTGGGCTTTTTGGTGCATCCCCCGGCTGAGGGCGCTCATTTTTTTATCTTTATGCTCCCACAAGTCGAGGCGTTTAAGGTAGGTTTCGGCGGCAGAAACGGCCGTTTCCTTCCGCATCCCCTTTAATGACGCCAGGTATAAAATTACGTCCATCAACTTAAGGTCGGCGTAAAGACCGCGTTCTTCCGGCAGGTAACCAATCTGGTTTTTCTTCTTCTCGGTCATAGAGCCGCCGAATATCTCAATACGGCCGTTATCCGGGCGCAGAATATCCAGCATCATCCGAATCGTTGTCGTTTTACCGGCTCCATTTGGCCCCAGAAGCCCAAAAATCTCCCCCGGCTCCACATGAAAACTAACATCATTCGCCGCCTGGGTGCTGCCAAATTGTTTGGTGACATTTTCCAGAACAACACTGCTCATCGTTACTCCTTGCATATCGTATTCGTCAGATTAGATTTCTCTCTGGTGCGTAAGGCGATTTTCAAAACCCCTCTACACGGGGATAAGTAAAAAACGCCAGTGTCCAGTTTCGAGTAATAGGGATTAAGAGACTGAGTAATTGTGAGATCAACTCTCCCAATCTCATGTTTTCATTAGCATACCATACGTAGAAAAAGCCGTCTCGTTTCAGAGCAGCTAATTGTGTTAAGGTTGCCCCTAAATTGTTACCTATTTGATTTGCATGGTCATTTTTTATGCTTATAATGTCTTTGCCGAGTATTCGCAAATTTTTAAGGAAGGAATTCGTTTATGCAGGAGGCGGTTATACTGTTGGTGGAGGGTAAGAACGCTGGGGACAGCTCGATGGGACCTGCGCTTGAGAAAGTCGGTTATCATCTAAAAGTTGTTCACACGGGGGCGGCGGCCATATCTTTGATCACATCATGTCAACCGCACTTGGTCGTGTTTGATGCTTCAACGATGCGTTCCAGCGGTGTGCGTAGCTGCCTGCGCCTTCGCCGCGCTCTGGGTGACACCCCCATTATTCACAGCCGCCCCGCTGGACAGCCCGAAGATCGTACCGCCGAAGCGGATATCTACCTGGAACATCCTTACACAGCCCGTAAATTGTTGAATCGTATCCGAACCTTGCTTCCTGCCGATGATACGGCTGAAGAAGTTGTGCGCTGTGGACACGTCACGTTATATCATTCTAAACCCTCTGTTGTGGTTGGCGAGCAAGGGGAGCGCCGTCTGACGCCTAAACTGGCTCATCTGCTGGAGGAATTTATGCGCTACCCCAACGAATTGGTAAGCCGTCCTCAGCTTATGCAAAATGTTTGGAACACGGATTATGTGGGCGATACGCGCACATTGGATGTGCATATTCGTTGGCTGCGGGAGATCATTGAAGAAAACCCGGCCCGTCCTGAATTGTTACGAACAGTACGTGGCAAAGGGTATATTTTCAATATCTCTTTGCCTGATACAGATTAAGGAATGAGAATTAATTAACTTACGCAACAGAGCCTGTTATTGGTTATTGCTTGAGCGACTAATAACCAATAACTCTTATCTAAGCTCGACTTTGTACATTCCTAACAGATTGCTTCCAAACCGTACTCGACCGCGTGGGTTTGTATTCAAATAATATTTGCATGTCACTCTTTTTATGCGATGTTCAAATATTCGTACTCGAGTAAAGTTGCATTGACT
>JAJRYT010000202.1 GCA_024275635.1 Chloroflexota bacterium | reverse complement strand
GATAACTGTAAGCCGGTCATTTTTGTCGTTGCCGGGCAGGTCTGATGGCAAACGCTCTCACCTGGCTGGCTTGTTGTGTTGTCTCTGTTCGTTTGTTAATGTGCGATGGGCTTTTTTGCCCGTTTGATCGCAAAACTCAAGCAATAACTGGTCACTAATAACTGGATGATTATTAAACGAAAAGTATGGGGTGAACAAGCTGCCAATCAAAATTCTCAATGTTGTCGGAGCCAAGAGCTAGAACCGCCTCTTGAATAGCGTCCACATTTTGGCGGAGCGCGGCTGCATCTACACCGCGACAGACCGGCGGCAGCGGGTCGAGCCACTGCCGCGTGCGGAGCAGCATTTTGACAGCGCCCCGGTAGTTGCCGCGCTGTATCTGGTAGAGAGCAATGCCGACTTGTAAAATACCCTGGTAGAGGGAACGGCCGTCACTCTCATCCTGTCGCCACGCCTCTTCTAAATCGTCGTGACATTTGTAAAATTCCCCTTGATTGAACAATTCAATACCGCGCCGGGCCAGATCGGACAACGGTTCCTGGCAGGCGATTTGGGTGGCTTCCTGGTCAGGTATGCGGGCATATTTTTGGAACAGACCGGGCATGTCTGATGTGAAGCGGGAACGGGCCACAACTGCATCCGCGCCGCACGTTTTGGCCTCAGTCATCATTGCTACATTGACGTGTGACCCATAGCAAAGGATCGGGATGCGCCGCGCGGCCGGGGAAGTTTTGAGGCGGGGGATCCACTGTCGCCAGGGGATGGCTTTATTGCCCAGGTCGAAGATGAGTAGAACCGGCTGCCAGTTGGTGATGGTTTGGAAGAGCTGACCGGAACGGCCGTCTAACGGTTCCCCTAGTTTTTCAGCGTCATTTGCGGTTTCCTCGCCAAAATCTGCCGCGCGCTCGATCCACGCCATGCGGCAGCCGAGACTCCGGGCAACGTTCTCAATGCGGGTGGTAAACATCAAATCGGTCACAAAACCGACAATGATCGACTCGTTCTTATCATGATTAATCATTTCTCGATTGTGCCGTTTTCCCCTTGCCGTGTCAAATCAGATACAATACACGCAACCCAGGAGATTGGGAGATTTAATCTCTCCGTATTTCAATCTCAGCAGATATAATATCTGCTACGGATTGCACAAATTTCACGAATTAAGAACTGGTTTTTCGTGTCATTCGCGGCGAAAATCTTGATCCACTGAATCTCTATTGTTGAAGGAGATGTTAATGTCTACGATTCCGTCTCATTTCCAATTATCCTTCTCCCCTTTAGCTGACCCAAAAGCAATTGTTGGCGGCGAGAATATCCGGTTCACGGTACTCACATCGCGGCTGATTCGGATGGAGTACAGTCCAACCAGCCAATTTGAAGACCGGGCCAGCCAATTAGTCTGGTCTCGAGAACTAACTGTGCCAGCATTTGAAGTGATGCAAAAAAACGGCCGTCTTGTCATCGAGACTGACCATTTGCGGCTGGTATCCGACCGGGGTGGACATGGTTTCACGGCCGAGACATTGGCCGTTACCCTGAAAGAAAGCGAGACGATCTGGCATTATGGCGACGAGGACGACGGTAATTTATTGGGCACAACGCGCACGCTCGATCAGGTCAGCGGGGCGACGCAATTAGAGCCAGGTTTGCTCTCCTGCAATGGCTGGATAGTGGTCGATGACTCGGCCAGCCTGGTTTTCACCGAGGATGGCTGGCTGGAGCCGCGTGCGGGGGAAGGGGTAGATTTATATTTCTTTGGCTATGGCCATGATTACCAGGCTTGTTTGAAGGATTACGGCCGTATCACCGGCCCCGTTCCCATCATTCCCCGCTGGGCGCTGGGCAACTGGTGGAGCCGTTATTGGGAATATACCCAGGACGAACTGATAAACCTGATACGCGAATTTCAGGCGTATGAAGTACCGCTCTCCGTCTGCATTGTGGATATGGATTGGCATATCACCGATGTCCCTAAACCCGCTGTCGAGCCTAAAGGTTTCTACCCTGGTTGGACGGGCTACACCTGGAACCGGGAATTGTTCCCCGACCCGGACAACTTCATTGCCTGGCTGCACGGGCAAGGCTTGAAAACGGCGCTCAATCTGCACCCGGCCGATGGCGTTCAACCGCACGAAGCGATGTACCCGGCAATGGCGCGGCGGCTGGGCATTGATCCCGCCAGCAAAGAGCCAGTGGCGTTTGATATTGCCAATCCTGAATTTGCCGGGGCTTATTTTGAACTGCTGCACCACCCGGAAGAGACGCGGGGCGTGGATTTCTGGTGGATGGATTGGCAGCAGGAAAAGACGAGCAGTTTGCCGGGATTGGACCCGTTGTGGTGGCTGAACCATTTGCATTTTTATGATCTGGCTCGTGACGGCGACAAACGCCCATTCATATTTTCCCGGTGGGGCGGCCTGGGTAGTCATCGTTACCCCATCGGCTTCTCTGGCGATACCTTTGTCAACTGGGAATCGCTGGCTTTCCAGCCATACTTTACGGCGACGGCCGCTAACGTGGGGTATGGCTGGTGGAGCCATGACATCGGCGGGCACATGTTTGGGATGGAGGAGGGGGAATTGTATGCCCGCTGGGTACAGTTTGGCCTTTTTAGTCCGATTTTGCGTCTGCACAGCACCAAGAACGCTTTCCAGGAACGCCGTCCCTGGGGGTATGATGGCGAGGTCTTGCGCGTAGCCAGCGAAGCCATGCGCCTGCGCCACGCCTTCATCCCTTACCTATACACAATGGCCTGGCTCAATCACAGCGAAGGCCAATCGTTGGTACGCCCCATGTATCATGATTATCCCGACGCACCGGCGGCTTATGAGTGCCCGCAGCAGTACGCTTTTGGTTCGGAACTATTGGCGGCGCCATTCGTCAGTCCGGCGCAGCCAGAGCTGCAATTGGCGCGGCAGGCGGTCTGGCTGCCGGAGGGGGATTGGTATGATTTTTTCACAGGCGAATACTGCCAGGGCGGCCGGAAAATCGTGGTTTACGGCCGTCTCCATGACATCCCCGTTTTTGCCAAAGCGGGCGCGATTGTCCCGTTAGGGCCAAAAGTGGGCTGGGGCGGCGTGGCCAACCCCACTGAATTGCATATCCATTTGTTTGCGGGGCAAGACGGCCGTTTCACCCTGTACGAGGATGACGGCGAGACGACGGCTTATCTGAAAGACGCATTTGCGCTCACTAAAATCAGCCAGCAGTGGCGAGGTAATGAGATGATCGTCACGATTCAGCCCGCCACCGGCGAGACGACCAGTATCCCCGATCAACGGATCATGACGCTGTACTTGCATGGTGTGCGCGAACCGGAGCGGGTTGAGTTGATGGTGGATGGGGAGGGGAAAACGGCCGTTGCCGCCTATGACGCCCCATCAGAAACATGGGTGGTGAAGGAAATAGTTGTGCCCAACACGGCCGTTTTGAACCTGACGCTGGCTGTTGACAGTGATTCTTTGCTCTCTCGACGCGACCGCACAGCCGAAAAATGCCAGGATATGCTGCGCGCCTTCCGCATGGAAACCGTCACCAAATCAGGTATCGCCGATTATCTGCCTAAAGTGCGCGTTGATCCGGGCCTCTTAGCCGAATTCACGCCCAATCTCAGCGAACGCCAAATGAGGGCCTTATTGGATGTGATTGTCAGCGAGACGTAATGAGAGGGCGCAACAATCTGGTTAATGTTTGATAGGAGAAATGTTGTTGGCCCAGTTGATAGTTTTGCATGATGATTGATCGCGTTTTTTGGGGGTGGGTGAGCCAATCGTAAACGGCCGTTACTGCCGCATCCGTCACCCGTCCATCAATCTCCACAAACTGGAAACCGAGCGGCGCAATGTCTTCGGCATAGACCGGGTAGCGGTTCACCAGCGCCGGTTTGCGAAAATATATCGTCTCGATCAGCGCGTTGCCAAACCCTTCGTACAGGCTGGGGTAGGTGACGAAATCGGCGTGGGGGTAGGCGTCCCAAAGGGCGTAGATTTTACGGCCGTCATGCGTCATCCGTCTTGTGTCATCCACCTGGTCGGCGACGTAGCGCAAGTCTACGCTCAATTCAGCCGCTCGTTTTTGTAGCTGGCGCAGATAATCCAGCCCCTCATCCCCGGCGTGATGGGTGATCACCAGCTTGGCGCGTGGGTCATTCAGCCGGGCGACCAGCTCAATCGCCAGTTCAACTCCCTTGCGCGGCACAACCCGTGTCGGCTGTAAAATGAGCCAATCATCCTCGCTTAAGCCAATCGTATGCCGGAAATCGGCGTTGTAATCATCAATTCCCGGCGCAGGCGCGTCAAAATCAAACACATTGGGGATGAGAATGCTGTCCAGACCTCGCCTCACCCTTAAGTCTCGTTGTGCTTTAGAGTTGATGACAGCCTGTTGTAGATTGGGTAATTCCGGTGGGAAGTAGGTGTCCAGAAAATCGGGAATGCAGTTGTTGGCGAAGCGTTCTCGTTCCCAATAAAAATCATGGTTATGCGCCAGGGCGGGCAGGCGCGTTTTCAACAAAATATGAGCCAGGGCGGCGGCTAGTGGCAGCTGCATGGGGATGGCGAAGGCGTTTTGGATGATGAGATATTGAAGTTCATTATTGCGGATGAATTGGTAAATTGGCGCTTTTAGTTCCATAGCGCGGATCATGATGTCTGTAAAGAGATTCCCATCGGCTGCTTTTTGATTAAATGCACGCGCGTTCAGGGCAACGGCCGTTTCATCGTTGAAATGAAGTTCCGGAACCAGAAAGCGGCGCTCGCCGCTGTCCAACTCCCCGGCACAGTAAAAAACCGCGTGTCCCATTGTCTGCAAAACAGCCGCCAGTTTCGCCGTTTCCAGTGAAACGCCGTCTGTTCCTGCCAATCGCGTAGAAACAAATCCAATGTTCATAAAAGCTAAGGCTAGATCTGGAGTTAGAAGGTAAGTCGTGTTCCTCTCGCGCTTGCTCTAGCTTTCCAGAAGCCACAAGACTTCGTAAGGGTCAATGGTCAGTTGGAGACGGCCGTTTCTGGCCGCGTAACTGGTTCCATCCAATAAGTTTATAAATGTGCCAGGGAGATTGATGCTCAGTGGGTGAGATTGGTCACTGACATTGTGCAGGCAGAGAACGGCCGTTTCTCCAGCCAGCGCCCGCCGCCGCACCGCAAACACAGATTCATGAATCGGCAAAACCTCCTGCTCGCCATTGGGATGAAAAGCCGGGTGGGTTGTCCGCTGCCGCAGCAAATTCGCATAGCCGCTAAAGACGCAATGACGCAAAGATGTCTCATCGGCCAACTCCTGCTCCAACTGCGCCCGCCTCAGTTTTTCCCGGTTGATAGTCCGGTTACGGCCGGTTTTGGCAGCTCCCTCCGGCCAGCCGCGCGAGCCGAACAGGCTGTGGAAATAAATGCCCGGCACGCCGCGCAAGGCCAGCATGATCGCTTGCGACGCCAAAAAGCGGCGGGCAACCATCTCGATTGGCTCATCCGGCGCGTCCGGGTCACTCAGCGCGTCCAGGTAGTTGATGTTCAGTTCATAGGCGCTTTGACTGCCGTTGGGGTTGTTTTTGTAGGAGACATATCCGCCTAAAGATGTCACACGTTCGGCCATGCAGGTAACGGCCGTATCATCCAATATCCCCCGCGCCGGCGTCAAGCCAATCCCGTCATGCGAAGCCAGGAAATTAAAAAACGTCGCCTCATCCGAGGGCAGTGTGAGCGTTTCCGCCCAACGGGAAAGCGTTTCTGCATTACCCGTGTGGAAAGCGTGCAGGGTCAGCGGCGGCAAGGGAAAGTTGTAAACCATTTGGGCTTCGTTATGGCCGTTGCCAAAATAGGAAATGTTATCCTCGTGAGGAACATTCGTTTCTGTGATCAAAACAACGCCGGGTGCAACCTGATCAAGGACGCGGCGCATTAACTGAATGGCTTGATGGGTCTGGGGCAGATGGAGACAGGTTGTGCCCAATTCTTTCCACATGAAGCCAATAGCATCCAGGCGGATAAATTCGGCTCCTTTGGCGACATAAAAAAGGAGAAGTTCAATAACAGCCAGTAATACATCCGGATTGGCATAATTGAGGTCAATCTGGTCATCGCTGAATGTCGTCCAAATATGTTTTAATCCGTCTGTGGTTTCCACCGCTGTCAAAAGGGGGAGCGCGCGAGGACGGAACACTAAGGATAAATCTGTGTTGGGGGCGATGGTGATGAAATAATTTTGGTAACGGCCGTCTCCCTGCAAAAAACCCTGAAACCAGTCGCTTTGCGCCGAGATATGGTTAATCACGGCGTCAAACATCAAGCGAAAATGGCGTCCAATTTTGCCAATATCCGACCACGCGCCCAGCCTGGAATCAACTGCCCGATAATCAATAACTGAAAAACCATCATCAGATGAATAGGGGTAAAAAGGCAGCAAATGAACGGCGCTAATTAAGCCAGACACGTGAGTTTGTAAAAACCCGGCCAAAGTGTGCAGCGGCGCTTCACCCTCGGCTTGCGCCATATCCCCATAGGTGATGAGGACGGCATCCCGTTCAGAAACGCGAACGCCATCCTGCGCCAACAAATGCGAATGACCCGTCTGAAATCGCGCTAATATTTTATTGAGTTGTTTGTGTAATGCCGGGGCGCGTTCCGAGCCATACAGGAACGCCAGACGCCCATAAAGTTCATTATCCATAGTTTGAAATGATGTGTCGTGAATAATGAATGATGATCAGGATGCACTTCCGCATTCATCATTCATCATTCATCATTCCAAATTATCCTTTAACGCCGCCAGCCGACAACCCTTCCGTCAGATACCGTTCCAGGGACAGGAACAACACCATGATGGGCACAGTCATAATCGTCGAAGCGGCCATGACCACATGTGGGCGCGGCGAAGGATCATTCCAGAGGGTATTGATTTTTATGGGCATTGTGAACAAATTATGGCTGTTCAGGAACACGAAAGCATATAAAAATTCATTCCAGGCGATCATCAGCGTATAAATGGCAACGGAAACCAGCGCGGGAACGGCCAGCGGCAGCGTGATGCGCCAGATCACTTCCAGGCGGCTGCACCCATCAATCAATGCTGCCTGCTCAATTTCGTCGGGGATGGTGCGGAAATAGTTGGTGAGCATGTACAGCGCCACCGGCAGCGTTTGCGCCAGATAAGTGAAGACTAGCACGCCCAGGTTGTCCTGTACATCAAAGCCGATCCGGTCGCCAATCCGGGCCAGCATGGAGAACAGCGGGATGATGAGCAAGATGCCAGGGAACAGGTAGACAACTAAAATGGCGTTGACCATGAAGTTTTTTCCCCGGAATTTCAGCCGGGCGATGGCGTAGGAACCGAAGATAGCTAAAATGACGGCGATAACGGCCGTTGGCGCCGCTACCTTAATTGTATTCAAAATATTAACCCCGAAATCCTGGAAACTGGGATTGTGGGGGTCCAACAGTTCCTGGTATGCTTCCAACCGCAGCGCGCCGGGAATGTACACCGGCTCCCGCCCACCAATCTCGGCCCGCGTCTTGAACGAGGAAGCGACCATCCAATAAAATGGGAACAAAATGCTGACCAGAAAGAAGGTGAGCGTGATGGCAAAAATGAACCCCTGCAAGCTGAACCGGCCGGCCATCTGATCGAGAAAGTTTTTGTCTCTTTGCCTGTTTTGCATGGCGGTCTCCCTATTCCTCGTCAATATTACGCATGACGATGCCCACGTAAAAGGCCATGAACGTGACCAGAATCGCCAGCAGAATCATCGCTGTAGCCGCGCCGCGTCCAAAGTTGAACTGTCTGAAACTGAATTGGTAGGTCAACACGGGCAGGACGTTGGTGCCAAAGCCGCCGCCCGTCAGCAGGAAAATGTCGTCGAATTTGTTGAATGTCCACATGAGGCGCAGTAAGAAAATCGCGCCCAGCACGTAACGCAGCTCAGGCAAGGTAACATTCCAGAACTGCTGCCAAGTATTGGCTCCATCCACTTCGGCCGCTTCGTACAACGTGCGGTCCACAGCTTGCAAGCGGGCCAAAATCATCAGCATGGCAAAGGGGAAATAGCGCCACGCCTCGAATATGATGACCAGGACGATTGCCAGCCCCCGTTCGGACAGGTAAGCTTGCGGCAAATCAATGACGCCCAAACGCATGAGGATATCGTTTAGCACGCCAGACGGCCGCGGATCGAGCAGCCAACGCCAAACGAAGGCGACGCTGACGATGGGGGCGACGTAAGGAAAGAGGAAAACGGCGCGGGTGAGACCGCGACCGCGAAACGGCCGATTCAACACCAAAGATGCCGCCAGCCCCGTGACGACTGTCAGAATGGTGGATGTGAACGTGTAGACGATGCTGGTAACGGCCGCTCCCCAACTCTCCAACCCTTGCCACTTAAAGGCAAAATCGTTAAAAACAGCCCGATAATTGTCCCAACCCACAAAGGGCGCGTTAAACACATCGTTTAAGTTGCCCAATGTAACGTCGCGGAAACTAATCCAAATGCTGAAGAAGGCGGGAAACAAAACCAGGCCAAAGACGATGAGGGCGGTGGGCGAGATGAGGAACCAGGCTAATCGCGCTTCGCGCGCGTCTTTTGAATGCCAACGGCGGCGGCGGGAAACGGCCGTTGATTTCTCAGATAAAGCCGTCATAAAACCCCCTGTAGAAAAAAAGGTGACAGGCGCTTCCAAAGCGCCTGTCACCCCCTTATAACTTTAGAATTACTCGCTGCGGTCAGCCAACAAACCTTCAACTTCGGTCTGGAGGAACTCAGCGGCCGTTTCCGGCGTCATCGTCCCTTCCAGAGCGATGTTGCTAATGACAGTGGGGATAAGCAAACGGCCTTCGATATCGCCGATGACCGCGCGTTCCGCTGCGCCGTAATCGGGACGGAAGAGCCAACGCTGCATCGTCTCAAACCCATTGGCAATTTGATCCAACGTTTCGGGGGAGTAGTTGGCAAAGTAATCGCTGCTGGTCATCCAGTCGTCCACCGCACTCTTTAGCACGGGAACTTTGCCAAACGGAGCCAACGCTAACACATCCTGGTAGCCATCGGTCAGGAAGAATTTCACCACATCCTGCGCTGCCGGGTCGGCCCCTTGCATGATGCCCAACGTGACCAATTGGCCGTAAGAAGCGGAGCCATTGGGGCCTATCATTTCTGAAGCAAAGCCAGTGTTGCCGGGCAAATCATCAATCTGGATGTCAACGTTGCCGCCGCCTTCCAGACCGGAGCCGTCAACCAGGTCATCCATGATGTAGGTGCTGTAGAAGAGCATACCGGATTGATCCAGCTCGTAGTTTTCACGCGCGCCGCGCCAGTACTGCGGGCCGGGAGCCGCGCAATCTTGCAGGCTGGTGTAGAACTCAAGCGCCGCGATCATTTCCGGCGTGTTCATGGTGACATTGCCGTCAGAGTCGAACGGCCAGGCGTTGTTGGAGATGGCGACTTGTTCAAATACTTGCATACCATAGTTCTGGCCGGGATCGGTGCCCAGGGTGATGCCGTAAAGCATATTGCCAACGCCAGGCAATGTCTGGCAGGCGGCTGTGATGTCGTCCCAGGAGGTGGGCGCGTTCAAGCCGGCATCAGCGAAGACATCGGTGCGGTACCAGATAGCCTGAATCCAGCCATCATAAGGAACGGCCGCGTAGTTGCCGGTGGCTGGGTCGGTGACCATGGCCAACGGGCCGGCGCGGAAATCGTCCAGGCCAATGCTGTCAATCGTAGCCATCGCCGCATCTTCATCCAGAATGCCGTCGGCGGCAAAGGAAGCGACGCGCTCAATACCCATGCGGACGATGTCGGGCAACCGGTTGGCGGCCTGAGCGGTAGCGATACGTTGGGTAACGCCGGCTTCTTCGATGGGAATGATGCGGATTTCAACGTCCGGGTGCATTTCCATGTAGCGGGCGGCCACAGCTTCGTAGGTGTCAACACGGTTTTCTTCGTTGTCAGTTGTCCAGAACTCAACAACGGTTTTCTCGGTTGGTTCGGCCGGAACTTCGACTTCTACGACGCGAGTCACTTCGACCATCTCGGTAACGGATTCTCCTTCGACTATGCGCGTGACTTCAACTTGTTCGGTGACGGTTTCAGTCTGGGTTACAACACGGGTGACTTCGACGGTCTGCGGTTGGCAGGCGACGAGAGCCAGTGCAAGGATGAGTAGGGCTAATACATAAATTGATATTTTTCTCATTTTTCTTCAAGCCTCCGTAAAAGATTTGTTTTTTACAACGTAACCGTTCAGCCGCCAACAGACTTTTGAAGTTTTGCAGTCGAGTACACAACCACACAGAGCGTCAAAACTTCAAAAGTCTCCAAGGGGGAGTGAACGCTTACTTTACAACGATTCGTTGCTAATTTTTTTGCCGTTTTGTTGACTGATATCCACCTCCTTTGCTCAAATTATTGTCACTACTAAGGCATCTTCTTCCCGGAGGCTTATGAGTGATTAGCTGGGTTGGTCAGGTTAATCTCCGGGAAGGTTAGTAGTACAAATTCTCAAAGAATTGATTGACCGCTTGATGCCCGTATGATGAGTGATGGTGTGAGTAAGATGTGCGTGGTGGTGGGGAGACGGCCGTTAATTAAATCAATCAGCATTGCGCAAGTGTCCCGGCCGATTTTGTAAATAGGCTGATGAAGCGTTGTCAGGGGCGGGGACATGTAGGCCGCCGAAGGAACATCGTCAAAGCCGCCAACAGCGATATCTTGACCGGCCTTCAGCCCAATCTGTTGAATGCGGTTAATCGCTCCGATAGCCATCAGATCATTCCCGCCGATAATGGCCGTCGGCCGTGGATCGAGCGCTAAAAGCTGCCCGGCTGCTTCAGCGCCGCTGCGTTGGGTCAAAGCGCCTTCAACAATCCATTCGGGTTGAATTGGCAGGCCATTGTCGCCCATGGTGTCATGAAAACTTTGCAAGCGATAGCGACCAAACATCAAACCTGGCGGCGACGTAATCAGCCCGATTCGCCGGTGCCCCAGATCGATAAAATGCTGCACCAATAGCCGCATCCCGGCTTCACTGTCTTCATCCACGTAAGGGTAATCCAGGGCGTCGTTCGTGCGTCCAAAAACAACGAATGGGAAATGGTGTTCATGCAGCAGTTTGATACGGGCATCGTTCTCTCGTGTACGCACGACAATCAGACCATCCACCCAACCGCGTTTGACAGCGCGTTGGTATGCTTTCTGTTCCCCTTGGCTGTCGGGTGCATGCGTGGAAACAAGAAGGTCATAATCATGCGCGGCCGCTTCGTTGCCTATGCCGGCAATAAATTCGCTAAAAAACGGATCGGAAAAGCGCGGGCCAAACGTAGGCATGATAAAGCCCAATGTATCGGTACGTCGTTTTTGCAGGCGTTGGGCGGTGATGTTAGGGGAATAGCCAAGTTCGGCGGCCGCTTCTTGAATACGCTGGCGTGTGCCCGCGGCAACATCATTGTAGCCGGCCAGGGCGCGCGAAACAGTGGTGACGGAAACGCCAACCTGTCGGGCAATATCTTTGAGGGTAACAGTCATACCGAATTACCTATAGGGATACCAGGAACGTTTGTGAGCGTCTAGGGCTTGATTCTCGATTTGAAGTTATTGATTATTTGTTATTGGCCTGATTTTAATAACCAATAACCGGTAACTAATAGCTGAATGGTTACTAGCGTAATGGTGAAGTGGCTCTCTCATCTTCCAAAACGTTTTGGAAGATGGTTTTAGTATAATCCGAAACGTTTTGGATGTCAACTAATTTACAATATGATGTGTCGTGCTGTTTACTTGGGAAGCCGCCAGCGCCTTCAAACAGGGTTGAAGATTTGCTCAGGCGCTGCTTTTTTGATAAAGAGAATTGGCTGTGGTTATAGGCGGGCTAGTCCGGCAGAAGTTGATGCAGTTGCTCGTACAGACGGCCGTCAAAGGTGATCTGGGCTGTATCGTAGAGTTGTCTAAATCGTTCTAAATTAAGCTGGTTGAAGACAGCGCGTCGGGCAATATCAGCCGGCAGCAGGCGGTGAAAACGTCCCATCCCCAGCCGATTAGACAGGGTAACAATGATGTCTCGCGCCGCTTTTTTGACCACGTTTTCATCAATCCGGGGGAGTTGAGGCAAAGGGGATCGCACGTAAAGGCAGTATTCATTAACCGACTCGGCGCTGAAGCCTTGAGCGACGAGAACGGCCGTCAGCAACTCCCCCCACACTGTCCCCCAAAAATGAAACAGGAACAGCCCCGGTTCCTGCGGCAGCGCCGCTATCTGCCCCGGTTCTAAATTGAGCGTCTGGCCCACTGTTTGCGTAACTACAAACGGAATGGCAGCATACGTTTTACGAAAGCGTAAAATATCGCCGGCGACGGCGCCGGGCGCGGGCGTCAGGCCGAATTTGTACTTTTCCACCCAGGCCACCTTCATCGGCTGTCCGCCAAAGAGAAGGACGGTTCCCGGCGGATAGCTGCGGTCAGTGTGGGCGATGGTACGTCCGGTGTGGGCGTTGACGGCCGTGATTCCCATCACATCCGCGCCAATATTGGTGTAAATCTCATGCTGATCCAGCAGTTCTTGCAGCTTCTCATCCGGCTTCCACTCTCCCATCCGTCCCGATTGCAAATAGCCGGCAAAAACTAACTGCGACACAATTCTGCGGATGTCGTCGCTGGTCACTTCCGGCGGCGCAATGCGGCGCAGGTCGGCCAGACGCACGCTGCCGGTGGGGCTTTGGCGAATGAGGCTGAAGGTTTGCTGGATTAAAACCGAGGGGCGAAATCCGTAAGTTTGAGATTGGAGACTGGAGATTGGAGATTGATTAGTCTCTAGTCTCCGGTCTCCAGTTTCTCGCGCCAGTGTTAGCAGCGCCTCAAACCGCGCCCATTCGCCGGGAGATTTGGGCATACAAAGCGCTTGTGTTTGGGCGGTGCGGCGGCTGCCGCGCCCGATGCGCTGCATGAATGAATTCAGGTCGGGCGGTGCGCCCAGCAAGACCACATCGTCTACGCTGCCGATGTCTACGCCCAGTTCCAGGGTGGAGGTGCAAACGCAGACGGCCGTTGCCGCCGCCGCAAACCGGTCTTCCACGTCGCGGCGCAGGGCGGCGTCCAGGTTGCTGTAGTGGACGAAGATGTCGGCGTGATGGGGAAGCTGCTGGCGCAGGGCGACGGCCGTTTCTTCCACTTCAATCCGCGAATTGCAGAAGACCAGGGATTTGAAGGACGGCCGTTTCCCCAATGCGTCTACTAATTCGGCGAGGTCGTATAACGGCCGTATCTCCGCTTCAATTTTTCGCCCGCCAGGTACATGTACGATTGCGCCGTCGTGCAAATAACGTGCTGCCACGCCCGCCGGGTCGAGCACAGTCGCTGAAAGGGCGACGCGCTGCGCCGGTTTCGCCTCGGGATTAGCATATTGACAGATGCGCTCGATGCGCGGCAGCAGACAGCGCAGATGGTCGCCGCGCGGCGTGTTGTCGAACAGGTGAATTTCATCCAGGATGATGGCTTGCAAACCAATGAACGATTTGGGGATGCGGGTGAGCAGCGA
Source organism: Chloroflexota bacterium (assembly GCA_024275635.1). Taxonomy (GTDB): domain Bacteria; phylum Chloroflexota; class Anaerolineae; order Promineifilales; family Promineifilaceae; genus JACKCC01. The sequence goes on along the minus strand of JAJRYT010000202.1, from coordinate 1,235 downwards.
ATCGGTGGATTCTGGCGTGGTGAGCAAAATGGCGGGCATTTGCCGCGCCAGGGCCACATCACCCGTTTTCATGCCGATGGCGATGTCGGTGTCGTCCAGAATCGGCCATAAGCGCTCGTACAAATCGCGCACCAGCGCCCGTGTGGGGCAGATGTACAAGATGGATAAACCGGGCTGCTTGAGCCGCGGCCATAATCGTTCTAACAGCGGAGCGATGACGGCCTCGGTTTTGCCGGAAGCGGTGGCGGCGATGACGAGGGTGTCACGGCTGTCTAAGATGAACGGGATAGCTTGTTGCTGGATGGGGGTGAAACGGCCGTGCCGGGCAAAAAAGAGGGGCCATGTGTGGGGAATACACTCTTTAACCTCTTGTTGGCTCAAATTCTTACTCATTTGACAGTTGATCTCCGCCCTTGTACAATTTAGCTAAATTAGCTAATTCGCGGGATTTTGACAATGGAAACGAAAACGATTGCCTCAACCGAAGCTCAAAACAATTTCGGCCGTATCCTGAATGATGTTATCCTCAATCATACCCGATACGTGATTAAACGCCGCAGCGCGCCGCAGGCCATCATACTCAGCTTAAGCGATTTTGAACAAATTCTCACCAATCAAGCCGAACAAAGCAAAATGACCCACATCGTGCGTGAATTAACGCCAGTTTATAGCCTGGGCGAAACAATTGTTCAACCCGAAGACAATGGTTCGTAGCAAATTTGCAGGAAAGTCAACCAATGAACGCTCAAACAACCTTAGCGCCATTCATCCTGAATTACGAACACACCTTCACCGGCAATTCATTACTGCTCCATGCAAGCTGTTTTCACTGGATGGAGCAGATTCCACCGGAAAGCATTCACGCCATTGTGACGGACCCGCCTTATGGCGTGAAGGAGTACGAGCCGGAGCAATTAGAAAAAAGAACAAACGGCAATGGGGGTATCTGGCGTATTCCCCCTTCATTTGATGGTCATACACGTTCGCCACTGCCCCGTTTTACCGCCTTAAATCATGAAGAAAGGCAAAAAGTGCAGCGATACTGTTTTGATTGGGCCGGTTTAGCCTTGCGTATGCTCCGACCTGGCGGGCAAGTTATTCTGGCGTCAAATACCTTTTTGTCACAAATTGTTTTTACGGCCGTTGCCGAGGCCGGGTTTGAATTTCGGGGCCAAATCATCCGATTGGTACGTACTTTGCGCGGTGGTGACAGACCCAAAAACGCTGAAAAAGAG
>JAJRYT010000201.1 GCA_024275635.1 Chloroflexota bacterium | reverse complement strand
GCATGTCACTCTTTTTATGCGATGTTCAAATATTCGTACTCGAGTAAAGTTGCATTGACTAAAATCAGATTCTCACTCTGGTTACAAAATTATCTGGAAATATTTCTGATTTCGAATTTTGTACAAAGTCGAGCTAAGTTACTGTTGGGCCAGGGCAGCGGCTATTTGACCGGCGATACGGCCGTTATTTTTCAACAAAGCGACATTCGCGCGCAAACTACGGCCGTTTGTTAACGCCGCCACCCGCCGCAGCAGCCAGGGCGTTGCCGCCGGCCCATGAATCCCCTGCGCGTCGGCCTCTTGCGTAGCCTGGGCAATCGCCATTTCCGCTTCATCCGCATCAAAAGCATCGGCTTCAGGAACAGGAACCGTAACTAAAATGCCATTTTGCAGGTTCAAGGCGCGATGCGCGCCAATAACGGCCGCAACTTCATCCGGCGTGTCCAGGCGCGCATCCACCGGCAGACCGCTGCTGCGTGAAAAGAACGCGGCCATCATATCGCTGCCGTAGCCTATAACCGGCACGCCATTCGTCTCCAACACTTCCCGGGTCGCGGGTAAATCGAGGATAGATTTGGCTCCGCTGCTCACAACAGTAACCGGCGTGCGGGCCAATTCGCCCAAATCAGCGCTCACGTCGAAGGGATGGCCCCGATGCACGCCGCCAATGCCGCCGGTGGCGAAGACGGCAATGCCGGCCCGGTGAGCCAGAATCATTGTGCCGGCAACGGTCGTGGCCCCATTTTCTTGCCGGGCAACAGCCAGGGGAATATCGCGGCGGCTGCATTTGCGAACGGTATCGCTTGATTGCCGGCCCAAATATTCTAGTTGACTGGCCGTTAGCCCAATATGAATCTGGCCTTGTATGATGGCGATGGTTGCCGGCGTGGCCCCGCCCTCACGAACGGCCGTTTCCATTAAGACGGCCGTTTCTACATTCTGTGGGTACGGCAGCCCATGGGTAATGACCGTGCTTTCCAGTGCGACGACCGGCTTGCCTGCCGCCAGCGCCGCTTCCGTTTCTGGATGAAATAGCAACTCCATTTAGTTTTCTCCTGTTCCCGATTACAACAAGAATCATCCTCTATTTGGCCCTTAAGGGCAAATTAACGGGTAGTGGCAAGACGGCAGCGTAATCGCTATACTGCGGGCATGATGAGGCAGCGTGGCTTGATTACATTTATTTTGTTGGTAACGGCCGTCCTCCGTTTCCATAACCTTACCGCCCTGGGCCTGGAACACGACGAAGTCGCCAACTGGCTCATTGACCGCTCTATCCTGGATGAGGGGAACCATGCCGTCTACTACACGGCCGCTTACGGCCACGAAGCTGGGTTCCATTATCTGCAAGCCGCCTCAGTGGGGCTGATTGGCGATAACGCGCTGGCATTGCGTCTGCCGGCGGCCTTGTCCGGTATCTTGCTCGTTGCCGTCAGCTATGCGCTGGCACGGCGGCTGTTTGGCAAAAACGCAGCGCTGTTTTCGGCCGGATTGTTATCTGTCCTCTTTTGGCCCGTTTTCTACAGCCGCCTCGGTCTCCGGGCCATCACCCTGCCCGTCCTGTCCGGCCTGTCGGCCTATTTTTGGTGGCAGGCGTGGCAACTGGGGAGTGGGGATTGGAGACTAGAGACTAAGAATCGCCCCATCACCCCAGCGCCTCTTCACCCCTTCATCCTGTCCGCCCTCTTCGCCGGCCTCAGCCTTTACACCTACATGGCCGCCCGCGCCATGCCGATTTTTTACGGGCTGTACATCGGCTATCTGGCGCTTTTTCATTGGTCTGAATTAAAAACGCGCTGGCGGGGGGTGGCGGTGTTTGTGGCGGTGATGACGGCCGTTTCCCTCCCCCTCGTCTTCTACCTGCAAACCAATCCGGGGGCCGAATTCCGCATCAGTGAGATTGACGCGCCGCTGCAGGCGCTCAAATCGGGCGATTTGCGCCCGGTGTTGGCCAACAGCCTCAGAATCTTGGGACTGTTCGGCTGGCGCGGCGATCCGTTGTGGCGGCAAAATGTGGCCGGAATGCCGGTGTTTGAGCCGATCATCGCCATCCTCTTTTACCTGGGATTGGGCCTGAGTCTGTGGCGCTGGCGAGACGGCCGTTACGCCTTCCTCCTGCTCTGGTTAACCGCTTTCGCCGCCCCCAGCATTGTTACGGTAGACGCGCCCAGCAGCATCCGCATCATCAATTTGCTGCCGGTTTTACCGTTGTTTCCTATAGTAGTTATGCACAATTTGGGGTGGTTATCCACAGTTTTAGGCAAGTTATCCACAAGAATTTGTGAAATTGGGGGGAATTTGGCCTTGACATTTCTATTCTTGTTTTATCTGGGTTGGACGGCCCGGAATATTTTTGTCGTTTGGCCGCAAAATGATGAGGTGCAGTTCGTGTGGCAGGCGGCGCTGACGGAAACAGCCCACTACCTCGACAATGCCTCTGCCGCCAGCCCCGTTGCCATCGGCGGCTGGTCGCCGACCACAATGGACCCGCCCACCATGCAGTTATCACTCCGACGAAACGACCTGGATTTGCGCTACTTCGGCTCCGATTCGGTGACTGCGCCCATCAACACGCTCATCTTGCCCGGCGGCGGTGACACGATCCGCATCACCCGCCCCACCATCCGCAAACTGGCTCCGGCTCTCGAATCACAACTTGCCGCCTGGGGCGCAGAACCAGAAACGCGCGGCAGATTTACCGTTTACCATTTACCATTTACTATTCCCACTCCTCAACATCCCGCCAACAATAGCTTCGGCGACGCGCTTCAATTCCTGGGCTACTCATCCCTCATCCCTCAGTCCTCATCCCTCAGTCCTCAGTCCTCATCCCTCAGTCCTCAGTCCTCATCCCTCATCACTTATTGGCGAGTAACGGCCGTACCCGCTGCCCCGCGCCGCTTCTTCGCCCACTTGTTGGATGACGCTGGCAATATCATCGGCCAGCACGATAGTTTGGACGCCCCCGCCGCCCATTGGCAGGCGGGAGATATTCTCGTGCAGTTTCATGAACTGGATGCCGGGGACGCGGTTCCGGCCCAGCTTCGTCTGGGCGTTTACAATCCTGACACGTGTACGCCGGGACCTTGCCAAAATTTAGTGGTGGATGGGGAACGGCCGTACCTCTTGCTGCCCATAAAGTAGCTGACGCTGACGTTTTTTGATTTTTCTAGTGCAGGGCGATTTTCAAAATCGCCTTACGCACTACCGGCTGTATAAAACGGCCGTTTCCGCCAACATCCCTGCCAGATCAACCACCGATTGAACGTCTACCCATTCTTCGGCGCTGTGCAGCCCCGCGCCAATCGGGCCAATCAACACCGTATCCATTCCCGCTTGCGCCAAAATCGCCGCATCCGTCCAGAAAGTCTGGCCGGTGTGTGGGCGCGGGGCGGGCAGCCATTTGGCCTCGGCCTGCGCCAACGCCTGCACGATGGCCGCGTCTGCGCCAATCTCAAACGGCTCGCGCAGGAATGTGGGTTTGACTGTCGCTTTGAAAGTGGGGTCGGCGGCTAAACGGTCAACGATAGCTTGCAATTCGGCCGTTGCCCCCGTTTCTGTTTCGCCGGGGGTGGTGCGCCGTTCGATTTCCATCTGGCAGTGGGCGGCGTAGACGCTGATTTCGCGCCCGCCATGAATTTTGGCGGCGTGCAGGGAGGGCGGCCCGGCCAATGGGTGCGGCGGGCGGGCGCGCAGTTCTTGTTCCAATTTGTCTAGTTCGGCCAGGAAGCGGCCCATGCGCATGTTGGCGTCAATCCCTTCGTTGTAGCGGCTGCCGTGCGCGGCGCGGCCAAAGGTTTCCACGTCGTACCAGATGAAGCCGCGGTGGGCGCGGCAGATGTGTAAATCGGTCGGTTCGGTGACGATGGCGGCGTCGGCGTGGACGTGTTTGACGAGATTATCGGAACCGATGGAGGCGTATTCTTCGTCGGCAACGGCCGTTACCCACACGTCCCCCGCCAGTTCAACGCCGGCATCCACCAGCGCCTTGGCAGCGGCGATCTGAGCCGCCAGACTGCCTTTCATGTCCTGGCTGCCCCGGCCGTATAATTTGCCGTCTCGAATCACAGCGCCAAATGGATCGGCCATCCCGGCCACGCCTACCGTGTCCATGTGTGCGTTCCAGAGGAGGGAACGGCCGTTCCCCTTACCTGCCAATCGCCCCGCCACATTGACGCGCTTCGATTCAATCTCATACGTCGTCACTGCCAATCCCAGACTGGACAGGGCATCGGCTACGTAAACGCCAATCTCCGCCTCCCCCGCGCCGTCCGGCGACAGAGAGGGGTTGATAGAATTAATCTGGACTAAATCAATCAGCGTTTGGGTCAAAAAATCAGCGTCAATCCTTAAATTCATTGTCATTCTCCCGTTAACGGAGTCAGTCTAAACGTAACTGGCCGGTTGTCAAGAATTCAGTCCGTATTTTTTACGATAAATCCACATATCTCCTATTGCCTTCAGGTGGCGACTGTGCCACAATGCAGCGATAGACGGGCGTTAGATTATGAGAGGTTAGAGCAGATGTTGACATTGACAGAGCGGATTGAAGGGTCGGCCCGAATCCGAATCGTGCGGGAGTTTGTGACGAATGCGGCTATTTTCCCCATTTTCGACGCTATTCGCAGCATCGCCATAGACGGTTTATCGGCTTACCTGACCAAGCCGCCGCATTATTTGATGTTCATTTCGGCCGTCATTCAGGCCTGGCACCTGGGTCGGAAGCGTGAATATACCTGGTGGGAACAGTTTCTGGGCAATTTGATTGGCGTTGCGGCCTACACCTTATTTGACACGATTCTCGAAGGCGCCGCCGTCTTTGTGGAAGAACCTTACCATTGGGTTTTCTGGGTGTTTGCCCTGGGAATGGCCGGTTTTGCGCTGTTAACACACATTTTCCCGCGGCGGGGCAATGCGATCATCGTCTTAACCAGCTTGTGGCGGGGTTTGCTCTTTCCCGCGCTCTACGTCTTGGCCGAATTTACCGATGAACTGGACAGCAGCCTGACCACAACCAATCTGCTTAATTATTGGAATTCCAGCCACGGGCATTGGTTTATTTTGATGGCCGCGTTACTTTTTGGGCTGCTGCTGGGGCTGGGCGAGGCGGAACGTAACCGTTACCTGGCTTCTTTGCAGGTTGTGGCTCAACGGCTAAAGCAGGTGTCGGAATGGTCGTTAGACGAGGCGCTGCTGGCCGAATCTATTGACAATCCGGCGGCGCTGGCCCAGCGTCGGATTGTGCGCACGATCTTGTTCGTGGACATTCGCGGGTTTACGCATTGGAGCGAAACGAAAAACCCGGAAACGGTTGTCGCCATGTTGAACCAGTTTTACGAGAAGGCGGAAGCGATTATTTTGACCCAATCGGGGCAAAAACCCCATTTTATTGGGGATGAGGTGATGACTTGGTTTGCGAATCCGGTGCAGGCGCTTGCCGCCGGACGCCAGCTTAAGAAGACGGCCGCTCACATCCTCAAGCCGTTTGGGCTGGCCGTTGGCGGCGGCATCCATCAGGGGGAAGTGATCGAAGGCTTGCTGGGAACGGCGAAAACGCGCCATTATGATTTGATTGGCGACGCGGTGAACACGGCCAGCCGCATCACGTCGGCGGCGGAGCCGGGCGAGATGTTGGTTTCGGAAAAGCTGCTGCCCTGGTTGGATGGGAGCCAGCCAGGGCAGCAGCCGCGCCAGGTTCTGGCAAAGGGTAAGCAAGCGCCGATAAATGTTTACCCTATTTAATTGGCGTAATTTGTAATTTGTAATTGGTAATTTGTAATTGGTAATTTGTAATTGGTAATTGGTAATTGGTAATTGGTAATTCGTAATTCGTAATTCGTAATTTGTGGTCCGTTATTTCCTGACGGAACACGGTTTACGAACACCGCCTAAGCCCCTGACTTCCCCCCCTCGGCGATTTCGGACAGGAGCAGCCAGCGGTCTTCGGCGGCGGCCAGCGCGGTTCCTGTTTGGGCCAGGGCGGCGGCCAATTCTTGCAGGCGGGTGTAATCGGAACCGGCCTGATTGACGGCCGTTTCCAATGCCAATTTCTCAGTTTCAAGCTGGCTGATTTGGTCTTCCAACGCGGCTAATTCCTGCTTCTCCTTCCAGGTTAGGCGGCGCGCGGGTGGGGGAGACGGCCGTTTCTTCACCACCCTTTTCCCCGTTTTCGCCGCCGCTGGCGTTTGCAGCGCATCCCGCCGCCGCCGGTACGTCTCATACGGCGTCGGGAAGCGCGTCCCAATAATCCCGGCCTCAAAACTCAGCAAAAAATCCACGTTGCGATCCAAAAAATAGCGGTCATGGCTGACGACGACCAGGCAGCCCTGGAAATGATCCAGAAATTCCTCCAAAACAGCCAGCGTTTGAATGTCCAAATCATTCGTCGGCTCGTCCAGAAAGAGGACGTTGGGCAGGTGGATGAGCGTGCGCAGCAGGTAAAGCCGCCGCCGCTCGCCGCCGCTGAGGCTGCCGATGCGCGTTTGCTGCTCCTTGCCGCTGAACAGGAACCAGTTCAGCATTTGCGCGGCCGTCATCCGCTCGCCGTCGGCGGCGCGAATGAGCGGCGCTTCCGCTTCGATAAATTCGATCACCCGCTTCTCGTCCGGCAGCCCTTCGCTGAGTTGGTCGTAGTAGCCCAACTGCACCGTTTCGCCCCACGATACCGCGCCGCTGTCCGGCGCGACTTTGCCCGCCAGGATGTTGAGCAGGGTGGATTTGCCGGTTCCGTTGGGGCCGATGATGCCGATGCGGTCGCCGGGGTTGAGGTTGAAGTCGAGGTTTTGGAACAGGGTTTGGCCGCCATAACTTTTGCTGAGATTGGTCGTTTCTAACACGCGCTTGCCCAGCCGCCGCCCGGCCAGGCTCATCGCCACCCGCTGGTCGCCCCGGTCGTACTGGATGGTTTGCAGTTCGGCGATGCGCTGTTTGCGCGCTTTTTGTTTGGTGCTGCGGGCCATCGCGCCGCGGCGCAGCCATTCGAGTTCGCGGCGCAGCAGGCTTTGCCGTTTTTTCTCGGCGGCGGCGAGCTGCTGCTGGCGTTGGGCGGATTTTTCGAGGTAACGGCCGTAATTCCCCCCATAACTCACCAACTGCCGCCGGTCTAATTCCACAATGCGATTGGCGATCCGGTCTAAAAAGTAGCGGTCGTGTGTCACCATCAGCAGCCCGCCGGGGCGCGTCGTCAAATACTGTTCCAGCCAGGCGATGGTGTCGGCGTCAATGTGGTTGGTCGGCTCATCGAGGATGAGCAGGTCGGCCGGGGCGATGAGGGCGTGGGCCAGGGCCAGCCGCTGGCGCTGCCCGCCGCTGAGGGCGCCTACCCGCGCCTCAAATTCGGTTATGCCTAATTTTGTCAGGATGGATTTGGCCTGGGAAACGGCCGTCCACCCCCCCGTGCGATCCATTTCGCCAGTCAGTTCGGCCAGCTTGTCTTGCAAAGCCGTATCGTGGGGACATTGCTGCAGGCGTTGGCTGGTGTGTTCGTAATCGCGCAGCAGGCGCATGTGGGGGGCGTCGCTTCGGAAGATGGTGTTGAGAACCGTCAGGTTGTCGTCCAGCGTTGGCTCCTGCGGCGCGTAGACGATGCGCACGCCGCCCCAGACCGTGCGCGCGCCGCTGTCCAGCGGCTCTACCCCGGCAATGATTTGCAGCAGTGTCGTTTTGCCGCTGCCATTGCGCCCAATCAGGCCGATGCGGTCGCCTTCGTTGATGAGCAGGTTGACGGAGTCCAACAGGACCCGCTCGCTAAATTGTTTGCTGACGTTTTCCAGGGTGACGAGGTTCATGGGCGGTGATGATACTGTGTCATGGGGTGGGTAGCAAACTTGGCGAGATTAAGGTGAGAAGAGAGAAAACGACCGTAGTGGATATTGGGCTTAGTAGTCAATAGTACAAGTATACCCCATGTTTTTAGTTGAACTACAACCACTGTTGTGTAATAGTCATATCTTCGAATAATTTACTTCTTGGCGATTTCCGCTTCTGTGAAAGCAAGAGATTTAACTTCATAATATTGATCGTCTTTCGGGTAAATCCGGGTTATTATCTCTCCAGACTTCCAAGTAAGATATGTTTGCCATAGATTTGTTGTTCTACTTTCTACTTTTGAGAACCGATTCAATAATTCAGAGATGAATAATAAAAGCGGCGCACGGAGATAAATATGACTATATCTAGTTCGGTCTACCATTCTATAGGTGACAAGTAAAAAACCCGGATCTAAAACAAAAGTCATATCCGGCAATGATTTGCCCCCTTGCCTAAATCGATGAAATGATTTTCGTACTTGTTCGATTTCGTTTTTCCACTTAGCTTGATAGGCAAAGACAATATAAGGTATATCTTTGGGGGACCCTTCCGTTTGACGATCAAGCAATTTTAGTTTAGTAGCTGCCTCAACACACTGACTTATAGAACCATTAACCCCACCCGTTAGAGTTGACTTTACTTCAATAACTCCACAAACCGACTCTAGGGGAAATAAGGAATAGTAATCGTCAATTGACAGTTTGATGCCTTCTATTGCATCATAAATCACGATATCAAGCTGACTGCTCATTTCCCCCTGAGAGTTGACGATGTGCCCACTACCGATTCCGAAACGCTTTGGTAAGATCGTAACCAGAAAATCGGCTACGCGACGTTCACGTATTCCCCCTTTTTCTCCATCATGAGGTATGTCTTGCTCCCAACCTCGAAACTTGAGGCGCATTGTTTCCGTAACATCGGCAAAAAAACGTTCAATTTGGTCTTCTTGGCTCATCTATCTGTTCTCAAATAACCAACTTTCTATTTGAAGTTTGAGGCTATCTAGATTTAGTAAAAAATTTTCAATAATTTGGAGGACTGATTTATACGGTGCTAATGACTCGTTTTGTTGACGTCTCAAATTTTCCTTTGTCAACGCATTTATCTTTCCTACACTTTTCTTCCCGAGTAGACCGGCCATAATACCTGTTTTAATACCAGGTTTTCCAACTTCGGCCTTTTGAGCAGTGAAAGATGATCGTATGAGCGTCATAGTTTGTCTGACGTCTTTTTTAATCAAACGAAGCCGTTTTTGTTTATAGCGGATTATTTTTAGATGCTGTTTTGCTTCTTCTGGGGTCTCAAAGTAAACAGCTACTTCATTTCCATCTATGTAATCACTCATAAGATTTTGTACGGTTGTAAGATACTCTTTTGGTGGAGTCATTGCAAATCCCCTAAATAAGCCAGGACAGAAATTCGAGAATGAAGTGGTCCTAATCGAATAGCAGTACGCATGTTGCCATAACCAATCTCCTGGTGGATCTGTTGTTTATGGGCACATTGTACATTGTTTTTCTGGCTTTTCTACGGCCGTTTCCCAATCCCGATCCGCCCATTCTGCTTTGAGCTAAAAAGAGAACCCTCTGTGTAACTACTTTCTTTATTTCCGATAATGTCTGATGTGTTGTTTGATGGGTTGGGGAAGGGGGAGCCTTTTCTTTAGGGATTGGGCAAAGGAGGAAGGCTTGTTTGATTTTGTGGACAACGTCATAATAATTTTCACCGCCGATAAACTGTCTGATCAGCTAAGGGTTCGTTCGCGAATAACGCCATCCTCCCGGAGGTTGCCAACCTCCGGGAGGATTTGCTTTAGCCTTATTTTAGCAGAGAAAAGACGCAATTGGTGGGTAATCATAAGACAAAATGACGTTATCTCGCCCCCACATGCGCCAGGAAGTTTTTGGGCGTAATTACATCAAAGGCGGCCTCCGGGTAGGCATTGAGGAACGATTTAGGCGTTCGGGCGCGTTTGTTCCCCCATTTGTATTCAAACGCCAACAACTTTCCTTCGCGTTCCTCCACCAGGTCTATTTCCGCGCCGCTGTACGTGCGCCAGAAGTAAACGCTGCCCAGCGCACTCCGATAAGCCAGCCACTTACGACGTTCGCTAATCATCAGGTTTTCCCACAGGTGCCCCCCATCGTTTCGTTCGCTCAACGGGTTGAGATTGCCGATAATCGTATTGCGAACACCCACATCCCAAAAATAAATTTTATCCCGTTTGCTGACCTCTTTCCGTAAATTACGGCTGAATCCATGCAGTCGGAAAATGACAAATGATTGCTCCAGCAAATCAATATAGGCGGCGACTGTATCTTTGCTCATTCCTAACTGCGTCCCTAATTCGTTGAGGGAAACCTCCTGCCCGATTTGGAAAGCTAGCAGTTTGAGTAAGTTCTGTAGTTTGCTGGAATGGCGAATGTTGCCGATTTCCAGAATATCTTTGTAAAGGTAGCTGGATGTCAGGTTACGCAGGTAATCCCGTTTGGCTTCGCCGCCTTCTCGCGAGAAAAGTTCCGGGTAGCTGCCGTAAATCATCCGTTCAGGCAGCATGTCGCTTAGTTCAAATGGGTTGTAATGATGAGCTAGTTCGCATAAGGCCATTGGATAGAGCGTGTGTGTCCAGGCACGGCCGGTTAGTGGTTCGCGGGTTTTGCTGGCAAGGTGAAGCGATGATGATCCAGTGGCAATGATACGCAAATCGGGGATGTTGTCAGCCAATAATTTGAGGTTGATACCGATTTCCGGGATGCGCTGCGCTTCATCAATAAAAAGTAGTTCGTACCCGCCGGTGAGATCGCGCAGTTGGCGCAGGTCGCGGCTGGATAACACGTTGACGTAGCGCAGTTCGTCGGCGTTAATGGACAAAGCGCGATAAGCGCTGCGGGAAAGGATGCGCTGTACCAGCGTGGTCTTTCCGACTTGTCTTGCCCAAAAGAGCAAGATGATCTTGTCCCCTTTTTGGAGTTCGCTTTCTAATTTGGTTTGGATATTCCGGATGAGGATCATGGTCTGATGATAGCAATCTGGCTGAATTAGCGCAAATTCGGCTAATATATTAGCTGAATTACCTGCAATTTGGCTAATTTCTGTATTTGCGAGACGGGAGATTAGTCAATCAATCTTCAATCTCCAATCATTGATTTTTTATCTTTCCAACCAATCCAGCGCGCCCTGCCCGGCAGCACGGCCGCTGGCAAAACAGGCGGTGAGCAGATAGCCGCCGGTGGGCGCCTCCCAATCCAGCATCTCCCCGGCGCAGAAGACGCCGGGCAGGGCGCGGATCATCAGCCGCTCGTCGAGCGCTTCAAACAGGACGCCCCCGGCGCTGCTGATCGCTTCATCGAGCGGGCGCGGAGCGACGAGGCGGAGGGGCAGCGTTTTGATGGCGGCGGCCAGCCGGGCGGGGTTGGCGAGGTTGGCGGGCGGCATGATTTCACGCAGGAGACCGGTTTTTACCCCTTTCAGGCCCACCTTACTTTGCAGATGGCTGGATAGGGAGCGGGAGCCGCGCGGCCGGGATAGTCTGGTCTGGAGCCGCGGTTGTGATTGATTGGGGGTGAGGTCGAGGTGAATAACGGCCGTACCCCTCCGCTTAATCTCCTCCCGCAGCTGCGCCGATACAGCATAAATCAAACTCCCTTCCACGCCCGTCTCCGTGATGACAAATTCACCCTGGCGGTGAAACGTCACGCCCTGCCCATCGGTGAAATGCAGGATGACCGATTTCACGGGCTGTCCGGCAAAGCGGGCCCGGAAATGGTCGCTCCAGCCGACATCAAAGCCGCAGTTAGACGGTTCCAGGGGGGCGATGGGCACGCCGCGCGCTTGCAGCAGCGGAACCCAGTCGCCATCGGAACCGAGCCGCGTCCAACTGCCGCCGCCCAGCGCCAGGATGATCGCGTCGGCGGATACAGGTTGCTCACCCTGGTGGGTGATAAAACGGAGCGTGCCGTCCTCCGGCCACCCTTGCCAGCGGTGGCGGAGGTGGAAGATGACGCCGGCGGCCTGCAAGCGCTTCAACCAGGTCCGCAGCAGGGGCGATGCTTTCATATCGGCGGGGAAGACGCGGCCAGAGGAGCCGATGAACGTTTCCAGACCTAATTCGTGCACCCATTGGCGCAGGTCATCTGGGCCAAAAGCGTCCAACAGGGGGCTAATTTGGGGGCGGCGCGCGCCATAGCGGGCGAGAAACTGTTCGCGGGGTTCGGAATGGGTGAGGTTGAGGCCGCCCTTGCCGGCCATCAGGAATTTGCGCCCGACGGAGGGCATGGCGTCGTAAAGGGCGACACGCGCGCCGCCATGGCTGAGGACTTCGGCGGCCATCAATCCTGCCGGGCCGCCGCCGATGACGGCGGTGAATGGGGGTGTCGTCATTACTGTTCTATTGCGTCCCTTTCGCCAACACGCTACTTCTGGTCGGCAAGTTCTTGGCAGGCAGCGCGCGAATGTTTGTACTGCATTCGGATATTGCCGCTGGTGGGGAGGAGCAGTGTGGTCAGCATTTTGACGGTGGTTGTTTTGCCGGCGCCGTTGGGGCCAAGCAGGCCGAAAAGTTCGCCGGGCTGGACGGTGAAAGAGATGTCGTCAACGGCGATTACTTCCTTGGTCTGGCGGCGTATTTTACCGACATTGGCTTTGAAAATGCGGCGCAAGTTTTGTGCTTCGATGGCGTTCGTTTTGGCGAAATCCTCCTTGTTGTAGATACCTGCTTAACTCCTGCACGGAAACATTGTAACACGGAAAGCGTAAATATTCTGTGATCGCGGGGAGGAGTGGGTGAATCGGTTTGAAGTCGTGGGGAAAGGGAAACGGCCGTGCCGCCATCTGATCTTACTGGGAAAATATGCGGCAGGTGGTGGATGGGCTGTTGGGAACGAACGGATAGTTGGTTTTTTCGTTATGGATCCTGATAAACAGTCGCGTCCAGAATCCCAAGCACATCAAGCAACGTTTCTTGTGGCGCTTTTTCAACGAATTTCATTTGCCTGCTGCTGAAATCAATGGATTTGGTTTGTTCAACCATGATATAACCAGTCAACGAAGATTGAGCAGGAATAGGAACGTGAAATGGCACATTCCTGCGTTTGTTGGTGATCGGGCAGACAATGGCTAACCTCGTATGTTTGTTAAACATATAATTGGAAATAACTATCGCGGGTCGTCTCCCTTTTTGTTCATGGCCAGATTGTGGGTCAAAGGTTAGTACGACAAGATCGCCTCGTTGGGGAATATAGCGGGACATTTACCATACTTCCTTTCCCACAGGCGCGCCCCAATCAATTTCTTCCACTTGATAATCGTCTGGCATCTGAGCGATTAATTCTCTAATGTCATATCTACCATGCACTTTGTTGACTGGTTCGACAATAATTTTTCCTGCTTGTACAGAAATATTAACCTCGTCGCCGATGCGAATATCAACTTCTTCCAAGAGGGTTTTTGGAAAACGCAATCCTTGACTGTTACCCCATTTTTGAATTTTTGTTAGCATATATTACTCTCTAAAAAACGCATAGGTATATCCGAAGTATATCCTTTGTGTGTAGAGCAGTCAAGCTATTGGTTCGTTTAATGAAGACTTGCGGCCGCTTCGTCCAGGTACCAAATGAGACGGCCGTTTCCCGGCTTTATGCGTTGGGCGGGCCATTTTTGGGGCTGGTAGGGGGCGTGGCGAATGGCCGTTACCGCCTCCGCCTTGTTTTCTCCCATCACTAAAAATAGGACATGCCGCGCATCATTGAAAACCAGAGGAGTCAGGGTGATGCGTTGGGCGGGACGGCCGTCATAATCGGCCGTGACCGCCATCACCGGGACGCGGGTTTCGGCTTCCGGGATGGGGCCGGGGAAGAGGGAAGCGGTATGGCCGTCGCTGCCCAGCCCCATGACGGCCAAATCAAAACGGGGCCAGGCGCGGCCCGGTTCGGCCAGTTGGCGCAGTTGAGCCGTGTAATCGGCAACGGCCATTTTCCCATCCAATTCTCCCTTTGCCCGATGAATATTCTCTGCGGGAATGGGCACATGATTAAGCAGAAGCCGCGCCGCCTGCCCGTAGTTGCTGCCTGGATCATCGGGCGGAACCAGCCGCTCATCACCCCAGAAAACATGCGTTTGCGCCCAGGGTATTTGTTTGACGTAGGGAGGTTGGGCCAGTAAGTGGAACATCCTGGCTGGCGTGCCGCCGCCGGACAACGCGATGAGGAAACGGCCGTTTTCCTTTATTGCCGATCGAGCAGTTTCCACTACCAGTTGAGCTGCCGCTTCACTCAGGGCGTCTTTGTCCTTGAATATGTGTAAGTCGGTCATGATTTTGGAATAAACATTTAGCGCGCTTCAAGACCATAGTAAGCCGCGCCAAGAAGCGCAGCTTTGGGGTTGCCGATGACGTGGACGGGTATTTCGGCCATCAAATCGGCAAAACGCCCTTTGCGCCGGAAGGCTTGCAGGAAGCGGGGCTGCTCTAAATGGGGCAGGATGCGGGGCGGGATGCCGCCGCCGAGGTAAACGCCGCCGGTTGCCAAGACTTTCAGGGCCATGTTGCCGGCTTCGTCGCCCAGAATGTCCACAAATAAAGCCAGCGCCGCCCGGCAGAGGGGAACCTCGTTTTGGGTGGCGGCGTTGACGATGACGGGGGTGGGGTCTTCGGCGGCGGCGATAGCGGCCGCCAGCCAGTCCGGTTCGGGGTAACGGCCGTCCTCCCGCAAGAAATCGTACAGGTTGGGAATGCCTATGCCGGAACAGACTCGTTCGTAGCTGACGTGCTGGAAACGGCCGTGTAAAAACTGCAGCAGCCCGATTTGTTCGGCATTGCCGGGGCCGAAAGCAGCGTGGCCGCCTTCTGAAGGGTGGGCCTGGTAGCGACGGCCGTTCCAGGTTAAGAACGCTTCGCCCAGTCCGGTGCCAGGGGCGATGACGGCTATCGCTCCTCTTTGTTCTGACCGGCCAGGATTAAGTGTGTGTAAATCGGCCGTTTCCAGGTGGGGGACAGCATTAGCAATCGCTTCCAAATCATTTAAGAGATAGACATGCGGAATACCGAATGCCTGCGAGATAGCGGCCGCATCAATCACCCAGGGCAGGTTGGTTACTTCAACCCGATCATTGACAACCGGGCCGGCTACGCCAAAAGTGGCTCTATTAATCGTGACTGCCTTGTCTTCTAAAAACTGGGCGATGATGGCCTCCAGCGAGGGGTAATCGTCACTGGGGAAGCGCTCTTCGTGTAGGGGGTGGCGCGCGCCTTGTTCGTCATTGAGCAAGGCCAGAACTGTTTTTGTGCCGCCAATATCGCCGGCCAGCAGCATCATGGATTACATTTCCACGCGCACGCCGCGCCAGAAAGCGACGTAATCCTTAATTTCTTGCGCGGCCGGTTTGGGGTTGGGGTAGTACCAGGCGCCGCCTCTGTTTACCTGGCCCTCTACTTCAATATTGTAGTAGCTGGCGACACCTTTCCAGGGGCAGGTAGTATGCTGGTTGTTGGGCTTGAAGTAAGCGGGATGGATGGCATCCG
Organism: Chloroflexota bacterium; assembly: GCA_024275635.1. Taxonomy (GTDB): domain Bacteria; phylum Chloroflexota; class Anaerolineae; order Promineifilales; family Promineifilaceae; genus JACKCC01. The sequence continues at coordinate 30,171 of JAJRYT010000201.1, read as the reverse complement.
GCGGAAAATAATGGTTGCCTTCAACAACAATGGTCTTATCGCTTTCGGCCAGGACAGCGCCATTCCAGGTGGCTTTTGCCATAGGGGGTCTCCTTCGTGGGTGGGTTGAATGGTTCCAATTTCAGGAATTAGGTAACGACGTAACTGAGTAAGTTTGGCAATGGGTGTGTCTCTAATGAGTTGGCAACTTGTAGGACAATCTGCTAGATTGCCGACAAGCTGGCAGCTTGTCCTACAGCGGTGCGTTTCTTGCTTTAATTACTCAGGTTTCGGTGTAACTACTAAGACCTGCGAGGTTTCGACCAGTGATAAATTGGGCGGATAGCATGTTAAAACCTCGCAGGTCTCCAGAGAGGCTTAGTAGTTACGTTTCGGTTTGTAATATCGCCAATAATGCCTTGTAGCGCGGGCTGCACTCCGGACATACTTCCAGGTGACGTTCGACCAGGGGCATAAGAGCGGCGGCATCTTCGTTAGAGACAACGAGTTCGACGTATTCGTCTAGCAGTGCAAATGTTTCCGCACAACTGTACTGCCCGTCCTCTGTTTTATCAACCTGGCGCAGCAGGTTTTTGACGGTTTCGTCGTTGAGGATGAGGCTGCCGCCGGTGAGGGAAACGGCCGTTTCCGTGCCGGGCGTTGTATTTACACGGGCAAGTTTTCGTAGTTTATTAAATAGATTGGTCATACTAGCTATATTGACGGTGTAAGATATGAAGTTCTTACCTGTTATTATTCAAAGACGCTGATGATGTCGGCTGGCGTCAATCCGTCCTGGGCCAGGCTGTGTTTCAGCCGCAGGCGGGCATCGTGCAGCAGCTTGTAAACGGCGTTAGGCTTCATCTCCATTTGACGCGCTATTTCGTTGGTTGATTTCCCCTGGATAACGGAAGCGACCAGGGCGGTTCGCTGTTTTTTGGTTAAGGCTTCATCAATCAGTTTTTGCACGTGGGCCAGGGCTTCGGCGCGTTCGGCCGCGTTTTCTGGGGCCGGGGCGGGATCGGCAGCCAGGCTGGGGGTGTAATCGCCCTCTCCCTCGTCCATCATGCCGTCCAGCGAGCGGTCTTGCCAGCGTTTGCGGCGCAGTTCAGTCAAGGCGACGGAGACGGCAACTTTATGCGCCCAGGTTGTGAATTTGCTGCGTCCGGCAAAACTATGCAGCTTGTCCAGAATCTTGAGGACAGCTTCTTGGGCGAAATCTGCGGCCTGGGTTTCGAATTCGGGAGCAGAGGTGTTGACTTGTGCCAGAAGTCCGCGACGTAAACCAGATTTGAGGATAGTGAGCAAGTCGGAAACGGCCGTATCATGTTCAGGGCCGTTTGCTTGCAACTGAGTAAGCCACTGTTCGTTCGTTCTATACGCCACAACTGCTCCTTTTGTTGATTGTGCTGCCTATTATACCCATTAGGATTGAAGATTACAGATAAATGATGAATTTTGAGGGATGAATGGGGAAAAGGAAGTGGAAAGTGCGAAGTGGAAAGTGGTAGGGACAACAGGGCGACTTGCCACTTGCAGACTTGCCAACTTGACGGAGGTTTTTATGAGTAAACAGTATGATTTGATTGTCATTGGAGCGGGATCGGCAGGATTAACGGCCGTTGAGTTTGCCGCTAAATTAGGCGTGAACGTGGCGCTGGTGGAGAAGAACCGCGTCGGCGGCGATTGTACCTGGTCTGGTTGTGTGCCCAGCAAGGCACTGCTGCAGGCCGCCAAAGCGGCCCATATAGCTCGGACAGCGGCGCAGTATGGTGTTACGACCGCACCGCCGCAGGTGGATATGGCCCAGGTGCGCGATTATGTTCAGGGTGTCATCGCCGATATTTACCAGCATGAAACGCCGGAGCGGCTGCGGAAATCGGGCGTGGATGTGTTTGTGGGAGCGGCCCGTTTTTTGGATGAAACCACGATTCAATCTGGCATACAAGAGCTAACGGCGAAGAAATTTATTATTGCTACCGGGGCACGGCCGTTTATTCCCCCCATTCCTGGTCTGGATACGGTTCCCTATCAAACTTACGAACAATTTTTCAACAATGACCGGCTACCGGGGCGGCTGTTGGTGTTGGGTGCGGGGGCGACCGGGTTGGAGATGGCCCAGGCATACGGCCGTTTGGGAGCGCAAGTAACCCTTGTAGATAAAGCGCTGCTGCCCCGTGAAGACCCGGACGTGGCCGATGTGTTGCAGCCCTTGCTGTCCAGGGAAGGCGTTCAGTTTGTGGCTGGCCTGGTTTCGTCGGTGCGGCAGCCGGCTGGCGAGATTGTGGCCGTGGTGAATGGCGCTGAATTTCGCGGTGATTCGCTGTTGGTGGCGGCCGGACGCCTTCCCAATGTGCAGGGAATGAACCTTGAGAAAGCTGGCGTTGGTTACAGCGGGCGAGGCATTGCGGTTGATGACAGCTTGCATACCAGCATTCGGCACATTTACGCCGCCGGGGATTGTGTGGAAGGCAGTCCCCAATTCACTCATTTTGCTGGCTGGCAGGCATTCCAGGCGGTACGCAATGCTTTGCTGCCCGGCAGCAGCCGGGGGTTTAGCGAGGATGTACCGCGGGTCATTTATGCTGATCCAGAAATCGCCCAGGTTGGCTTAACGGAAGCAGAGGCGCGTGAGCGATTTGGCGGCGAGGTGCGGGTGACGCAGGAGGGGCTGGACCGGGTGGACCGGGCAGTAACGGATAATGCGCGGGCTGGATTTATTAAGATGGTGCATAAGGGAAACGGCCGTTTGCTGGGTGCAACCATCGTCTCCCCCAGGGCCGGCGAAATCATCACCGAATTTACGTTAGCGCTCAAACACGGCTTGAAAATCCGTGACCTGGCCGAAGTTTTCCACCCTTACCCTACCTATTCGATGGGTGTGCAATTGCCAGCGGCGGCGGCCGTAACCGATGACCTTCTCTCCGGAACGACAGGGAAACTGGTACGGCGATTAGCCGGCGGGCGCGCTTGAGAAATGCACGTCGCGTCATATTTTGCGGAAACACAACCAGTAATTTATCATTAAGTCATCACGACAGAAGGAACTCATCATATGACAACAAAATCAACAAATGACAAGATCATCATGTACACGACCAGTTGGTGCTCTGACTGCCATCGGGCCAAACATTTCCTGAACGAGCGGGGTATTGATTACATTAATATTGATGTGGAATTAAGTGAGGCGGGAATGGCTTTTGTGAAGCAAATCAATGGCGGAAGCCGGGTTGTCCCCACGATTGTGTTCCCGGACGGGACGCTTTTGGTGGAGCCTTCCAATGCGGCATTGGCGGCAAAGTTAAATGCGCCAGAAAAGATGGATTTCGAATGGTAGCAGGGTAGAGATGATTGGTGGCTAAGCGGCCGTTTCTTTATCCAAAACAAAACGATACCCGGTGCCCCGTTCGGCGATTATATAAGTCGGGGAATTGGGATTCGTTTCGATTTTGCGGCGTAAGCGATGAACATGAACATGCAGTCTGTCTTCCTGTGCGTTCTGCATGGGCCAGATGCGTTTGAGTAAGAATTCAGTGGTAACGATACGGCCGGCATTACGCACTAGAATATAAAGCAGTTTGGATTCGGTGGGAGTGAGGGAGACAGGGTTCCCGTTAACCAGCGCTTCCCGTTTGGGGAAATCAACCATTAAATTGTCATCTAAGCGTGTAGTAGATTCGCGTGTGTATTCATAGTTGTCTACACGGCGCAATACGCGCTTAACGCGCGCGACAAGCTCGCTGGGGCTGAATGGTTTGATGATGTAATCTTCAGCATATTGTTCCAGCCCTCTGATTACAGTTTCCTCAGCATTGGCGGCCGTTAGCATAATGATGGGCATATCGCTGAATTCGCGCACGGCATGACAAAACTCGAATCCGCTCATTAAGGGCATATGCAGGTCAACAAGCGCCAGGTGAGGGATGCCGTGCCGGTTAATCATTTTTAAGGCGTCTTGGCCAGAAACGGCCGTTACCACCGCAAAACCAGCCTGTTCCAGCGTATGTTTTACGATACGCAATGTAAAAGCATTATCATCAACTGCTAAAACACGTTGGGATTCAAACGAAGGATCAAGCTCAAGCATGGTAGTTACAAGCCCGCTTCAATAATAATCTTGTTGAATAGGGTATTAAAAACAGGATGTTTTTAATTAAACCAAACAATTCCTCGATTGCCAATGGTTATTGGCAATAACCTGTCAAATATAACAAATAACCTGGACATTCTAGACTCTTTCCAAGTATTTTGTCGGCCTCCTGCTAAAAGACCCCCTTTAGCATAACACACCTTTGCTGTCACTACTAAGACATCCTCCTGGAGGGTCATGAGAAGTTAGCTGGCTTCATCCAAGCTAACCTTCGGGAGGGTTGTAGTTACCCTTTGCCGGAGTTTCCTGCATGTGTTATAAATGGAACAAATTACATACCCTCTTAAGAGGGAGTGAAATTGGAGGATGTCACGTGCTTAGTGACTGGCGTTTTATAGCAATTTTTGTGGTGTTATCACCTATTTTTCCGGCTCTGCCGGTCATATTAAATCAATTACTTGGCCCGCGAAAGCCAAATTACATTAAACAACAAATTTACGAATGTGGTGTTGAGACAGTGGGGGATACCTGGGTTCAATTCAAAGTCCAATATTACATTTATGCGTTGGTTTTCGTTATCTTTGATATCGAAGCAGTCTTTCTTTTCCCCATTGCCGCTGCCTATGGGCAGGTCTCGCTGTTCGCTGTTGTAGAAATTGTGTTGTTTATCTTAATTCTAACAGCTGCGCTGGCCTACGCATGGGGCCGGGGAGTCCTTGAGTGGGTTTAAGCATACTTATTTATAAAGGATAGAACAAAATAAACTTCTATCCTTTTTTTATGCTTGCGTCCATGAATTACCATCTCGCTATATTTGCACTTGTAACTGTACAGGTCTCTGTCATTTCGACGAGCAGAGCGAGGAGAAATCTTTGCCGCCTCATGCGATAAGAAAGATTTCTCCCTCTGGTTGGAATGACACCTATACAGTTACTTGTACTTTTTGAATAGGACATGGATTTTCACGGGTCAACGCGGATTGAGTTGTCATACTATCTAGAAAATCCGCGTTAATCAGCGATTATCTGCGTCTGATTTCATGGTTTCCTAAAAATGGCATGAAGGTAGTGCATCTGAATGAGTTTAATTATATTGGAGTGATTGTATGAGCTTCAGCATTGTGGAGTTTCTTAAAAGCTTGGCTGAACTGACTACAGCTAATTACTTGCGTCAGGTCTGGGGTAATGCTCCCTGGGTTGAGCTAGTTCTAGACATCATCGGCGTTGTGCTGGTTTCATCGTTCGGCTTGATAATTGTCATTTTCCTGATTTGGTTAGAGCGTAAGCTGATTGCCCGCATCCAGGATCGCATTGGCCCTAACCGGGTAGGCGGCAAATTTGGATTGTTGCAGTCTGTCGCCGACGCGATGAAATTGCTCAGTAAAGAGCTGATTACGCCGAATGGCGCCGACAAATGGGCTTACAATCTGGCCCCTTACCTGATTGTCATTACCTCTTTGTTGATGTGGGCAGTTATTCCTTTTGCGCCGGGAGTGGTGGGTGTTGACTTGAATATCGGTCTGTTTTATATATTGGCTATCAGTTCGGTATCTGTGGTGACGATTTTGTTGGCCGGCTGGGGATCAAATAATAAATATGCGCTCTTGGGCGCATTTCGTTCCGTGGCGCAGTTGGTGAGTTATGAGGTGCCGATGATTTTATCGGTTCTCGTACCAATTCTGCTGGCTCGTTCCATGTCCACAGTTGATATTATTGAAGCCCAAACGGTTCCTTTTATTCTGGTGGTTCCGCTTTCGGCCCTCATCTTTTTCATTTCATCTCTAGCGGAAACGGGACGCACCCCCTTTGACTTGTTAGAGGCTGATTCAGAAATCGTAGCTGGTTTTCATATTGAATACAGCGGCATGAAGTTTGCCATGTTTTTCCTGGCCGAATTTTTGGGCACGCTGTTTATGTCCGGGCTGTTTGTAGTTGTGTATTTGGGCGGCTACCGGTTCTTTGGCCTGGAAAATTTTGAAACGGCGGGCGGTTTTGCTCTAGGCAATCTGTTTGGCTTGATTACCTTCTTTGTAAAAATGTTCCTTGTCTATTTTGTGTTTGTCTGGGTGCGGGCAACACTGCCCCGCGTGCGTATTGACCAGATGTTAAACCTCAATTGGAAGTTTCTGGTTCCGGTCACGCTGGCCCTGATTTTTGCAGCGGCGGTGGTAGATAAGCTGCTGCCGACGGGAATGGGCGATGTGTCGCGTGCTGGCGTCCATTTGTTTAGTAATGTGCTGATAGGCATTGTTACGCTGGAAATTTTGCGCTGGCACGGGCGAAAGCAGCGTGTAGAACAAGAGGCCAGGGTTTCTCGAAATTTGGAAGGGGTTGAAGCGTTGGCGGCAGAAGCTGTGAGTTCGGAAGCGGCCGCTGCTCATTAATAATGATGCGCTTGAGGGCGGCTGTTTTTGCGACGGCCGCTTAAGAAGCGTATGGAGTTGTCCTGAGTATGACTGAAACCATTATTTTTATTATTGTGAGTGTTTTTACGCTGGCGACGGGGTGGATTGTGGTGACGAACCGCAATTTATTTCATGCCGCGCTGGCGTTGATGGCGTCTTTTTTAGGCGTGGCCGGTTTGTATGTGTTGTTAGATGCTGGTTTTTTGGCCGCGGCGCAGCTGCTGGTGTACATTGGCGCAATTTCGATTCTGATTATTTTTGCCATTATGTTGACGCGGCGCATGATGCAGACCAATGAGTCGGCGTTTAATGCGCAGCCGGGGTTGAGTGCGATAACGGCCGTTTCCGTCTTCGCCATTATCGCTTATATTCTGTGGCGGATGCGCCAGTTTTGGCCCATTGAACCGGCCGCAGGGGTACCATTGGCTTCGCGGACAGTAGTGCCCGACAGTCTCTTAATGGACAGCGTTGCCGCTTTAGGGCGTTCCTTCGTCAGCCCCGACGCTTTCGTGCTCCCCTTTGAAGTCGCGTCCATCTTGCTCCTGGCGGCGTTGATCGGTTCAATCTGGGTGGCCTGGCCCAAAGCGGAGGATAAATAATGATTCCTTTGTCCTGGTATTTATTCGTTGCCGCCGCGTTGTTTTCCATTGGCTTGTTTGGCGTGTTGGCCCGGCGTAATGCAGTCGCCATTTTGATGGGTGTGGAGTTGATGCTGAATGCAGTCAACATCAACCTGGTCGCTTTTTGGCGCTATCGCACGCCGAACCAGCCGATTGGCATGGCCTGGGCGGTTTTCGTATTGACGGTCGCGGCGGCGGAAGCGGCCGTTGGCCTGGCGCTCATCATTTCGATTTACCGTAATCGGGATTCGGTGGTCGCTGAAGAGATGGATATGTTGAAGAATTAGGGAAAGTGAATGGTAATTGGGAATTGGTAATTAGTAATTACCGGTTACCAAATTACCAATTACTAATTACTAAAAACTATGACTGAACAAACGCTTCAATTATTAACCTGGCTCATTCCGGCCTTTCCCTTGTTCAGCTTCTTCTTGATTATGCTGTTTACCAAGCATAACAAGACGTTAAGCTGGCTGCTCTCCTGGACAGCGATTATTGGCTCCTGGGTGATGGGTTGGATTGTCGCCTTCGATATGTTTGGCCGGGATATAGATTCTCTGGCTGAACACCCGGTGGGTATCCGCAGCGCGGTGGATTGGCTGCCGTTTGGCGATTACGCCAAAGGGTTGTGGCTGCAGATGGGCGTGGCGGTGGATCCGTTGACGGCCGTTATGCTGTTTGCCATTCCCTTCATCATCGCCATGATCTTCATCTACAGCGTCGGCTACCACAACTACGGGCAGCCGCCGGGCCAAGTGCGCGGCGTGCCCAATCATGGGCAGGAAGAGCCGCTGCTCTCCCGCTTCTTCGCCTTCATGTCCCTCTTCGCCGGGGGGATGTTGACCCTGGTCGTGGCCGACAATTTACTGCTCCTCTTCGTTGGTTGGGAAATTATGGGCTTCTGCTCTTATGCCCTCATCGGCTTCTGGTACGCCCGCAATTACGATGACCCCAAGAAGATCACGCCGCGCAAAGCGGGCGTCAAAGCGTTCATCACCACCCGCATCGCCGACGTGGTCATGCTGCTGGGCATCGTCTACTTTTATTCCGTGTTTGGCACGCTTAATTTCAGCGAAGCGTTATCGGCGCACGGGTTGGAAGCGGCGGCGACGGCCGTTGGCCCGGCGATGTTAGGCGTCATGGCTCTGCTGTTGTTCACCGGAACTGTCGGTAAATCGGCGCAGTGGCCGCTGCACGTCTGGCTGCCCGACGCGATGGAAGGCCCCACACCCGTCAGCGCCGTCATCCACGCCGCGGCCATGGTTTCTGCCGGCGTCTACATGATCGTCCGTATCTTTCCCCTCATCGCAGTGGGCATGGAAGGCAATCCCAATGTCGGCCTCATCATCGGCGGCATTGGCGCATTTACCGCTTTCATGGCAGCCACGATTGCCGTCGCCCAAAATGACGTGAAAGGGGTGCTGGCTTACTCGACCATTTCCCAGTTGGGCTACATGGTCGCCGCCATCGGCATCGGCGCTTACGTCGCCGCCGCCTTTCACCTCATCACCCACGCCTTCTTCAAGGCGCTGCTCTTCCTCGGCTCCGGCTCCATCATTCACGGCATGGAACACGGCGCGGGGCACGTTCACGACCACCACACCGACCCGCAGGACATGCGCAACATGGGCGGCCTGGCCAAGAGAATGCCCAAGACGTTCTGGACGTTCGTGATTGGCGGGTTTGCCCTGTCCGGCTTCCCCATTTTGACGGCCGGTTTCTGGTCAAAAGATGAAATTTTGGCCGACGCCTATTTCCAGGGAACGAATGGCGATGCGTTTGCCATGGTCGTTTTCATCACGCTGGCGATTGCCGCCCTGCTGACCGCCTTTTATACGATGCGCCAGATTTCGCTCACCTTCCTGGGCGAACCGCGCACGCCGCTGGCCGAACACGCCCATGAAAGCAACAACTACATGACGATTCCGCTGATCCTGCTTTCTATCTTCGCCGTTGGCGCTGGCTGGGCGGGTATCCCCGAAGAGTTCCCGATTTTGGGGCCGCTGGTCAATAATAATTTCTTCCATCACTACGTGGGCGCGACGATTGAACATGCGTTGAGCGGGCTGGAAGAAGCCGGATTGCTGGCGCATGGGTTGGAGACGCTGCCGTTTAATTGGTTCCCGTTGATGACGTCGTTGGTTGTGGCCTTGGGCGGATTGTTTTTGGGGTGGTGGGTATACGGCCGTAACCCCCTCAAATCCGGCGAAAAAGATCCCCTTATCCGTCCCCTCAACGTCCTCTACCCCTTCCTGCAAAACAAATGGTACTGGGACGAACTGTATCAATTTCTGTTCATCAATCCCACCATCTACTTCTCCGAAGTTATTGCCTACGAAGTGATGGACAAAGGCATCATAGACGGAACCCTGCACCTCATCGCCCGCTCCGTGTACGCATTTGGCGATTACGTCAAAACATTCGAGAAAAGAGTCATCAGCGATGGCGTAGATTGGGTAAAAGATCAAGTATTGGCCATGGCCAAAGAATTCCGCCAACTGCAAACAGGCAAAATCCAGGAATATACCCTGGTTTCCATGCTCATTGCCGTGGCCCTGGTCGTTGTTGTTTTAGCGATTAACTTTGGTTGGCTCAACCAGTTATTCACCATAATCCCGTAATTCTTGGAGATACTGATGGACTTTATTCAAGATAATCTCCTGACCGTAACCGTTTTCTTCCCACTGTTGGCGGCATTCATTATCTTACTGCTGCCAGAGGATGAAAAAACGCTGATCCGGCGGCTGACATTGGCCCTCAGCCTGATTCCGCTGGCATTAGTCATGGTCATGTGGTTCAACTACGATCGGGCTGCGGCCGACCTCCAGTTTGTGGTTCAGGCTGATTGGTTCCCGGCTATTGGCTCCAGTTTTCACATGGGCATAGACGGCATTAGCTTGCCCATGTTCTTGCTGACCGCCATTCTAACCCCCCTCTCCATTTTGGCTTCATTTGGCATAGAGAACCGGGTAAAGATGTTCATGTTCTTGTTTCTGGTCATGGAAACAGCCATGTTAGGCTTGTTCGCTGCCTTCGACCTCATCATCTTCTTCATCTTCTGGGAGTTTGGGTTAATCCCCATGTACTTCCTCATCAAACTGTGGGGCGGCGCCGACCGCGATTACGCATCCTTCAAATTCTTCGTCTACACCATGGCCGGCAGTCTCGGCTTGCTCCTATCTATCCAGGTAATGGGGTTGGCAACCGGCACGTTTGACATCATAGAACTGATGGATAAGTGGGTGGCGCTGGACGGCGGCACATTGGCTGGGACCGGTTTATCGGTCAGTTTGGTCAAGAACGTCGCCTTTTGGGCCTTCATGTTGGCCTTTGCCATCAAAATTCCTATCTGGCCCTTCCACACTTGGCTGCCCGACGCTCACACGCAAGCGCCGACGGCCGGTTCCATGATTCTAGCTGGCGTTCTGCTTAAATTGGGCGCGTATGGCTTTCTGCGATTGGTCATTCCCCTGTTCCCGGAACAAGCGCACACGGCCGCTTTTGTCCTGGCCTGGTTAGGGATGCTCAGTATTGTCATGGGTGGGTTTGCCGCTTTCGGTCAATGGGATTTCAAACGGCTCGTCGCTTACTCCTCCATTAACCACATGGGCTTTGTGGTGTTAGGCATCGCCGTTTACGCTTATGTAGCTGGCTTGCCCGGCAGCAGCGAGGCATTGACCAACGACGCCATTTTGGCCACCAGCGGCGCTGTCTTCCAGATGTTTAACCACGGCTTGTCGGCGGCGGCCATGTTCTTCCTGGTTGGCGTCATTTACGAACGAGCGCATACTCGTGATTTGAGGCGGTTTGGCGGCATCTGGACGATTCTACCGGTGTACGGCGCGATCCTCATTTTTACCAGCCTGGCCTCGTTGGGGCTGCCCTGCTTAAACGGCTTCGTCAGTGAATTCATGGTCGTGCGCGGTAGTTGGAATGTATTTACAGTGCAGTTAGCCCTCTCCATGGTGGGGCTGCTCATGACTGGCGCATATATCCTCAAAGGGTTGGGTACGGTCTTGCACGGCCCGACCAAAAAGGAATGGCTGGGCCTGAAAGATATGACTTTGCGCGAACACCTGGTCATCTGGCCGCTGATGGGGCTGATGTTGAGCCTGGGTATCTGGCCGCAGTGGCTGGTGGTGTTTATTAACGATACGGTAACAAAGATATTAGGTTAATGATGGCAAAGTTGCAAAGTGGCAACGTGATAATGCAAACTTTGCAACCTTGTAACTCTGCAACTCTTTAGACTGGAATAGACATATGGAATTCCCATTTCTATCAATTATAGTTTTGTCGCCAATTGCGGCGGCGATCATCATTTTGATGATGCCCAAGGAGCGGGGTGAAAATGCCCGCATGTTGGCCCTGGCAACAATGCTCATGAGCTTGATTCTGTCGGGTTACATGTACGTGGCATACAACCAGAATTTGCCGGAAATGGGCACTCGTTGGGCCGATACGCTCATGTTTGTTGAAGAGCATGCGTGGGTTCCCAGTATTGGCGTCAATTACATCCTGGGCGTTGACGGCATGAGCGCAACGTTGGTACTGCTGACGGCCATTGTTGGTTTGGGCGGCGTGATGATCTCCTGGCGTATTGACGACCGACCACGCGAGTTTATGGCTTTCTTCATGCTTTTGGTAGCCGGTGTTCAGGGGGTGTTTACGGCCGTTGACGGTTTCCTGCTCTTCTTTTTCTATGAGCTGGCTGTGCTGCCGATGTATGTCATGATTGTCATCTGGGGCTGGAAAGTAACGCGGGAATACGCGGCGATGAAGCTGACGTTGTATCTGCTCATCGGCAGTTTTATCTCGTTTATCGCCTTCCTGGTGTTGTATTTCACGCCGGTTGACGGCGGGGCGGCGCTGCGGACGTTTGACCTGCGGATTTGGTCGGAAGCCAATTTCCCGTTTGCCATCCAGCAGATTTGGTTTTTGCCGCTGTTCTTAGGGTTTGCGGTGTTGGCTGGCGTCTGGCCTTTGCATAACTGGTCGCCGGATGGGCATGTGGCGGCGCCAACGGCCGTTTCCATGATCCACGCCGGCGTCTTGATGAAACTGGGCGCTTACGCTTCCATGCGCGTCGGCATTCAGATTCTGCCTGAAGGAACCGTTTATTGGATGCCGTTCATCATTTTCCTGACCATCATCAACGTCATCTACGGCTCCCTCGTCGCCATGCGCCAGCGCGATATGAAATACCTCATCGGCTACTCCAGCGTCAGTCACATGGGGCTGGTAACGATGGGCTTCGCGGCCATGAACTCGCAGGGGTTCCTGGGCGCCGGTATCCAAATGGTCAGCCACGGCGTCATGACAGCCCTCTTCTTCTCCGTCGTGGGCATGATTTATGACCGGGCGCATACTCGTAACATGGACGATCTGGACGGCATGTCCAAACCGCTGGCCTGGCTGGTTGTTCCCTTCATCATCGGCGGCCTGGTGGGAATGGGTATGCCCGGATTGTCCGGTTTTCTGGCCGAATTCCCCATTTTCCTGGGCGTATGGCGCGGCGGCAGTTTAAACCTGTCGGGTACAATTTTTGGCCTTAATCCGGCTAATTATTACCCCATTATTGCCATAATCTCTGCATTGGGCATCATTATCACGGCCGCCTACATCATGCGGGCGGTGGGTAAAGTGTTCTTTGGCGAGTATCAGGGCGATAAATGGCACGATATGCGGCCGTTATTCGCTTTAGACAAAGTGGCCCTGGTGATGTTCTCCGTTATTCTAATCGTGATTGGCGTTTTCCCCTCGGTGATTGCGCCCATCGTTCAATCGGGCATGGCGCCGGTGGTACAGCGCCTTAACGATGCCCAACACGCAGCTAATTTCCTGGACACCGTTCAGACGGCTGCGACGAACCTTTTTATCTGGCTGGGAGGTGCATAAGTGAGCCCGAATATGACCCTATCCTGGGTGTTGGCCCTTGTGCCAGAAATTGGCCTGCTTGTTTTATTAGCAGTTGTTTTGCTGTATGACCGGCTGATTAAGCCGGAAGAACGCCGCCGCATTGGTTTGGTGACGGCTTGGGGCGCGTTTATCATCCTTGTAGCCATGATAGGCTTGTGGATTGGCACGGGCGAACCCAATAATGCTACCGGCATTGGCGAAAGCCTGTTATGGGGCGACATGATCCGATTTGATCTGGCTGCTCTGGTTTTCCGGGTGATGTTCCTGGTCGCTTTGATGCTGACAGCGCTGATTTCATTGGATGTAGAACGCTTGCAGAAGGGTGAGTATTACGCTCTTCTTATCACTGGCACAATTGGGTTTAGCCTGATGGCGGCTTCGGCCGACTTAATCATGGTTTACGTGGCGTTGGAGACGGCCAGTATCTCTTCTTACATCCTGGCCGGGTTTGTGACCAAAGAGCAGCGTTCGTCGGAAGCGGGGATGAAGTATTTCGTCTATGGCGCGTTTGCGACGGGGGTGATGCTGTATGGCATGAGCTTGTTGTATGGCCTTACGGCGCAGACGAACTTGTATGTGATCGGCAGCATGTTCCTGGGCGCGCAGGGAATCCCGGCCGAAGTGAATGCAGTTTTGCTGCTGGCAGCGGTGATGATTGTGGTGGGGTTTGGCTTTAAGATCTCGGCCGTACCCTTCCATTTCTGGACGCCAGATGTGTATGAAGGCGCGCCAACCCCGTTCACTGGCTTTGTTTCCACTGCGTCGAAGGCGGCCGGGTTTGCTGTTTTCTTGCGCGTATTTATGGCCGGCGTCCTGGGCGCGACGGGAACGCCTAAAGATCATCCGGCAATGTGGTGGGCGATGTTGGTGGCGATGACGATCATCACGATGAGTTTGGGTAATTTTGTGGCCATCTTCCAAAGCAATATCAAGCGAATGTTTGCTTACTCCAGCATTGCCCAGGCCGGCTACCTGCTGATTGGCCTGGTTACGCTGTCCCCGGATGGCTCTGGCGCGACGATGTTTTATTTGCTCATGTACATTTTTACCAATATTGCCGCTTTTGGCGTGATTGTAATTGTGAGCAATCGCATTGGCTCAGATGAGTTGAAGGATTTCTCCGGCTTGAGCCGCCGCTCGCCTTACCTGGCGCTGGTGATGTTGTTTGCGTTGCTTTCGTTGAGCGGAATCCCGCCCACGGCCGGTTTCTTTGGCAAGTTCTTTTTGTTCAGAGCGGCCGTTGACGCCGGCTTATGGTGGCTGGCTTTGATTGGCATTCTCAATGCCTTTGTTGCTTTGTATTATTACTTGTCTGCTGTTAAATATATGTATTTGTATCGCTCGGAGGAAGAGGATGATCCTATCCCCGTCTCCAGAGGCGCAAAGGTTGGGCTGGCATTTTCGTTGTTCTTCATTTTGTATCTGGGCATTTATGCCGGTCCGGCATTTGAATGGACACGTGAAGCGGCTACGGCTTTCTTTGCCCTGGCCGGATGAGGACAATAGAGACCCCAAGGGCGTGTTCGTTTATAACTTTGGCGTTTGAAAAGTTGTAACCAGGTAATTGGTAATTGGTAATTACCCAATTACTCAATTACCCAATTACTCAATCACCAGCAAACTGCAAAGTTAATTTTGAACGAACCCCTGGGGTCTGAATGTTTACCTAATATTCTTCTATATTTTTGTCCTCAATTTTTGAATTGCCAATGAGTTTCGTTGTGATATAATGCACAAGCTCGCACGCGGGAGTGAGAAGATTGTGAACCAAGATCCGAAACAAATTAACCAGGCGGCGCTCATGGCCAGTGTTGTTGGCCAGGTAGGTTGTCTTATTGTTGTGATTATTGGATTGGCGTTAGGTGCGGGCATGGCGCTTGATAAATTCCTGGGAACACGGGCAATTTTTACAGTTTTACTAATGGTTGGCAGCGTACCCGTTGCCTTGTATATTACGGTGCGCTTGAGCTTAACGGCCGTTGCCCGGCAAAGCGCATTACAACCTCAAGACTCTAACGATTCGGAGGAAGAAATAGACGTATGAAAAAACGATATGTTGTGTATGCTGCCCTTATTGGGCTTATATTGCTAAACATACCTGCGTTGGGATTGATTCCGGTATTGCCGGTGATTCAGTTGCCTGGCGAAGTGTTGTGGGCCTGGCCGGGCGGGAGCGAATTCTTGGGCGGCTTATTTGGGCGCGGCTTCACCAATACCTTCCTGGCAACGCTCATCACCCTGGCCATTTTGTTGTGGATGACCTTCAGTTTGCGGGCCAAATCCCGTACCGCCGACGAGGTTCCGACTGGCGGTTACAACTTCTTTGAAATGCTCATTGAGTTTGCCTACGGTTATGTAGAGAATTCGGCCGGTAAATGGGCCAAAGCATTCTTTCCTTTCTTTATGACCTTTATTTTGTGGATTGTCGTCGCCAACTGGATGGAATTGGTGCCGATGGTGGACGCGGTTGGTAAATGGGAAAGTTTGCCTCACGCCAAGGCCGAGCAGGCCGTATTAGCGGCCGAAGCGGGCGATGAACATTTAAGCGAAGAAGCGATTCACGAAATTGAACAAAAGGCTGAACTCGCAGCTGATGAAGCAAATTTGGGCGACATGCGGCAAGGCGTATGGCTTGTCAAAGCGCCGGCCGATGAAAATGGAAATAAGTCGGCCGAAGCTGATTGGACAATTGTCCCCTACGTTCGCGCGGCGGCTACGGATCTCAACTTTACATTGGCTATCGCCCTTATTTCTGTGATTATGACCCAATATTACGGGATGAAAGCGCTGGGCATGAAATACTGGAAGAAATTCTTTGTTTGGGATGGCGATAAAATCAAGGAAAACCCGCTGGCTATTATGGATTCGGGCGTTGGTCTCCTGGAGTTCATCAGCGAGATTTTCAAAATCGTCTCTTTCGCCTTCCGGCTTTTGGGTAATATTTTTGCCGGACAGGTTCTCTTGTTTGTGATTGGCGGACTGCTGCCTATCGCTAACCTGTTATTCTGGCATTTGGAGTTCTTTGTGGGTATTTTGCAGGCGGCGGTGTTTGCCCTGTTGACCTTGACTTTTATGTCTATGGCAACGCAAGGACACGGCGAAGAACATTAATATTGTGGACTAGACCGGTTTTATCTAGTTTGAAGAAATTTTAGTAATAATAATTTTCGGAGGATTATAAACATGGATGTACAAGCAGCTGAAGCAATTGCGCAAGGCTTGAAATTCCTGGGTGCAGGGTTGGCTATGACGGGCGCTATTGGCGCTGGCGCTGGTGTGGGTATCGTTGTTGGCGGCGCAGTACAAGGTATTGCCCGCAACCCAGATGCCGCCGGTACGATCACGGGTAACATGATTTTGGGTGTTGCTCTGGCCGAAGCCGTCGCTATTTACGCATTGGTTGTGGCCCTGATTCTCATCTTTGTTGCCTAAACAGAGACAAGTTAAATAAGTATTTCCCTGTAAGCGAGGTTCAACAATGGATGCACTAGGTATTAATTTGGGCTATATCATTATGCAGGTTCTGCTCTTCATCATTTTGTTATTGGTGATGAAGAACTATGCCTATGGCCCGATTATCAACACGCTTGAAGAGCGAAAAGCACGCATTGCTAAAGGGTTGGAAGATGCGCGTCAGGCGGCCATCGCCCGTGATAATGCCGATGCGGAAGCAAAGAAGATTTTAGACGCAGCCCGCGCTGAAGCGGCCAAGGTGCGGTCGGATGCGGCTGTTCAAGCTGAAGAGACGGCTAAGGGCATTGAAGCGAAAGCGAATGAAGAGGCGAAGGCGATTGTCGCAGCAGCGGCTCAAGACGCGGAAGAAGAGCGGAATCGTATTCTGGCCGAATTACGCGGTCAGGTCGCTTCTATTGCCATTGCGGCCGCCAACAAGTTGGTTGGCAAGGCGTTAGATGATAAGCGTCAACATGCGATTATTGCCGATTTCTTCGCTAAAGTGCCGGCCGATTTGGCTGATGTCAGCGGCGAACAGGCGGTTGTGACGAGCGCTTTGCCATTAACGGATGAAGAACAAGCGAATGTGAAGAAGGCGCTGAAGGGCACGGCCGTTACCTTCAAAGTAGACCCCTCTATTTTGGGTGGCTTGATTGTCCGCGCCGGCGACCAGGTGGTTGACAGCAGTGTCGCCAGCCAGATGGATGCCATGCGCGATTCTTTGCGGTAAGATTTGTATTTTTACTCTCGTTAAGAGTTGAGAAGAAAGAAGGTATACGGCCGTTTACCAGCGTCGTGTACCTGACATGCGGCATATAAAAAAGGCCAGGGAACGCCGTCCCTGGCCTTTTGCATTTTCCAGGGGAGTATTCGGATTGGCTAACCGCTCTTGACTGGCATATACTTTGCCAGCTTCGCCGCTAAATTAGAAAGTGGCAGGCTTTGCAGCCACACCTTCCCCGGCCCGGTCAACGTTGCCAGGAAAAGTCCCTCTCCGCCAAAAAGCATATTCTTGACCCCTTTTACGCGCTGAATATCATAATTGACTGATGGTTCATACATGGCGATATGGCCGGGGTCTACCTTCATCTTTTCGCCAGCCTGGAGCGCGTATTCACGCACTTCCCCGGCGATTTCCACCCAGGTCAGACCAGGCCCGGTGAGCTTTTGCAGTATAAACCCCTCGCCGCCGAAGAGTCCAGCGCCTAATTTTTTGCGGAAATGGGCTTCCAGCGTCACCGATTCCTGAGCGACCATAAATGCATCTTTTTGGCAAATACGACTCTCGCCGTTCTTTAATTCGACTGGCAAAATAGAGCCGGGCGCTTCAGGCGTGAAAGTAATCACAGCCTCGCCGCCTTTGCAGGCGTATGTGGTCATAAACAGCGATTCACCGGCCAGAGAGCGGGCTAATCCTTTGAGCAAACCGCCGCGCGTGTTGGTGGTCATGTCAATATTGCCTTTCATCCAAGCCATGCCGCCCGATTCGGTAAAAACAGATTCCCCAGCATTTAAGTAAATATCTAGTGTTTGGAGCGTTGTACCTTCAATTTCATAACGCATGTCTGACCTCCTGGGTCGTGGAAAACGATTAGCGAACGAATAATACCCTCATTATAACGAAATTGGACTGTCAATGATAGGAATAATGATTATACTTGGCGTCTGGTTTTTGAGTATGGAGTAAATGAGAGATTATGAATGACAAGATGTTTGCAAATTTGCCGGATGAGTTTGTGTGGCCTGATTATGAGGGCGGTTCGATTGCTAATATACCGGGGACGGTAGCGGGGTTGTTGGGAGCGCCGTTTGCCGGATTACCGCCGCTGCCTGAACGTTTATGGCGGCCGTTGGCGGCGGGTGTGAAGCGGGTCGTGGTGTTGGTTGTGGATGCGTGGGGCTGGAATTTGCTGGCGCAGGAACGGGAGCGGCTGGATGGTTTGTGGCAAAGAACGGCCGTTCAAGGGCAGTTGACTTCTATTTTCCCTTCAACCACTGTCGCCGCGTTGAGCAGCTTGTGGACTGGCGTGGCTCCGGCCCAGCACAGTATGGTTGGCTTGCGTCTTTTTATGCCCGATTACGCCGTTATTACCCAGATGCTTAGTTTTACGCCCACCTTTGGTAAATATCCCGATGCGCTGATTGATGCCGGATTAGACCCGGAAACATTCCTGGCTGTGCCTGGCTTTGCGGAACAATTAACGGCCGTCGGCATTGGCGTTCATGCGTTTAAGGGACGGGGAATCGTCAATTCTGCTTTGAGCCAGATGCATGATCGGGGTGTCACGGCCGATCATGGCGTTTCCTCATTAGCGGAACTGTTTGTGCAGATGCGCCACCTGCTGGAAGCGAAGGCGGGCGAGCGGCTGTATGTGAATGCTTATTGGCCGATGGTGGACACGTTGAGCCATATTTATGGCTGGAATCATGATGTAGTGGCATCTGAGTTACGGGCGATTTTGTGGCTGTTGGAAGTGGAGTTTATGAGTAAGTTGAGCGCGGCCGCCCGGCAGGGAACGGCCGTCTTCATCACCGCCGATCATGGACAGGTGATCACGCCGCCGGAGCAGCGCGTACATTTAGATGACCACCCCAAGTTGAAGCAAATGCTGCTAATGCGGCCGGCCGGCGAGCCGCGCACTGCTTATTTATACGCCAAACACGGCCGTCAAGCGGATATTTTGCAGTACATCGAGGCCGAATTAAGTCATGCGATGACAGCATTCCCGGCGGATGAGGCGCTGGCGGCAGGACTGTTGGGACCGACGCCGCACGCGCTGCAAACGGCCGATCGGGTAGGGGATGTCATCGTGACCATGCGGCAGGGGGCTGTCCTGTTGACGACGAACGAACGGGAGAAGGCGGACAAGATGCAAGGGCGGCATGGCGGTATGACTCGCGCCGAAATGCAGGTTCCCTGGCTGGGTTTTCGGTTAGATGAGTGAGGAGGGGGACGGCCGTTTCAGGGTGAAACGGCCGTTAAACGACATAACTTAATCTTTTTATTCGTTGAGACCCCAGCCGTGCATATCATTTGTGTGGCTGGTTGGTGATTGCTTCTTGACAACCTTTATTGGGTGAGGGCGGATTACAATGAGTAAACCAATAATAGATGCAATCACCAGTACAATGACGATGATCATCTCGGGTTCCATAAAAGTTACCTCTACTAAACCGGGTCATTCGTTAGCCGGTATTGGCTCGTTAAACCAGTACTTTGGTACTATTTTATGAAACTATACGATCTAGAGTCAATATTTGTTGTCATTTCGCGGATTTTATTATCGCTTTCTTCACAATGGTTTAAGAACTGGCTTGTTGGCAAAGCATAACTTGGGCTGACCGCGCTTGACAGCCTGTGTCACTTTCGATAGCATCCCATTGGCTTCGAATGAAGCCTTACTAAGAAACCGTTCGTAATTACAATGGTATAACAAACATGAATCACCTTAATTCACAGGAAATACCAACACAAGAAAAACTAACCTTGACGGATTACTTGCGCGCCAAGACGCGATTTATTATCGATCCGGTCGTTACCTTTATGGCCCGCTACCGCTTTTCGCCTGATACGTTAACTGTTCTGGGCATGTTATTCCATTTCTTCTTTGCCTGGCTCATTGCCTTTGGGCAAATGCAGTGGGCGGCTGTCGCTATGTTTTTCCTTGTACCGCTGGACGCATTTGATGGCGCCTTAGCCCGGAAATTGGGACGCAAACAGGGCGGGTTTGGCGCATTCCTCGATTCTACTTTGGATCGCCTGGCTGAAATTATCCTGTTTGGCGGTTTTATTTTCTATTATGTGCGCCAGGGCAATGAGCTGATGCTGGCAGTGGCCTACATCGCCATCACCGGTTCTGTCATGGTCAGTTACACGCGGGCGCGGGCTGAAGCGCTTGGCTTTGACGCCAAAATCGGTGTTTTAAGCCGTGTTGAGCGGTATGCGGTGATGATGTTTTTCTTAGTGCTTAAATCGCCTCATATCGCCCTCATCATTCTGGCGATATTTACCTACTTCACAACTTTCCAACGCATGTACCATGTTTGGGAACAATCACGACCACAACCCGATGAGAACTAAAAATTGATGATGAACAAGCTGAATGAAGTGTATAAACGGATTGGCTTAGAACCATATTGGTATTTGATTCTTCCGCTGCTGCTGGCAACGGCCGTCCTCTATCTTAATCATCTGCTGACCGGCACAACGCCTGACCGGGTTGCCATTCATATTCCCGGCCTTGATTTTGATATTTTCTGGTATGGTATTTGGATTATTGGCGGCATTGCCTTGGGGTCTTATGTCGTCACGCGATTGGCGCGGGAACGGGCGCTGGCTTTGCTGAACAAGCATGTACCGGCGCGCTTGCAGCAAAAATCAATCGTTGACTTAAACTTGCCGGAAGAAATCATTCAAATTCTGACTAAACAAAAAGTTACAACACTGGGCGAACTGCTGTTGCGTTATGGATTTGATCCGCGCAGCCTGGGTTTGAACCGGGAAGGGATTGATAAAACGCGGCGGCAATTAGCGGCGACGAAAGGCGTGGCTGAAGGCTGGCTGGAAGACGCACCCTGGCGTATTTGGAACCCGGAACATACCTGGAACGGGATTGGCTGGGCGTTGATTTTGGGCGTCATTGGCGCACGCCTGTATCATGTGCTGACGCCGTCGCCCAGCATGGCCGCCGTAGGTATTAACTCGCCGCTGGATTATTTTCGCAATCCGTATCAACTCATCAACCTGCGCAATGGCGGGCTGGGTATTTACGGCGGGATGGCCGGCGGCGTGTTGGGGTTATGGATTTTTACGCGCCGCAACCGGCTGCCGACGATTGCCTGGGCCGATTTAGCTGCTGTTGGCATGGCGCTGGGGCAGGTTTTTGGCCGGTGGGGGAACTTTTTTAATCAGGAGTTATACGGCCGTCCCACCAACCTCCCCTGGGCCGTCGCCATCGATCCCGCCCACCGGCTGCCCGCCTACAGCCAATTCAGCCGCTTCCACCCAGCCTTCCTGTACGAGTCCTTGTGGAGTTTGCTGGCGTTTATCATCCTGTTAACGTTGGCGCGGCGGCACGCCAAAAAATTATTGACTGGCGATTTGATGGCCCTGTACCTGGTTTTTTATGCCGTTGGACGGACGCTGTTAGAAACGGTGCGCCTGGACAGCCGGATGGTCAGCCTGGGCGGCTTGCAGATCAACATGGCCGTTGCTACCTTTGTTTCCATCCTCGTTGCCCTGGCGATGATTCTTTGGCGTGTTGCCGCGCGGCGCAGAGAAGTAGCTGAATAGTCCTATAGTCGGGCCGTCGCATCGTCTGATAATCTGAGTAAATGGAATTTGTCGCCGATTCTCATTCTGCTAAGTTTATAGTTACGTCACAAAAGAAAAGGGGGTGGTGTTTATTGGATGAGTGGCGTGTCTGGAGAATGACATGATTGAAGCGCAGGGATTGGGCAAGACATTTGATGAATTTACGGCCGTTCACGATCTCAACCTGAACGTGGCCGCCGGAGAACTAGTAGCCCTCCTGGGGCCAAACGGAGCCGGCAAAACTACCACCGTCCGCATGTTGGGCGCCATCCTCAAACCCACTACCGGCACGGCGCGGATCAACGGGTACGATGTGGTCAAAGAAGCCCACTGCGTGCGTCAGGTCATCGGCATGTTGACCGAACAGCCGGGCCTGTACTTGCGAATGAGCGGGCTGGAATATCTGTTGTTTTACGGCCGTCTCTACGGCCTCGCCGACAGCGAAGCGAAACAGCGCGGGTTAGGTTTGTTCGAGCGCTTTGGCATGGCCACCGCCGCCGGACGCCGCCTGGGAACCTACTCCAAAGGGATGCGGCAAAAAGTTGGCCTGATTCGTTCCATGCTGCATGACCCAACCATCCTTCTGCTTGATGAACCAACTTCGGCCATGGACCCGCACAGCGCCAAGCAGGTACGTGACGCCATCATGGAACTGCGCGATGATAAACGAGCCATCATCCTTTGCACCCACAATCTGGCCGAGGCCGAAGCGCTGGCCGACCGGATTGCCATCATTAAGCAGGGAACCATTGTCGCGGAAGGGGAAACGACCGTCCTCAAACAACAGCTCCTCGGCCCTCCCCGGCTAGAAGTTCAGGTAGACCGCCCCCTCAACGGCCAAATCACCGAATTAGACGACCTTATCACCATTGAATGGGTGCGCAATGACACCATCCGCTACAGCGCCGAACAGCCCCGCACCGCCAACCCCCAACTCGTCCGCTGCCTCACCGACATGGGACTGGGAGTAATTTCCCTGCGCGAAGTGTCCCAAAGCCTGGAAGAAGTCTACCTGCGCGTCGTTGCTGAAGAGAATGATTAAAGATTGAAGATCAAAGATTGAAACAGATGGATGCCAATCATCAATCTTTAATCATCAATCATCAAAAAAATATGACTGCCTTAACCCAAACCCTCCCCACCCGAAAAAACGATCTACGCATGGCCCTCGTCGTCGCCCGGCGCGAAATCCGCGATTCCTTCCGCGATTGGCGCATCCTCGCCCCCATCATCTTATTGACCGTCTTTTTCCCGGCATTGATGAACTTCACCGCCCGCCGCCTGCTCGTCTTCGTCGAAAACTACGGCGCCGAAATCATCGCCACCCAACTCATCCCCTTCCTGCTGCTCGTCGTCGGCTTCTTTCCCATGTCCTTTTCCCTCATCATTGCCCTGGAAACCTTCGTGGGCGAGCGGGAGCGCAAAAGCCTGGAGCCGCTTCTGGCAACCCCGTTGACCGATTTCCAACTTTACATAGGTAAAATGATGGCCGCCCTGGTTCCACCCCTGTTCGCCAGCTACCTGGGCATGATCGTGTACATAGTTGGACTAAAAATCAGCATTGATTGGTCGCCATCGCCGCAGCTGCTCATCCAAACCCTTTTGCTGACGACCGTGCAGGGCATTATCATGGTCGCCGGCGCGGTCATCGTCTCCAGCCAGACCACCAGCGTCCGGGCGGCCAACTTGCTGGCCAGCTTCATCATTGTGCCCATGGCGCTGCTGATTCAAGGTGAGGCGGCGGCGTTGTTCTGGGGCAACCATGCCGGGCTTTGGTGGCTCATCCTGGCGCTGCTTATCACTGCCCTGGTCCTCATGCGGATGGGACTCAGCATTTTTAGCCGGGAAGAATTGATGGGACAGGAAATTGACCAGATCCGCCTGGGTTGGATTTGGCGGCAGTTTTGGCAGCAGTTCAGCGGTCGGGGGGATGGCGAGCGCTATCCTCGCCCAACTGCCTGGTACAAACAAACTTTCGCCCTTCTTCCTCAACTGCGTTTGCCCATGCTGGTTCAGCTAATCGCCATGCTGGCCGCCATCATTGCCAGCGTTTTGGTTGCTAACCGTTACCCATTCTCACCGGATTTGCAAGCCGAAATTACCGGCGGTAACCTGGTCAAAAACCTGGAATATCTGCAATTATTTGCCGGGGCGCTGCCTACGTTTATTTTCTTTAACAATGTGCGCGTGTTGGCGCTGCAAGTGTTGTTGGGCGTGTTTACGTTTGGCGTGATTGGCGTTTTTATTTTCATGCTGCCCTGGGGAATTATTGGTTTCGCGGCGGCCCAATTTGCGCTGGCCGGTCAAAATCCTTTTGCCTTTGTGCTGGCGACGATTGTTCCCCACGCCATCCTCGAATTACCGGCCATTCTCATTGCTGCCGCTGCCGCTTTGCGCTGGCACGCTACGGTCATTTCTCCGCCGCCGGATCGCACACTGAGCGAGGGCTTCATCTGGGCGGCGGCCGATTATGTCCGGCTTTTTGTGGGGGTTGTCGTGCCGCTGCTGCTGCTGGCGGCGTTGGTCGAATCTTATGTGACGCCGGTGGTGATGGTGCGTGTGTTTGGGGGGTAAGATTACAAAAGTCTCAAAGACTTTTGTAATCTAGCGAACGCCAGCCGCTTGCCGCGCCTGGTTGCGGGCGGCGTGTAACGCTTCCGTGATTTGTTTTAGCAAGCTGTCGGTGGGAGTATCCCGTTTTGCTACGATGGGTGGGCCAAAGGCCATGTGGATGCGAGCAAATGGGCTGGGGATTAAGTAGCTATCCCACCGACGCCGTTGGTAAGCATGGCGTGTCCAGACGCCAACCGGCAGAATAGCGGCTCCGGATTTTTTAGCTAACATGGCGACGCCGCCTTTGGGTTCGTAGGCCGGGCCGTCGGGGCCATCGGGGGCAATCATGGAGTCGTTGCCTCGTTTCATAGCTTGTATCACCCGTAAGACAGCCCGGCCGGCGGCGACGGGGTTCCCTTGCATGTTTACTGTGTACATTTTAGCCCCGATTTGTTCGCCTAATGTGGCGAGGGAATCGCCGCGCTCATCGCCGACGGTGATGAGGCAGAAACGGCTGGCGTTTTCGAAGCGGTCGCCGTACATGATGAAGGGCATGGCCTGGCCGTGCCACAGGCTCCACAGGATGGGACGGCCGCTTGCTCTGGCCTGGGTTAAGTTGACTTTGCCTATAAATTGCCAGCGTGAAGTGCGGGTGATGAGTCGGTGGTAAGCGTATAAAGCTCTGCCCTCGAAAATACGCCATTGTTTGCCTAAATCAGTCATGGGAAAAGCCTCAGAGTGGCAGAGTGCTTTGCTACTTAGCCCTTTTGCTCATAATAGTTGGCGGCGGCTTGGGCGGTGATGCGGTGGAGTCGGTCGGTGAGGGTGTGGGTAACGGCCGTTAATACCTCCCCTTTCTCTACAAATATCGGCTCCCCAATGGCTACCGAAATTCGACTAAACGGGTAGGGAACCACGTACCGATCCCACCGGTTCAAACGGTAGCCATGCCGGGCATACGCGCCCAGCGGCACAATCAATGCCTTCGCTTTTTGGGCGATATAAGCCACGCCTGGTTTGATGAGGTAAGCCGGACCGTCGGGGCCGTCTGGCGTCATATAACAATCACGTCCTTCCTTGACCCGGCGCACTAATTTTGCCAGCCGCCGAGCCGTTGCCATATTTGCTTCCCCCTTCAAATCCATTGGAAACGGTTCAGTTTTTAGCTTATTGGCAAAAACTTGCAATGCTTCGCCGCGCCAATCATCGGGCATGAGCAAGACAAGATTGCGGAGGTCGTAATGATTGGCAAAAAAGCCAACTAACATCATCGTCATGCCGTGCCAGGTAGCAAAGACGATCGGTTGGCCGCTCGTTTTGGCGGCTTCCAGGCGCTCTATACCGCTCACCTGATAACGGCCGCTTCGGCGCGTAATCTGCGACAGCCAATAAAGGCTGTTTCCGGTCAATCGGTCACGAAAAGATGTCATCCCTAACTTAACCGTTTATACCCAGCGCGGGCCAACGAAATGCCGAGATAGGCATTCGTCCAGAAGAACCAGGCGCTAAAAAAGGAGGTAATCATCAACGAAATGCCAAAGAGAGACAGAATGACGGCGTTCTTACGCCGCCCGGAAAATACCCACACAAAAGAAGGAAACGCTATTTTGCTGACCATAAGAGCGCTGACGGCAATCAGTAAGAGAATGTACCAGTAATCGCTTATGCTGTCGCTGGGGATGGCCAGATCAGACATGACTGCCAGCGCCAGCGTTGCCCCACCGGTAGAAATGGTGAGGCCGACGGAATCTGTGTTTCCAGTTTGCTTGGGGGGCAGTAAGTTGAAACGAGCCAATCGAAAAGCGCCCGCTAACGGAATCAATACCGCAAATGGCCATACCCAACTCATTGTCAATCCTTCGGCGCGTAAGTGCATGAAGATGAGGACGGCCGGCGCTGTTCCTAAACTAACCATGTCCACCAGCGAATCTAATTGCAAACCAAATTCAGAGCCGGCCTTCAATTTGCGGGCCATAGCGCCGTCGAACAAGTCGAGGATGTAGCTGGCGAGAATCAGGATGCCGGCGGGTTGGAATTGGTCGGTCGCGGATAGGAGTATGGAAACGATGCCGCAGGTCAAAGAGATGAAGGTTATGCCATTGGGAACGAGGTAGCGATATTTGCTGTTCATGTCTGCCTCCGTTATTTAATGATTGATGATTAAATGATTGATGATTGGGACACGCTGTTTATCGTTAATCTTCAATCTTTAATCTTTAACTGCGCTATGGGTGTTAGCCCTCCAACTATTTTATCACCTATTTCGACCAAAAGTTGCGCGTTGGGCGGTAAATAGAGGTCTAATCGGGAACTGAATTTGATGAGGCCGAAGCGTTGGCCGGTTTGCAGTTCGTCGCCGGGTTGGGCGTTGTTGACGCAGCGGCGGGCCAGAATGCCGGCGATTTGCTTGATGAGGATACGGCCGTATCCCGACTCTGTTATCATCGCCATATACTCATTCACTTCTGAGGCTTCCGGCTTGAACGCTTGCAGAAATTGACCCGGTTGGTGATCAATCAACGTTACCTTGCCGCCCAACGGAACGCGCTGGACATGTACGTCGGTGACGGAAAGAAACATACTGATGCGGATGACATCCTCTTTTAGATAATAATCTTCAAATTCGTGGACGATTTCCACCACTTCGCCATCGCCAGGGCCAATGACGAGGCCGGGTTTGTTGACGACCTCCCGGTTAGGGTCGCGGAAGAAGTAGAGAATAAGCAGCCACAAGGCTGTCGCCAGGAAGAGGAAGAAGCCGGTCGCTAGATTTTGCCAGAGGAACCAGAGGGTAACGGCCGTTGCCCACACCACTGTAAAAATCAATATCGTTGCCCCGCCGCCTTCAGCAAACGGCCATGCTTTGTCTGCGCCATAATGCTTCATACTTTTATCTCCTGGTGGCATTGTAGCATTGGAGAAGGGGATGGGCAAAGGTGGAAAATGAAGGAATGGATGGGGTGGGAAACGGCTGTTGGCGAACGGCCGTTAAAGAGATCGTTTAGACAAATTCATCAAGGTGAACAACCGGTGAGCGGTAGCCAAACTCGATAAGCCGCTCCAGCAACGAGTTCCCTGCCGCTAACGTAATTGTTTGCCTTTGGATGTTTAATAGCAGGATGCCAATCGTTCCTGTTATGGGTATGCCATGAACTTTTGCTTGTTGTCGCGCATCATAATCATCGCTGGCAAACAAACCGCTGCGATAACAGGCAACCGCGATACAACTACGCTCCCCTATACCCAGACGAGGCTGCAAGTGCGCCGCAAACGCTGATTCAACCGGTGTTAACGGCGTGACCTCCAGAGAAATCCAGGCATTAGCCGGTAAATCATGCGCTTTTATGCCAGCCTGGTACTCGGCCTGACCCGCAGGCGTTGTACAAGCTGCGCTCCATAGATCAAAGACAAAATCCGTGCGGCCGATAAGGGCAAAATTGGTCAGAACTGTATTGTCCAGTAGAACAGGTTGGGTCATTGTGACTGTATGGCGAAGGCGGCTGCATTTTCCAAATCGACGGCAATCTCATCGGGACGGCCGGGAGCGGTACGAGCTGGGATATCCAAACGTAGGAAGCGGGTGCGTAATTCGAGCCAGGTCAGGTTTAACAAATCGGCCGCCCGGCTGAGACTGATGCTCCCCGCCAGATAATGGGCAATGATTAGGTTGAATCGTTCTGGCAGCGATTCCAGCGCAGTAACCGCGTTCTCGCTCAAGCCGGCGTCAGCGTCAATTTGCGGCGAATGGCCGTGATAGTGCAAGACAGCGCGCAGCAAATAGTAATCCATAATATCCATGATAGCCGCTTCCGGTTGACCATGATGTTCAATGACGACGGTTTGACCGCGTTGAACGGCCTGAATGATTTGGCGCGTTTTGCGGGCTAAATCTGTTTTGGGGATATGTCGAATATATTCCATGTTGATTTCCGTTCATAATTAAATTCGCATTTTACGTATTTTACATCTTTTGTGAAAATTATTCAAGACTTCGTATTCTATCCCTTTGATTGATGCCGTTACCGATTCTCATGAACCCGTTTTGATAACCGGCAAGCGGGGCAATGCCGTTCTCGTATCCGAAGAGGATTGGCGGGCGATTGAGGAGACTACTTACCTGCTGGGCGTGCCGGGGATGCGCGAATCTATTGTGGAAGGATTGAACGCGCCGTTGGACGAATGTGTGAATGAAGACGAGGTTGCGCGGTGACCTGGCGCATTGTTTTTACCAAAAAAGCGCTCAAGGACGCCTAAAAAATTGGTTGGCGATTTATCGGGCGCTTATTCGCGCCGCACCAACATCAAACATCGCTTGGTTTACCAGGTCTTGGAGGAAGAGCGCATAGTAAAAGTCATTCGGATGTGGACGCATTACGAATGAACGCAGGGTGAAAGTGGGGAAGCCGTCTCTCGCCGGAGGGGGGGAGCTTTGGTACACTTGCGCCTATGAGTGACAAGCGAAATTCTCCCCTTTTAGTTGGCTTGATTGCGCTGCTGGTGGTGATAACGGCCGTTGCCATCGGCTGGCGAGTGATCAATGGCGACAGCAGCTTGCTGCGTAACGTCGTTGTTGAAAAAACAATCATTACCCCCAATGCTGATGGTGAAGATGACGTCACCCCCATCGCCTATGAACTATCGCGCAACGCCACCGTTTCCATTTACTTTGAGAACGAAGCGGGCGACCGTTTTTACTTCCGGCAGGAAAAGCCGCGCGGTACAGGCGAGTACCGTGTTCTGTTCAGCGGCGTGGTTGATGGCTACCGTCTGCCCAACGAGATGATCACGGGCGAGATCTTGTCCCGCCTGCTGCAAAACGGAACCTATACCTGGACAATCGCGGCGACTGATGAGAAAAACATTACCGAAACGGCCGCCGGCGCTCTGACCATCGCCAACGCCGATACGGAACTGCCAGAACTGCGTAATTTCACCATTTTCCCGGCCGTGTTTACGCCCAACCGGGACGGCATCTCCGACCGGGTACGGCCGCAATTTTACCTGACCAAAGAAGTCGCTTCCCTGCGCGTCTTCCTGCTCATGCCCGATGGACGGGAAGCGCCGGTTTCAGAGTTAGAGCGGGATATTCCGGCCAACCAGCCGGGCCGCCATTATTACGATTATGAGGGCGGGGTAGACAATGGGGCCACGCCGCCGCCGGATGGCACTTACCCGCTCATTGCCATTGCTGAGGATGCGGAAGGGCAGAAGATTCGAGTGGCGGACAACCTGACGATCCAGTATGGCGGCGTGCCGCGCGCTGATATTTTCTCCCCGCCGTCGGGGGATACGCTGGAGTTTGACGCCACGGCCGTGGCCATCTGCGATACCATCCACTTCACCGTCACCGTCCAAAATTACGGCACAACCCCCATTCGCACCACCGGGCCGGAACCGGGCGTCGTTTACGACTCCGATTGGAACTACAACACCCTGGGCTGGCACACCGAATCCGGGGCCTGGCGCGTCGCCATCGGCTACGAGAATGAAATCACCAACTATCCCTACCGCTGGGCGGTGGGCAGTTTGGATGATTTGGAGAAGATTGGCGATTATTACTACCTGATGCCAGGCGAGCGGGCCATTGTCACTGGCGGCATTCGCGTGGTCAACGTCTTTGGCGACCGCAACCCGCAGCCGATGTGGGCCGGATTGATTCATGAGGATGTGGGAATTGCCCAGTTCAACACCCACGTAGACCCGCGCGAAATCACAGTGGATATGCCCGATGAGGCGCACATGCCGGCCTGTGCGGCGCGCGACGTTCCGTTGAAGGGGGAGTAGCCGAGGGGCAGAGAAACGGCCGTATCACGCGCTTGTCATTTGTAACCTGCCTGCT
>JAJRYT010000200.1 GCA_024275635.1 Chloroflexota bacterium | reverse complement strand
TGGTCGATACCATCAGGAAAAAGTTCTGGATAAGTTTGCATCATTTCATCCAAACAATGTCGAAAGGCTTGTTTATCAAACAAGATGGCATTGTAGGCAGCTAAATCAATCGGTAATGTGATACGTTTCGTATGTTTTATGAACTTGGCTTTGGTTTTGTTATACTTTCTTTGAGGCATATTGGTTGGATTCTTGGTCGTTTTTAACCAATATTGCCTCACTTATGCCAAAGCCACAAAATTTATTAGAACTAGGAAAATTCACTGTGACCTCGTATAACCTCGTATAACAGAGTAGAACTGATTGGATCATGAATATGGAATGAAGCAATGAGCAATGTTCCTTTGGAAACGGTTGGCGACAGCATGCCAACGACGAACCTGTTTGACGCGGCGGCGGCGAACCTGGATTTTGAAAAGTAACGCATGAACCCTCCCGGAGGCTGCCAGCCTCCGGGAGGGTGGCAGCAACGGCCGTCTATTCCCTTGGGGGTAGACGGCCGTTTTTCGTTTCATCCAGGCGCAAAATCTCCCATTCCCTGCTATAATTCCTACCTTTCAAAGACAAAAAGCGGATAAGCTGAAATGCTGAAACGCTAACCTCGGTGATTATTATGAGAATGGTAGATATTATTGAAAAGAAACGAGACGGCGGGGAGCTAACCGCCGCTGAAATAGAATGGTTTGTGCTCGATTACACTGCTGGAAACATTCCCGATTACCAGGCGACGGCGCTGATGATGGCTATCTTCATTCGCGGCATGAACCGGCGGGAAACGGTAGATTTAACGCTGGCGATGGCGCGATCCGGCGACCAGCTTGACTTGCGCGACATTGCCCCCTTTGTGGTAGACAAGCACTCCTCTGGCGGCGTCGGCGATAAGGTATCGCTGGTTGCGCTGCCATTGGTATCTGCTTGCGGTGTGCCGGTAGGTAAAATGAGCGGGCGCGGCCTGGGTTCCAGCGGCGGCACGTTGGACAAAATGGAATCCTTTCGCGGTTGGACGCCCGATCGGACGCTGCCTCAATTCAAACGACAGTTGGCCGAAATCGGGCTGGTTTTAACCGGGCAAACGGTTGATTTAGCTCCGGCGGACGGCAAACTGTACGCGCTGCGCGATGTGACCGGCACAGTTGCCAATTTGTCGCTCATTTCGGCTTCCATCATGTCCAAAAAACTGGCGGCGGGCGCGAATGGCATTGTGCTGGACGTAAAAATGGGCAGCGGCGCGTTTATGTCCACCGTGGTCCAGGCGCGGAAACTGGCGCAGGTGATGGTCAACATCGGCAACGACGCCGGGCGCAAGACGGTGGCCCTAATTTCGGACATGAACCAGCCGCTGGGCCATGCGGTGGGCAATGCGCTGGAGGTGAAGGAAGCGATTGCCGCCCTGCACGGCGGCGGGCCGTCCGGCTTGTGGGCGCATTGCGAAGAAGTGGCCGGGCGGATGGTTTATCTGGCCGGCAAGGCAGACTCGCTGACGGCGGCTAAATCCATGGTGAACGAGGTAAGGGAAGACGGCCGTGCCTGGGAAAAGTTCCGCCAACTGGTGCAGGCACAAGGTGGCGATGTGAGCCAGGTAGACGATCCGACTAAACTACCCCAGGCGCCACTGGTAGAACCGATTTTGGCCCCGCGCACGGGTGTGATTGCGGCGATGGATACGGCCGCTATCGGCTGGACGGCCGTCCACCTGGGCGCCGGCCGTTTGGTCAAAGAAGACCAGATTGATTATGCCGTTGGGTTGATCCTGCCTAAGAAAGTTGGCGATTCGTTAGCTGCCGGAGAGCCGCTGGGGTTTATCCACGCCAATAACGCCGACAAACTAGCGCAAGCCCGCCAGGAAATTCTGACGGCCATTGCCTGGTCGGATGAACCGGTAGAGCCACTGCCTCATTTTTATGGCGTAGTTGAATGATTAAAGATTGATGATTGATGACTGAACCAATCATCAATCACGGAGAGATTATGGCAATCCTGGGAATTGATATTGGCGGAACGGGAATCAAGGGGGCGCTGGTTGATACAGAAACGGGGGAGATGATGACTGACCGGCTGCGGATTCCCACGCCACAGCCGGCGACGCCCAAAGCGGTTATCAAAACGGTCAAAAAGATTGTCAAGCATTTTGACTATGCCGGACCATTGGGGGTGGGCATCCCGTCGGTGGTGATTGACGGGGTGGTGAAGTCGGCGGCGAATATTGATGACGGCTGGATTGACTATCCCGGTCAGAAAGCGCTGGCCGAAGCTATTCGCAGCCCGGTGACCCTGCTCAATGATGCGGATGTGGCCGCCATCGCCGAAATGCGGTTTGGGGCCGGGCATCATCACCCTGGCGTGGTGATGATTTTTACGTTGGGGACGGGGATTGGCAGCGCGATGTTTGTCAACGGCCGTCTCGTCCCCAACCTGGAACTAGGCCACATCTTCATGCGCCACCAGAAGAAAGACGCTGAAGAATACGCTTCTGACCGTATTCGCCAGGAAAAAGAACTAGATTGGAAGCAGTGGGGCGGCCGGCTCAACGAATATTTCCAATACATCGAAGCGTTATTTTCACCCCAACTAATCATCATCGGCGGCGGCGTTAGCAAGAAGCACCAAAAATTCTTAAAATACATTGACATCAGGACTGAAATCGTGCCGGCCCAATTATTAAACCAGGCCGGCATTGTGGGCGCGGCGCTGGCGGCTCCGAGCGCGGCGTAACGCGAATGATTATTGAACCCTCCTCGCAATACACGATTGACTGGGACGGGGGGACATAAGGGAGGGGTTCACCCTTCATCCTTTATGTTATAATTTCCCCCATGACCGTTCAAAATCCCCACGACCGTTTCTTCCGTGACAGTTTCGGCCGTCCCGAAATCGCCCGCAACTACTTGGAGGAGTATCTTCCATCCGATGTGCGTTCTTTGCTTGACCTGGAGCATTTGGTCTTGCAAGATGGTTCTTTCATTGATGAAACAATGCAGGAACACCAGACCGATCTGCTCTATGAGGTTCGTCTGACAACTGGCGACAAGGCTTATGTCTACTTCCTTTTTGAACACAAAAGCTATCCCGCCCCGTTGGTTTCCCTTCAGCTTTTACGCTACATGGTGCGCTGTTGGGAACGGCAAGCCAAAGAAAACAACGCGTTGTCGCCCATCATCCCCCTGATCATCTATCATGGCGAGAAGGCGTGGCCGGTTCCAACGGATTTTCTCGCTTTGTTGAACGCACCGGAGGGGTTACGGCCGTACCAGCCTGACTTTTGCTACCATCTCACTGACTTTTCCTACCTATCCGACGAAACCATCCGGGGTAAAATATGGCTGCGCGCCATTTTCAATCCTCAGTTGCGGAATGATCTAGACGATCTGGTGGCGCTTATATTCCGGTTAAGCCAACAACAAACAGGACTGGAATATATTCGCACAAATTTGTATTATTTAAGCCTATATTTCGCACATTAAAAACCAAATAGAGAGATAAAAAGATGGCGAAGATGATGCAAAATGGATAACAAAAGGCTGACCAGATAAGATTGTAGTTAACAGACCAAAATCTATATCATGGAGCAGCCTCTTGATAAAGCAAATTGTACAACATTCTGCCAAACTCATTCAATTTCTTGTCCTTTTACAAC
>JAJRYT010000199.1 GCA_024275635.1 Chloroflexota bacterium | reverse complement strand
GGTGTTTTCACATCTATTCCCGCGCGCGTACATACTTGTAAGGCTACATGAAACGGGCTGCTGTTCAATAATCTGTTAAAAGATGCTTGAATGGTCTCCTTTTGCGCGGACGCTGGCGCATAATAAAACCATCTTTCCAGTTGCAGCCCCATTTCGCTGTTAGGATGGCTCACATTAAATGGTTCGTGGATGTATCTGACTTGCGAATGAAGTGATACGGTGCGCCCCACCCACGTTGTACCTGAGCGGTTGGCTCCAGTGACCAATATATGCTGGGCTGCCTGGTTTAAGTGCATGCGTCTCCTATCAAATAAGGTTCCCAAAACGCACGATCATATTTGGGCCAGGCATGGCAGCCAAAGGGCAGGGTATGGTTGGTTCTTTCAAAACAGCGCGACGGCTCAGCTTCAAAAGCAAAGCGGAGCGCGGTATCCACATCGGCCATTTTGAAGCCGGGATAATAATGTTCGGCCCGGAGGCTCCAAAAACGGTCTTCGTTGTTTTTGAATTGGGCAATTTCCCGGTCAATGTTGTTAAACGGGCGCAGGTATTTGAAATATTTGCGCGGCCAGTTCACGAATTGGGTGAGTTTTGGCCGGGTGGCGCAGTATCTGGCCCAGTATTCATCGGGTGGGAGGCGGTAGTGGGTGGAATTGAGTACCTTAAGACAACTGGCGACTTTGCGCAGGGAAAAGCCCCCGTTGCCCACGCCCGGCGTTTTCACCCAGGGGGTATCGTCTGATTGGAACCAGGGCGGCCCAATGTAATCCATCTCTGTGGTACACCACTGCTCAAGCTGGTCGGAGAAGACCAGCGCATCCAGGTGGTAAATGAGGATGTACTCGTAGGTCTGGAATCGTCGGTAGAACGGCCGTGACAACATGAGTTGGGTGTTGGCGGCGGCGCTGCCGAAAAAACGGCCGTCAAATCGCTCAACGCCGAATCCGGGGAAATCAATGTCTAGACCTTCCGGGGCTACCACGTATTTGTCGTAATGGCCCAGGAAATGGACGAGATGGCGGTATGAAATTTCCTCTTCGGGCAAGAGTTCGGCCCGGTTGGAGAGGGGGACGACGATGGCTACGCGCTTTGGGGGGGATGTTTTGGCTGATTGATCGGTCATGGGTATGAGATGCTCCTTGTACCGGCCGCCTCCCAGAGGTTCTGAACCTCCGGGAGGCTGTTTGCTATTTGATGACGGCGGGCAGGTAAAGGGTGTGATAAACGATGATTGTAAACTGTTGTGTGTCTGATCCGGCCAGATTTGTCGCTTGTACTTCGGCTGTGTAGGCGCCTGAGGGGACGCCGGTGGTTGACCAGGTAATGACGCCGGTGTTGGCGTCAATAATCATGCCGGAGGGGGCGGAAATCAGGCTGTAGGTGGGCTGTGGATTAGCGGCTGTGGACACGGTGTAGGTGTAGACGGCGTCGGGTGACACGCCAACCGTTGGGGTTGAAGTGATGATGGGCGCTGCCAGGGCGCAGTAGTTCATGCCCTGGGAACCGTTGGTGTAATATTGCTGGATTTCGGCAGCGGTGAGGGCACGGCCGTGTATTGCCACCTCGTCAATTAACCCATCCACGTAGTACAAATCGGGAATGGAAAAATAGCCAATTGTCAATACTTGTGCGTTGGCGAAGTTGCCTGTGTAAACTACTGCGGCCGACGCCTCTTCGACGCCATCCACGTACAGCCTGTTTTCGCCAGCGCCGCCATCCCGCACTGCAACCAGATGATGCCAGGCGCCGTCGTTGATGCTTGTTGTGCCCTTAATCGAGATAGCGTTGTCGTTAGAATCACGCAGGTAAAATACCGCTTCGTTATTGGCATTGCCGCAACCCAACCACCAGTCGCCCCCGCCGGTGAAACGATATTTGCCGACGTAGACTTTGTTTCCCGTGCAGCTTTGCGTCGTTTTGATCCAGGCTTGAATGGTGAAGTTGTCGTTGACGCCCCAATCCAGGCTGGGATCGTCGGCTACGTCCAGGCCGTCATTCGCGCCGTCGAAGTAGCGAGCGCCGTTGGCGCGGCCGCTGCCGGCGAAGGTCGGACAGTAGTCGCCGCCGCAACTGGCGTCATTGCCGCCCAGCAAGTCGGCGAAGGTAGCGCCGCTGGTCTCGTCCAACGGCCAGTAGGAGATAGGGTCGGCGGCCAGACACATCAGGGCGTCTGACACTGTGATGGTGAAGCTCTGGCTGTCTGTCCCCTGAGAATTGGCGGCCTGTACAGTTGGGGTATATGTGCCGCTGCTGGTCGGCGTCCAGGAGATGACGCCGCTGGCGGCGTTAATCGTCATGCCAGGCGGCTTGTCGGCGGGTATTAAACTATAAGTGGGGGTGGGGTAGCCGGAAGCGTCTACGTCATAGCTGTAGGGGTTTAGGGTGGTCACGGCCGTGACCGGCGACGACGTAATGATGGGCGGGCCAGATGTGGCGATGGTGAATGTCTGGCTGTCGCTGCCGGCCGAGTTGCTGGCCTGTACCTCCACCGAATGCTGCCCGGCCTGATTGGTCGCCGGCGTCCAGGCGATGACGCCGGTGTTGGCGTCAATCGTCATGCCCGTTGGCTTGGCGATCAGGCTGTAGGTGGGGTTGGGCGTGCCGGAGGCGTTCACGTCGTAACTGTAGGCGACGCCAACGTCGCCGGTTGTTACCGGGCTTGAGGTGATTGATGGCGCGGTCGCCACCTCAATGGTGAAGCTTTGGCTGTTGTTCCCGGCGGAATTGGTTGCTTTGACAGTGACGTTGAAGTTGCCGTCGCTGGTCGGCGTCCAGGAAATCAAGCCGCTGTTGGGGTTAATCGTCATGCCGGTGGGCGTGATG
>JAJRYT010000198.1 GCA_024275635.1 Chloroflexota bacterium | reverse complement strand
GTGTTCGTGTTGATGCCGGGGTGAACCATGGCCACGTAATGGGTGCGGGCGTTGTTGCCGCCGCAGTAGTCAGGGGCCGAGTCCCAGATGTTGTGTTCGTAGAGAGCGAGGTTGACGAGGACCTTGTCGCTACCGCCAACCATGTTGAAAGGGCGGTTGGGGGCGCACAGGAAGCAGGGTTTTCGCAAAGCGACTGACTGAGTGTAGTAAGGCACGGCCGGCGTCGGCCAGAGCGTGGTGAAACGGCGGTAAACCTCCTGGAATCCCGGCGTAAAGGCTCCTGACGCCAGACTGCGGACGCGGAAGGTGAGGCGGGAGGTGGTGTCGATGGGCAAAAATTTGACGCAGACGTTGGCTTTGTTGGCGAAGTTGACGGTGACTGATTTGATGTTGTCCGCCGGGAAGTTATCGTAGAGTCCCAGGACGGAAAGGTCGGCCGTCAGGGTGACTGTCCCCGTCAGCCACGATGGGGGCAGGATGAAGTTAGCCGTATCATCCATGTTTTCGCGCAGGTTGCCAGCCATTTGCACGGGAACTATCTCTGCGCGCAAGGGGGAGCCGGGCAGCGGTACGCCGTTTCGTCGCCCGGAAAGGCGGATGGCCGTCGTGATCGTGGGGATGCTGCCGCTGGTCAGCGCCGGATAAACGCGCACCATCGTCCACTTTTTCTGAATGGGCGTCACGTCGTTGTCCAGGTTTTGAATGCCTTGCGTGACTTCAATGTCCGTCACGCTGGCGTCCACCTGGAAAGCGGCGGCGTTGACGGAGAGGCGGTACACCCAACTCTGGGGGCCGGCGTTGTCGCGCCAGAACAGGTAAACGCCGTTATCATACAAGTCGCCGATGGGGACCTGGTCGGCGGTAATGGCCGTGGGCGAGCTGCTGCTGAAGCCGGAGCGGGATAAACGAAAGAGGGGGCCGCCGCCGCCGCTGCCGTGTTGAAAGTAGAGGTTGGTGTCGTCTACGGCCATGACGGAGACGGCCGTATCGCTCAAATCCGGCCCTTGGGTGACGCTGTTCAAGCTGGCGATGGAGGCGGATTCCAGGTGGAGATTGTTGGCGCCGAAATTGAGGGCGAAATAAACGGTGTTGTCAATCAGGGTGTAGGCTTGCACGTAGGGACGGCCGTATGCGGCCGTAAATCCACCGCCGGAGGGCGTCACCCGCGTCAACGTACCTGGGCAAAAAAGACAGTCGGCGATGAACAATACGCCGCCAGCGCCGTCAGTTTCCAACTGCTTAATGGGACTACCTATGGAATTGTACATCAATTGCCGCGCGCCGCCGCTCTTGGGCGCGCGGAACAGCTTGCCGCTGCCGGAACTGTTCTCTGTCCAGTAAACGTAAGTATCGTCTACGGCCACGTCGCCCCCCCGCGCGCTGTTTTCCTTGGCGGCTAACGTCTCGGCCGTTTGTCCCCACCACTGGTACATAATGCGCACGATCTGGCCGCTGCTGGTACCGAAATAAACATACGCGTCATCTACCGCCAGGCTGCTGCGGATGCTTACCCCGGCACTGCTGTTTTGAATGGTCAGGTAGCCGGCTGATTTGCGGCGGATGACGCACGGTTCGGCAAATTCCCCGCCGGGACAGGCAGGGGCAGTTGCGCTCCAAAACGCCGTCTCCTCATAGCCGGTCAGGCTGTTGACGCTGCCTGAATATGGTTCCGTGAAGAAAATTTCCGGGGTGTCCAGCGCGATGGCGTTGGGTTCGCCCAGGGGTTGGGCGAAGAGGGGTTGGGCGGCGGGAGAGGAGACGGCCGTTGCGCCCAAAATGACGCTCAACATGACCAAACTAACAAGAAAAGGGAGCCAAAAACGTCTTGATTTCATTACATGTTTCTCTGGGAATGCCATCCAATACAGATGGCGCGCCGCCGCTGATTTTCCAATAAACGACTGGAGTCTGGCGGAAATTGATTTTCAGTCGAGACGTAGGGGCGGTTCGCGAACCGCTCCTACCAGAGAGGATTTCAAAAAACGCCAGAGTCCAGTAAACGAGATATACTGAAAGAACAATACAACACAAACGTCCTCTCAACGTCCGCTGTTGTATTTTTCGGTCAATTTACCGGAGGCGATCATCATCCTCTTAATTTGTTTACGGAGAATAACATGGAGATGGATGGCAGGGCGATTGCATATTCCAGATTTCTGCCACGAATTTCACCAATTACACGAATAAAAACCGTCTAAATTCGTGTAATTGGTGAAATTCGTGGCGAAAAAAAGGAAAACTAGCGAGTATACAATTACCCTGAGATGGATGGTTAAGACGGAACTTTATTTCCATCTTGTGTTATTATGTTTGGTTGACGCACCTTAAAAAATGTCATTTCGTGGCCTTGACAATGGGGTCACTGTACCATTGCGCAGTACCCGAACGGCCGTATTACCCACCGCGTCCTGGGAAAAGGGCTACCAACTGCTGCATGAGTTCGGTGGCAACACGAGTGATTCGCAGATATTAACATACACACCCCGCCCAAACCCTGGGCCGACACCCAATTCATCAAAGTGGAGACAGTGTAAAGCCCCTCCTGGGTGACCTGGCAGGAAATCGTCATCGAGACGCCTTAAGCAAATCCTGCCGGAGGTTGCAAACCTCCGGCAGGATAAAGAAGGAGACAATAATGGATATTTTGAATTCGTTGATAGACTATGCGCAATCGTTGAACCCGGAGTTCGTTCTCTTCGTTGGCGGTTCGACTTTCGCTCTATTTATTGTATTTCTCGCGTTCCGGCCGCTCATGCGTGATGCGCGTATAACGAAACAAGTGATGCGAACCGGCGTCGAGGCAACGGCAACCATCATCCGCACCTGGGATACAGGCGTTCGTCTCAACGATGAGCCGCAGCTGGGTATTCTGCTTCAAGTGCAGCCTCCCGGCGGAGCGTCGTTTCAAACTGAACTCAAGACAATCGTTCCGCTCACGCAGTTAGCTGCATTTCAACCCGGCGCGCAGCTGCAAATAAAGTACGATCCGGCCGAACCCAGCCACGTAGCGATCCTGGGCATAGGGCCGGACGGCACAGCGGAGAGTGCGGCGAACCGGCAGCAAATCGAGCAGATGTTGTTGCAGTATCAGGCGGAAAATGATCGGCTTGTC
Source organism: Chloroflexota bacterium (assembly GCA_024275635.1). Lineage (GTDB taxonomy): Bacteria > Chloroflexota > Anaerolineae > Promineifilales > Promineifilaceae > JACKCC01. The sequence continues at coordinate 15,514 of JAJRYT010000198.1, read as the reverse complement.
GAGCGTGGCATGGAAGCTGCCGCGAAGGTGTTGAAATATATGCCTATGGGCATTGAAGTCAATGGAGACAACCCGGTTGTGAACCTGGTTGTAGAAGTCCAGGCAACGAACGGCAAAGCCTTTGTGGCGCAGGCGTCGGGTATTGCCATTGCCCAGGCTTCTGTCCCCAAATATCAACCCGGCCAGATGCTCACAGTCTGCTATGATCCCAACGATCTGACGAAAGTGGGCGTTGTACACGCCGGTGTGTGACGCTTGTACGACCAGGACGCTGATGAAAAAAAGATGAGTCTCCTAATGAGTGGAGGTCCGTTTCTTGCTTTTCTTTTTGGCCGCCGCCAACTTTCTATTAGGCGGCACATCTTCCCAAAACGCCCGGCGCTGGCGCTCACCCAGTCCGGCGGCGCGTTCCTGTAAGAAATCAATCCCCTCGTCCAAAACGGCCGTCCCCCTGCCATCCCCGTCCGCCTGCAAAACCTCATAACAGGCCAGATAAACCAGCGCCGGTATCTGTGTCCCCACTAACGTGTTGGGCGGATTGAGGCTATCCAGAAATTGCAAGATCGCCTCCACCTGTGCCAGCGCTGCTGCCAAATCTCCCTCGTCCAGGGCAATCCGGGCCAGACCGGCGCGGGCTTCTGCCGCCAAGTGGGATTGGTCGTCTGCCAGGTACGCCTCCAAAGCGGCCGTAAACAGGTCGCGGGCATACGGCCGTTCCCCCCGCTCAATCAAAATCCAGCCCAGGCGCGTCATACACGCCGGCAGCAGCCGGCGGTCATGCGCCTGCGCCAGCCGCAGCGCCATCTCCCCGCAGTGGCGGGCCTCGGCCAGATCGTTCCGGTAATGCCAGTAGTGCGCTTGTAACAGATAAGCCAGCCCTTTATCTGCAACCGGCTGGTCATCTGGCAGCAGCGCGTCAATCCGCGCCAGTTCCGTTTTGGCCCCGGCCAGGTCGCCCACATCCACCGCTAGCCAGGCCGTTTTGACCAGCAAATTCAGGCGGCTGACATTTTTGCCGATGGCCGCGGATAATCGCAGCGCCTCCTGCAAATATTGGCGGGCGGGCGTGTATTTGCCCGCCAGGCGCAGCAAGTCGCCGAGTTCGCTCAAAATGATGAGATGGTTGTGTCGGGCCCCGGTTTCCCGGTACAGGGCGAGCGCCTGCTCAAAACAATCCAGCGCCGTCGAGAAATCGCCCATCTCCCGCGCCACGCTGGCCTGGGCGTGGTAGCTCAGCCCCAGGTTGATCCGGTTGCCGGATTGGCGGTATTCGGCCTGGGCCGCCTGGTAATAGCTCTGCCCCCGTTTGGCGTCCCCCTGGTGCAAACACATCGTGCCCAGGTTGAGATAAATGATGCCGTCCAAAGCGTGGTACGCTAGTTGTTCCGCCTGCGCTAACGCCTGCTGCAACAACGCCTCGGCGGCGGCGTAATCGCCCCGTCTCTCCCGGATCAGGCTCAAGTTGATGTTGGCCGTTATTTCATATTGGGGCAGGGGGAGGGTTTGGGCCAGGACGGCCGTTTGTTCAAAATATGCCTGGGCGGCGTCCAGATCGTTGGTTTCCAGGCAGCAGCGGCCGGCCTGGTTTAAGCAAAGAGCGGCCAACCGGCCCAGGTCGTTTTGCTGCGCCAGTTCCAATCCGGCCTCGGCCAGCTGGCGGCTTGGCCCATAACTGCCCTGGGTGAAGTCGGCAAAGGCCAGGACGTAGGCAGCCTCGCCCTCGGCAGCGGGATCGGGTGCGTCGGCGACGAGGGCCAGGACTTGCCGCGCCGTCTGGCGGCTGGCGTCGCTTTGGCCGCTGCGGACGAGCAGGTGGGCTTTGTGGGCCAGCAGACGGCCGGCCAGCGCCCCTGGCGGCGCTGGCCGGCGGGTGGGCACGGCCAGCGCCGCTTCCAACTGGGCGCTGGCCTCGTCCAAATGAGCGACGCCTTCCTGGGGGCTGCCCACATCTAAAAAATAATCTCGCAAATGAGCGGCGCTCTGCGCCAGCAGCTGCCATTGGCCGTGACCGGCGGCCCACTGCCAGGCAGCCACAATGTTCCCCAGGTCAAGGGTCACGGCCGTGTGCGCCATATCCCGGCGGTTGGCTCCCTGTTCAACCAATCGCTTCGTGAAGTATTCGGCATGACGGAAAGCCATCTGGTTGGCTAAAGCCTGGTTCTGTTCCAGTTTGTCCCGCGCATATTGGCGCAGGAGTTCGTGCAGTTCGTAGCGGGATTCCCCCGTCCGCTTCAACAGGGAATGTTCAACCAGTGGCCGGATGTGCTTTTGGCTTACTTTAGTCACCGCCTCGGCCGCCGCCGCCGAGAAGCTGCCGCGAAACAGCGACAGCCGAGCATAGGCGGATTGGGCGGCTTCGTCCAAGAGTTTCCAGGAATGGTTGAACACCGCCTGCACGCTGCGGTGGCGTTCCGGCACGTTGCGCAAAGGGGTTTGCAATAAGTCCAGATTGCCGCTGATCCCTTCGGCGATGCTGGCGCAGGGCATCTCGCGGCAGGCGGCGGCGGCCAGTTCCAGCGCCAGCGGGATGCCCTGGACGATCTGGCAAATCTGGATGACGGCCGTTCCATTGGCCGCCAGATCAAAGCGAGGGCAGCGCCGGTGGGCGGCCTCGTCAAAGAGGCGGGCGGCTTCAAACGCCAACAGATTGCCGGTTTCTCCCGCCTGGGGGGTGGGCAGGCCGTCTAGATCGAAAATCCACTCTTCTTGCAGGTTCAACGGCCGTCGGGAGGTGACTACCAGTTTAACGGCCGTCGTCTCCCTTAGAATTTCCGCCAGCAGATCCGGCGCGTCGGCAAGCTGTTCGAAGTTGTCCAGCAGCAGCGCCATCTCTTTGCCGCGCAAATAATCTATCAGTTGGCCGGCCGGGTGGCGGCCAGGCGCAAAGGGGAGATTCAGGGCGGCGCCCAGCGCCGTCAGCAGCCCGGCCGGCGTGAACACGTCCACCAGCCCGGCGAACCAGACCCCTTCCAAAAAATGAACCGCGCTGCGCCGGGCCAGCGCCAACGCCAGCCGGGTTTTGCCGATGCCGCCGGGGCCGGCAATGGTGATCAGGCGGCAGTCGGGGTTGGCTAACATTTGGCCCAGGGCGGCCAGTTCTGTTTGGCGGCCGATGAAGGGGGTGGGGGATGGGGGCAGGTTGTGGCGGACGGCCGTGACTTCCCGGATACGCTGGTAAAGCGCCGTCGTTTCCGGCGACAGGTTGATGCCCAACTCCTCAGCCAACAGATCGCGGCCGATGGCGTATTGGGCCAGCGCGGCTTCCCGTTTGCCCGTCTTGGCGTAAAGCAGCATGACCTGGCGGTGGTGCGCCTCCTGCAAAGGGTCTAAAGCGGCTAACTTTTGGGCGTAAGCCAGCGCGCGGTCATACTGCCCCTCCCCGCTGGCGGCGCGCGCCAACGCCCCCAAAAGCGTGATGGCCTGCTGCTGCCAGCGTTCCTGTTCAGCCGCAATCCACAATTCCAATTCCGGGCAGTCGGCGAAATAAATCCCTTCGAGGAAAGGGGCGCGTAACAACGCCGCCGCTTCGGTCAGGGACTCGATGTCCCCCTCTTTTGCTAACGCCTCAAGGCGGCGGATATCCACAACGGCCGAGGCGTCGGCGCGAAACGCGGCCGTGCGCCGGTTGACGTCCAGGCAGCCGGGCAGATTTTTGGAAAGATTATGGAGGGCGCGGCGAAGGTGGCCTAACGCTTCCTGTTTGGTCGCCTCCGGCCAAAACAATCCGGCCAGATATTCCCTGGTCAGGGGACGTTCCCGGCTGATCAAATAAGCCAGCAAAACGAGGGTTTTCTGAGATCGGAAATGAGTGATCGGTTGTCCATTTTGGAATACTTCTATTGCGCCAAACAACCGGATATTGAAAGTATGCATGGGTCGTTTCCAGAAAGGGTATCAAGAATTAGGCCGTTCGGTATGGTTCATTTTAGAACTAACGTACGTATCTTCTCAATAAACTGGGGAGATTACAAAAGTTTTAACAATATATTGTCTGCATAGCGCCCGTTTTGAAACTTTTGTAATCTTTGCCCCGAAATTTTGAGAAGATACTAACGTACCTTAACAATTGAATGAGCTTAGAAGGCCGCTTAATAAGTAAACTGGAGTCTGGCGAAAATTGATTTTCAGTCGAGACGTAGGGACGGTTCGCGAACCGTCCCTACCAGAGAGGATTTCAAAAAACGCCAGAGTCCAGTGAGTAAAGAATCAATTCACCAATCTTGGAGGAAACCTTCCAATGACATTATATCTGCAAAAGCAATAAACATCCGCAACCTGGCCTGAGCCGGTTGAATCCACTTGGCAATTTCTGAGTGGTGATTGTGCTGTGAGTTCTCATCTAAGCTGTCGCCACATTTAGGTTTGGCCAATATTTTGTTCATGACTACCATCATGAGCTTGCCGCGCCACTAACGACCCTGGGGTACTGCCACCTGGATGTCTCAGGTTGTTCGTGTGTGTACCCAGCACGTATTGCGTTCTGTTTATATTTCTGCTAGAATGGGAACGTTCCCATTCTAAAGAAAGGAGAAAACAGATTGAAACGGCGTCCCACCATTATTGATGTGGCAAAAAAAGCTGGGGTTTCCAAAACCACCGTCTCCCGCGTCATCACTGGCGACGGAGCCAACGTGCGTGAGGAAACTTACCAGCGTGTGCAAGAGGCCATTGAAGAACTGAGTTATACTCACAACGCCGTTGCCAGCAGCCTGCGTACCGATCACACCAACATCATTATGCTTTCCTTACCCGATATCACCAATCCATTCTGGCCCGCTGTTGCTCGCGGCGTGCAGGACAGAATGGAAACGGAAGGGTACGCTGTTGTTTTTGCCAACAGCGATTGGGACCCCCAACGGGAAAAGATGTTTTTGGAAATGGCGCGGCGCAATCGCTTTGATGCCATCCTAATCAATCCAGTGAGTGTGAGTAATGACGAATTGAAAATGACACACATTCCTACTGTTCTCATTGGTTCCCACGAAGATTTTCCCGATTTTGATATTGTGGGGTCTGATAGTTATGGCGCGACTCAACTAGCCCTGTCTCATCTTTACGATTTCGGACACCGGCGTATCGGTCTGATTCGCGGTAAACGGCAGAGCCGCCCTGGTCATTCGCGGCTGCGAAGCTATGAAGATTTTTTGCAGGGGAAGGGCTTGCCCCTGGATAACAGCCTGATTGTGCGCGTGCCGTTTGATGAAGTTGGCGGACGGCAGGCATTGCGGCAGCTTTTGACGCTTTCACATCCGCCAACGGCCGTTCTCGCCGCCAACGACATTCTTGCTATCGGGGCATTACAGGCCGCGCATGAATCCGGGTTATCTGTGCCCGACCAACTATCTATCGTAGGTATTGACGATATTTTTGCGGCTTCGGCCACCACGCCGTCTCTGACCACCGTTGCCAAGCCGCAGTATGAAATTGGGCGGCAAGCGGCGGAATTTTTACTGGATCATTTGGGGTAATGGCCGGCCCCCGCTCCCCGCCGCCATTTATTTACCTGCACCTTACAAGCGCGCGGCTCTACCGGCCCGCCATCCAATTAAACCGGACAGGCTTACATGCCAAGCTGTGTCCTTTTTATTTACGTCAAAATGGGAACGTTCCCATCATAGGGAGAAATAAGTTTCATGATTACCAGAGCCGAGTTAATACAAAACCCGTCACTATGCCGCGACCGGGCCGTTGGCTGCCTGGTAGGATTAGCCGTCGGCGATGCCTTTGGCGATATTGGCCGCAGCGATCCGTATCGCCAGCGGTATGGCATCATCACCAACCTGTACGCCGGAGCCAAAAGTACCGACGACACCGAATTCGCCGTCCTCACTGCCCAAACGCTGCTTGATTGCGACGGCGATTTGACCCCGGAACGGCTGCTGGTTTCATGGCAGAAATATATTTTGGCGCAGGGTGGGTTGTTTGAGAGGGGGGGACGGCCGTTATACGGCGCAGTCGAAAACTTACGGCGCGGCGCGCTCCCGCCTCTCTCCGGGCAGGACAACGTCCTCAACTACGACGATGGCGCAGCTATGCGTATTGCTCCCATCGGTGTCTTGTGCGCTGGCGAACCAGAACGCGCTGCCGCTTTGGCTGAAATCGAATCCCAAATCAGCCACCACCAGGACGGCATCTGGGCTGCGCAAGCCGTCGCCGCCAGCGTCGCCGTGGCCATGGTGGGCGGCACAACCGGGGAAATCATCGCTGCCGGACTCGCCCAAATCCCCGACGAAAGCTGGTTAGGGCGCGCGATGGCGCGCGCCATGCGCATCTGCGACGAAGCCGGAACCATCGAAAGAGCCTGGGAAGCATTACACACCGAGCTGTGGACGCCCGTCCATGCCGCCAGCCCCGAAGCCGTTCCCCAAATTTACGCCGTTTTCCGCCTGACGGATGGCGATTTTCATCGCGGCATGTTCTGGGGCGGTAATTTTGGCCGCGATGCAGACACGATTGGCGCGGTCATCGGGGCAATGGCCGGCGCGCGGCAAGGCATTGGCGTCATCCCCGACGATTGGGTTGCCAAAGTGCGCCAGCCAGCCGGCGTGTGTCTTAAATTTGCGGCAACGAAAGATATGGTGACGTTGGCTGAGCAGTTAGCAGCGTTGATTAGAGACTAGAGACTAGCGACTAGTTAATCTCTAGTCGCCAGTCTCTAATCTTCTCGCAAAGGAGATGTTATGAGCAAAAACTTTGTGCAGGCATGGCGAGGGATGAGCGTCGCCAAGCGGCAGGAGGCGGTGGCTGGGTATTTTTTCATTTCGCCCTGGCTAATTGGCTTCATCGTCTTTATTGCCGGGCCTATGCTTGCCTCCTTTGTTATCAGCTTCACTCGTTGGAATATTGTGAGCGATCCCAAGTGGGTGGGTATTGCCAATTATGAGCGCATTTTTACGGCCGATAAGGATTTCATTCAAGCGCTCAAGGTCACATTCAAATATGCCGTCATCTTCTTACCTACTTTTACTATTGTCGGATTAGCAATGGCAATGGCCTTGAATGTCAAACTAAAAGGGGTCGGTGTGATACGCACGCTGCTTTATTTGCCCTATGTGGTTCCTGGCATTGCGGCTACGCTGGTCTGGGTATGGGTGTTGAACAGCCGCTTTGGATTGCTCAATACGATTTTATCCTGGGCGGGTATTGAAGGGCCGAACTGGTTTGGCGATCCGAAATCGGCTTTGTACGGCATTGTGATGATTGGCCTTTGGGGGGTAGGCGGCAGCGCGGTCATCTATTTGGCCGGGCTGCAAAATATCCCGGAGCGTTTGTATGAAGCGGCCGTTGTGGATGGCGCTAACGAGTGGCAAAAGTTCTGGCATATCACTATCCCCATGCTCAGCCCGACCATTCTTTACCAGCTGGTCATGGGCCTCATCGGCGTGTTTCAGACGTTTACCTCCTCCTTTGTGGCCACGGGAGGCGGGCCGTTGAAGTCAACCTTTTTCTACATGCTCTACATCTACAACAAAGCGTGGGAATCGCTGCGGATGGGGTATGCCTCGGCGTTGGCCTGGATTTTGTTTGCCATTATTTTGCTGATTACGCTGGTGGTGTTCCGCAGTTCGCCACTGTGGGTCCATTATGAGGCGGAGCGGAAGTGAACAGTAATCGGGTAATTGATGACTGATAACTGATGACTGAAAAGAGAGTCTTGCGATGAGTGTTTATACTTCTGAATCGAAATGGCATTGGCGAAAGTTGTTGACGACAACACGTGGGTATTTTGTGCTGCTGATTTTTGCCGTTGTGTTTTTGGTGCCGTTTTATTGGATGTTTGCGACGGCGTTGAAGGGGGATGAGCAATTGTTCCAACTGCCGCCAGCGTGGGTTCCCAACCCGTTGGTTTGGGAGAATTTTGCTCAGGTATTTAAGGAAGTGCCATTCGGCCGTTTCCTGACCAATTCGGTTGTGCTGGTGGTGTGGAATGTGGTGGGACAGGTCGTTTCTTGCACGCTGATTGCGTATGGCTTTGCTCGGCTGCGTTTTCCGGGCCGAGATGCGCTGTTTTTGGTTTTGTTGGCGACATTGATGGTTCCCCGGCAGGTGACGCTGGTCCCACAGTTTATTTTGTTTGCCAAATTGGGCTGGGTGAATACCTATTTGCCCCTTATTCTGCCTGCGTTTACAGGCAGCCCGTTCCTTATCTTTTTGATGCGGCAGTACATGATGACTATTCCATTGGATTTGGATGAGGCAGCGACGATTGACGGAGCTGGCCGTCTACAAATTTTGCGCCATGTTATTATGCCCATCTCTGGTCCGGCGTTGGTGTTGGTGGCAGTGTTCACGTTTACCGATGTTTGGAATGATTTTATGGGGCCGCTGATTTATTTGAATGATCCGGAGAAGTTTACCGTTTCGTTGGGGCTGAGCTTTTTCCAGGGAGCAAAAGAGACGAGCTGGCATTTGCTGATGGCCGGTTCGTTGATGTCTATGATCCCACCGATGATTTTGTTTTTCCTGGCGCAGAAACGGCTGCTGGGTGGACTGGCGGCGGCGGGGATTAAGGGATGATATGGCGACTAGAGATTAGAGACTATTTCCAGTCTCCAATCTCGAATCTCCAATCTCCCCAAGAGGAGGTGATGATAAGTCGGAGAGAAAAAGTTATTAAAAGAGGGTGTGAAACGCGACGCGCAAAGCGTTTTCACGTTTCACGCATCACGTTTCACAAATTGGATTATGCATAAGTGTACACGAATAAGGAGTAGAATCGAATGAACGCCAAAAAATTGGTTGGATTTATGTTGGTATTATTGGCAGTCACGGCCGTTCTTGCTGCCTGTGCGCCACAAACTGTAGAGGTTACCCGTGTTATAACCGAAACCGTTACTGAGCAGGTTGAAGTGACCCGCGTGGTAGAAGGTGAAGTTATCACTGAAGTTCAAGAAGTGCCGGTGGAAGTGACTCGCGTGGTGGAAGTTGCGGTCGAACCCGAACCCGTTGCCGAGGCCGGCGAGGATGAGGTTGTTACCATTAGCTGGTGGGGCACAGAACGCGGCCGCGACACGGCCGAAACCCGGGAACTTCATTTACAATTGGCTCGCGCCTTTGAGGAAAGCCATCCCAATACCAAAATCGCTGTCTCTCTCTTCCCCAGCCGGGGATTTTCCAATCGGGTTCTGACCGCGATTGCCGCTAACGAAGGGCCGGATATCTGGTATCATTACTTTGCCACCGATATTGCTACCCAGGGTTTCCTGGAAGACCTGACCCCCTACATTGAAGCGTCTGACTTTGACCCGGCCGAGCGTTGGTTCCCCATTGGGCAGCAGCGAGCGGTGTATGACGGCCGTTACTACGGTGTACCGCGCGATGCGACTGCGGGGTTCATCGCCTACAACAAAGATATGTTCGATGCTGCTGGCCTAGCTTACCCCGAAGAAGGCTGGACGATTGCCGATTACCGCGACATGGCCATCGCCCTGACCGATGTCGCCAATGACCAATATGGTATTGGCGCGATTGTCGGTACGCCGGGCTGTTTCCAGTGGTCATCCTTTTCCTTCAACATGGGGGCTGATTTTGTTAGCCTGGATGGCAGCCAGGTTGCCGGTTACATGGATACGCCCGAAGCCGTCGCAGCATTGAAATTCTGTATGGATTTGACCGCAACCGATCAAGTGGCCGCGCCTTCTGGACTGCAAGAACAGTTTGGCGAGTTAGTTTTCCTTTCCGGCCAAGTGGGCTTGCAGCATATTTCCACCTGGGAACTGCCTGCTATTAACGAACAGGCTGATTTCAATTGGGGTGTTGTCGCGCCGCCGCGTTATGATGAAAATACGGACGAGATCGCCTGGACGGATTCCTACGTCTATTACATGTCGGCGGATACGGTGCAAAAGCAGCGCGCCTGGGAATTTATGGAATGGTTGAGCGGCCCGGAAGCGGCTATGATCATGGCAGAAGCTGGGGTCTGGACCCCAGCCGTACCTTCCGTTTGGGAGGAATTGGACTGGCAAAACGATCCGGTTCTCAGCGTGGCTTGGAACGAACTGCAAAAAGAAACCCGCGTTTCTAACTACGAACGCTCCCAATTCTACTGGGACTGCGTCGGCGATATCTTCTATGACGTGTGGACGAACTATGTTGATCTAGGCGACACTGATATTGAAGGATTTTTGGCAACGGCCGTTCCCGATGCTCAATCTTGTTTAGACGATAACTATGCGTCGTTAGACCAATAAATAGAGATTGGAGACTAGAGACTGGAGATTTGGAAGCGCTAATCTCCAGTCTCCCAATCTCCAATCTTCCAATCTCTTATGGCCAAACTCCCCCATGATTACGACAATCGCGTTTACGCGGGTTGGCTGGGCAAATGTATCGGCGTGCGCTTTGGCGCGCCGCTGGAAGGGTGGACGTACCAGGAAATTCTGGATACGTTGGGCGAAGTGACCGATTATTTGCCCCTGCCGCCTGGCAAGCTGTTCAAACCAGATGATGACACCGCTCTGCCCATGCTGCTGATTCAAGCATTGGCGGATTATGGGCCGGAAGTAACGGCCGTTCAACTCGGCGAAACCTGGCTCAACTATCTGGCCGATCAACGGGGCACGCTCTGGTGGGGCGGCTACGGCATTTCCACCGAACACACTGCCTACCTCAACCTCGCCCGCGGCGTCCCTGCGCCACTATCCGGCGCCATCGCCATGAACGGCGCAGCGTTGGCCGAGCAAATTGGCGGCCAAATTTTCAGCGACATCTGGGGATTGGCGGCGCCCAACAACCCGGAATTGGCCGCTAATTATGCGGCGCGGGCCTCCAGCGTTTCGCATGATGGCAACGGGGTTTACGGCGGCATGTTTGTGGCTGGGCTGGTGGGCGCGGCGTTTGGCGAACGCGACCCGCGCAAGCTGGTACAGATTGGTCTGTCGTTGATTCCGGCGGAGAGTGAATATGCGCGGGTGGTAACGGCCGTTCTCAACTTCCACCGCCAACATCCCGACGACTGGCGCGCCGCCTACCGCTTCATCTACGCCAACTTCGGCTATGATCGCTACCCCGGCGAAGTCCACATCATCCCCAACGCGGGCATCGTGGTCATGGCCTTGCTGTATGGCGCAGGGGATTTCTCCCGCACCATCCAGATTGCCATCATGGGCGGCTGGGATACCGACTGCAACGTGGGCAACGTGGGCGCGATCATGGGCGCAGCGGTGGGATTGGACGGCATCGAAAGCAAATGGCGTACACCGATGGACGACCTGCTGGTAACGGCCGGACTCATTGGCAGCCGCAATTTGTGGACCATTCCCGCCTGCGCCGACCTGTTTTGTCGGTTGGGGCGTGAGATAGCAGGTGAAAAGCCAAAACGACAGCCCCGCATCCATTTCCGTTACCCCGGCTCGACGCAAGGGTTCCAAACCCGGGGCGAAAAGGGGCGGATTATGGCGATGGCGGAAGAAAACGGCCGTCTCCGCATCACCGTTCGTAAACTCAACAAAAAAGGAGAGGTACGCCTTTTCATCAGAACCTCCATCCGCCCTGACGAGTTAAGCGCGAATTATTACGGCGGCAACTTCTCGCCCCAAATTTATCCCGGTCAAACGATGCGGGCGCGGCTGTTCCTGCCCGATAATGCCCCCGCCCAACTGCGGGCCAGCCTGTACGTGCATGATGGCCACAGCGGCGACAACCATCAAGCCACCGCCCAACCGCTGACCTCTGGCGCATGGCACGACCTCACCTTCCAAATTCCGACGCTGCACAACGCCCTGCTCTCCGAAGCGGGCATTGCCTTGCGCAATTTAGGCGTGCCATGGACGGGCAATCTCTTTTTGGAATGGTTGGATTGGGATGGAGCGCCCTCGTTTAGAAATGATTTTGCGCTGGAACGGCCGGAATACGGGGCCATCAGCCAATGGACGTTTTTGCGCGGCTACTGGCGGCTGGAAGATGGCGTGGTTCACGGCAGCGGCGTGGGGTTCAATGAAAATTACACGGGGGATGTGGATTGGCGGGATTATGCGGTGACGGTAAGGATACGGCCGTTACTCGGCCAACATCATCTCGTTTTAGTGCGGGTGCAGGGGGCGCGTCGCTCGTATGCGGCTGGATTGGGGCCGGACGGCCAGTTGGTGTTGTACAAGAATGACGGGGGGTATAGGTTGATGACGGCCGTTGCCTTCCCCTGGCAGCCCAACCAAAGCTACACCCTCACCGTGCGCGTGCAGGGCAATTACATCGTCGCTGCCATTGGCGACGCTCGCATTGCCTGGGCAGACGACAACACGCCGCACTTGAATGGACAAATCGGGTTTGCCAATTTCGCCGGCTGCCACACCGCATATGAGCGCGTGGAAATCAGGCCAAATGCAGCAGCCGCTTAAACCTGGCCTGCTCAAAATGTTTATCGGTCGTCAATGCCTCATGGAGGCTGCGCTGCTGCATAATGACAAAGGAAGAGCAATCCGTCAGCCCCCACGCTTTATCGGGGCGGGATTGGTAAAAGGCGATGGTCTGGGTAAATAAATCTGGGTCAATAGAGACAATTTCAATGCCGGCATCAGCGCGTATCTGCTGCAAAGCATGGATGCCCAGCGTTCGGTGCGGCGGTCTGGCTAAAGCATTGCCCAACTCAAACAATACCGCATCACTGGTAACAAACGGCGGCTTCACTTGCCTGGCCACAGCTTTGGCAGCTTGATGATATTTGTCCCGGCTGTTGATGAGCGCCAGAAAATAGCTGGTATCTATGAAAATGGCCGGCTTCACGACTTATCAACTCCGTACAGATAATGGTCATGCTGTTCGGCCAAGTCATCCACGCCCAAATCTTGCGCCATATCGGCTAAGGCGGAAAATGCACCTTTCTTTTCAGCGACGGTATACGTTGGTTGCCTTCGTCTCAATTCCTGAAGCTGCGCGATTAAGGCTTCGTATTGATCATAGTCTACCAATACGGCCGTAGGACGGCCGTGTTGCGTGATATAAGCGACATCGCCGCCCTCGCGCAAAGTGTTGATAACTTTGCTGGCCTGACGGCGTAAATCGCTGATTGGAACAATATTTGTACCCATAACCAGCACCTTTTTTAATTTTAGCCCATATTTAATATCATAAATGGTGTTAAAAGCATAGCAGATTGATAAGAAAAAGTCAATGAACTCTAAACTCGATCATTTTTTCAACCCGCGCCGCATTGCCCTGGTAGGCGCATCGGAGCGGGGGATGTATCCGGCGGGGCTGCTGCGGAATTTGCTCGATTACGGCTTCCCCGGCGACATTTACCCCGTTAATCCCAAGCGGGAAGCGGTATTTGGCCTGCCCTGTTACCCTGACCTGGCGCAGACGCCGCAGGTTCCCGATTTGGCTATTTTGGTGATTCCCCGCCGCTTTGTACTGCCCACACTGCGCCAGTGCCTTGAATTAGGCATTCCGGCAGCGCTGGTGATTACTGCCGGATTCGCTGAAGCCGACGAGGAAGGCAAGCGGCTGCAAGCGGAGATGGCGGCGCTGCTGGCCGATGCGCCGCTGACCGTCATTGGGCCGAACTGCGCCGGATTAGCCAACATTACGGGCCGGGTTATTGCCACGCGGCTGACGACGCCGCCCAAAGCGGGGTGGTCGCCCAAAGTTGGGCGAGTCTCCTTTGTCTCCCAAAGCGGGGCGTTGATGATGGCGCTGTACGGCCTGTTTGCCGACCGCAATCTGGGGCTGAGCCGCCTCATCTCGCTGGGTAATCAGGTGAATGTGACGCTGGCGGATGGGTTGGCGTATCTGGCGAAGGAAGAGGAAACGGCCGTTATTGGCGCCTTTGTTGAAGGGGTGAAAAACGGCCGCGCCTTCGCTGCTGCTCTAAAAACCGCGCTCATCGCCGGGAAACCCATCATCCTGGTGAAAAGCGGCCGTACCGAACTGGGGCAGGCGGCGGCGGCCACGCACACAGCGGCATTGGCGGGGTCGGATCGGGTGTTTACGGCCGTTTGCCGGCAGTATGGCGTCATTCAAGTGGATGATGTAGACGAGATGGCGGATACGGTGGCGCTTTTGGCCGCGTTCGGCGATAAGCTGCGCGGCCGCCGCATCAGTCTCGTCACCCAATCCGGCGGCATGGGGTCATTGACGGCCGATTTGTGCCACCGCGCTGGGCTAGAACTGCCGCCGCTAAGCGACAACGTGCAAAACCAACTGCACGCGCTGCCCCATCTGCTACATTTTGATGCGCTGGGCAACCCCGCCGACGTGCGCGGCGCCAGCGTCATTGGCGAAGCGACAGCAAAAACGCTGGCGCCCTTCCTCGCCGATCCGGATACAGACGTCGTCCTCTTACTGCTGGCAAAATCTGCCCTGCGCGAAGGGGAGGACAAAACTGCGAAAGCCATCATTCAGGCCGCCCAGTCGGCGGAGAAGCCGCTGATTGTGGTGTGGGTAGGGCAGAGGGAGATTAGAGATTGGAGATTGGAGACTGGAGACTCAATCGCTAGTCTCCAATCTCCAGCCACCAAATTACTAACAGATGCGGGTATTCCTGTTTTTGCCAGTTCCAGCCGCGCTATTGGCGCGTTGGCACGGGCGGTAGGGTATTGGCAATTCCGTGCTGATTGGCTGACTGATCCGGAATTGGAGGTGAGTCATGGGTAAGATGATGGGGTATATGGAAACGGCCGTTCTCTTGCAACAGTATAACATCCCTTTACCATCTTTTCGGCTCGTGCAAACAGTCGCCGAAGCGTTCGCCGCTGCCGAATCGCTGGGGTTTCCGGTGGCGTTGAAGGCGGTTTCGCCTGATTTGAGCCATAAGTCGGACAGGGGGTTGGTGAAGTTGGGGTTGGATACGGCCGTCGCCGTGGAAAAGGCGGCAAAAGCGTTAATGGAGATTGGAGACTGGAGACTCGCGGATGACAATCTCCAATCTCCAATCTCCAATCTCCCCTTACTGGAAGGGTTGTTGGTGCAAAAAATGTCCCCGCCCGGCGTGGAAATGATTGTCGGCATTCACCACGATCCGCAATTTGGCCCGGTGGCGGCATTGGGTTCCGGCGGTGTGCTGGTGGAGCTGCTGGACGATGCTGTGCTGCGTCTGCCGCCGCTCACCCATCAACAAGCAAAAGGGATGATTGCCGCCTCGAAATCTTACCGGCTGCTGCAAGGCTACCGCCATTATCCCCCGGCCGATATGCCCGCGTTGGCTGAGTTGTTGGTTAACATCTCACGATTGGCGGCGGCAGAGGACGGCCGTATCGCCAGCCTCGATTTGAACCCGGTGATTGTGCTGCCGGAGGGGCGAGGCGTGGGGGCGGTGGATGTGAGACTAGAGATTAGAGATTGCGAGACTCAGTAGATCAAGATTTTCGACACGAAGGACACAAATTTCACGAATAATAGGCGCTTACGCGTCAACATCGACAAAAAATTGGCGATAAAATTTGGTTCTTTAGGATTTCACGGGGTCGAGGAAAAAACCTGACACGAATAACACGAATGACACGAATAATAAGAAAATTCGTGAAAATTCGTGCCAGCAGAACTTTGGCAGTGAAAATCAATTCTCACTGCCTACTGTTCC
>JAJRYT010000197.1 GCA_024275635.1 Chloroflexota bacterium | reverse complement strand
TCATCTCTACAACTACAGCCGACCGCATCAAAGTCTGGCTTACGCCACTCCGGCTGAGGTTTATTTTGACAATCGTTAATCCCGTTATCAATGTCACTTATTTTGGTCACTTTTTGGTCTTGACAATGGGGGTAAGTATAGGGCACGCTTGCAAATGGGAGTATCTATCCAGTTTCAGATGGAACTGACCCATTATTAGCGCTCATATTTGTAGCGCCAGAAGAAATATCAAAAATAACCCTCCTAGATCCTCAAAGACAAGAGCATAGTCTCACGGTTTCTTCCGATTGGCTGCCAAAGAGTGAGCATCTTCTCCTCAATTTGGAATCCGATGGCAGAATAGAATGGACGATGGGTGAAGGGGATAATTGGAGAGAGGAAGAATAATATCACCTGGAATTTCTTATCGCTATGAGAGTTTAATCTTGTAGCCTGGAGGAAAAAATGAAAGAACCTGAATATGATAAAAACCAAGAAGAATTAGAGGGGCCTCTAAGCCCATATGGTATCCATATTAAGAAATGGACTGTCACCAAGGCCCTCGGTATTGGTCTTATATTGGTCGCCTTTGTAGATGCCCGTTTAGTGCCTTACGTTTTAGCAGTTCTCATTATTAGCGCAGTAAGAACATGGTAAGGAACTGTCCAAGAATAAATTCCATTTGACAAATCTGGAGGATAAAATGTCGATTTACTATTCATCTTTAACCAAACGAACACTATCACTATCAATTGTTTCTGTAATCTTTTTGGCAAGCATGACAGCAGCTATCCTGATTGGGTCAGCGCCAGTTGTTCATGCTGCCGACACGCCAGTTTGCGGTCTGATAAGCAGCAATACTGTCTGGGTTTCGGCCAACAGCCCCTATATTGTCACTTGTGATGTGCAAGTAGCCACTGATGTCACACTAACCATCCAACCCAATGTTGTTGTGAAATTTGATGCCGGAAACTCCCTAATCATAGATGGCACACTTATTGCTGAAAACTGCACCTTCACTTCCAATGACGCCGCTCCTGATTTGGATGATTGGGGTCAAATCTTTTTCAGCACGTTAAGCGAAGATGCTGTGTTTGATGGAAATGGCGATTACATTAGCGGTAGTAGGATTCAACAATGCATCATAGAGTGGGCTGGCGATAATGTTAATGGCGCTGTGGAAACAGAAGCGGCTTCACCGTTTCTAACGGCCAACACGATTCGAAACAATGGTAGCAGTGGTATATATGCGACAGGAAGTTCTAGTAACCAAAAGGTTTTCGTTACTGAAAATGATATTACAAGCAACAGTATTGATTTTGATGCAAATCGGAATGGTGGAGGAATATATGTTTCCAATGGCCATCTTGAACACAATTTGGTCGAGGGCAATTCGGCAGGTTCAGGAGGTCATGGAGGGGGGATATTTGCTTCCTCAAGCATTGTAATAAGCAATACAGTTACGCTTAACGATGCAACTGGTTGTGGAGTTAGTCATGGTGGTGGTATTTATGCCTTAGACAGCGATCTCATACAGAACTTTGTAAGTGGCAATATAAGTTGCCAGAAGGGTGGTGGCATTTATGTTACTAACAGCACAGTCGAGAACAATGTTGTTTTCGAAAATCAACTCACGGTCTCTTCCGACACCTATGGTGGTGGTATCTATGCAGAAAGCAGCACCCTGGTAGGCAATGAAATTACAGATAACAGTGCTAATTCACCCAGTTCATCTCGCACGGCTAGAGGTGGAGGCATCTATGCAATAGGTGGATCTATTTCAAATAATATCGTTAATGCGAATGTGGCTTCTGGCGAGGAAAATAGTAGGGGAGGCGGAATTTATGGTCGGAATAATACTGTGCAACAAAATATTGTAGCAAATAATAACGCTAATTTAGGTGGGGGCGTATATATTTTTGAGGGTGCGGCAAATAATAATACAGTTGAAAATAATACAAGTCATTCAGCAGGCGGCATTTATGTCAACAACAGCACAGCTACCCAAAATACAGTAATGACCAACACGGCTACCTTTGGTGGTGGCATGTACGCCATCAATAATTCCACACTTATCAACAATGCCGTAGACAACAACACGGCTCAGGAAAGCGGGGGCGGCATTTACGCTGTAGATAGCACACTCCAAGCAAATGTTGTTATCAATAATGAAGCACAGTTAAAGGGCGGGGGCATTTATATTGAAGGTGGTATCCATGCCAACAATATCGTTACAGATAATACTGTGCCTACCTGGGGACAAGGTTCAGGAGCTTTCCTCTCAGACAGTTTCTCTTTCACCTACAATGATGTGCAAAATAACTCAGCATCAGGCGGTGTGGTTGGCGGTGTCTCAATAGATGGGCAACCAACCCAATTTCAATTCAATAATATTTATGGAAATACGCCATATGATGCTGAGATGATTTCCTTAGATGATGTAGATGGGTCATTGAATTATTGGGGGTCATCTAACTGTCTGGAAATTGCCGACCAGATTTATGATGGGGATGATATGCCTGGTCGAGGGGAATTAACATATGCACCTAGCTTGTATGAGTCTGTAGCCATGACTCAATTTACAACGCCGGAAAATCTGGAAGTAGCTCTCAATGAAGATGGTTCAGTTACCCTTACTTGGGACGCTGTTCCCAACCTACCGAATATAGGTTGTCGCCCTACAGATGGTACGCTGGAGTTAGGGTATCGTCTCTATTACGATACCGAAAATAATTGCACATTTGACGGTATTGGCGTGGCACAAGGTACATCTCCAATAGATATGGGCGGAAACAGAGAAATTACATTGACAAATCTGAGTAGTGAAAGCGATTACTATTTTGTTGTTGTCGCCTATGATTATTTAGAGCGTGAAAGCTCCTATTCTAATCTCGCTATTATTTTTCCGCCTGACAAGAACAAACTATATTTACCCATTATTCAACGAGGTTAGCTTACTTCATATAAATTTAACATTGTCAAACTACTAACGTAACTATTGTGCAATCAGAAGCAATATGTTTGTCAAATCGCAAAAACTGAAACTTTCATGGTATGGTTCAAAATCCGACAGAATCGACTCGGTATTCTTATGTTAAGTTAATCTGTTTTTTCGTAACGATTACAACGAATTTGAGAAGGAACCAATTCGGTTTTTCCAAAATTTGTTGTAGTCATCCCAGAAAGTGTCCAGATAATTTGAACCTTGCCCTTTTTGAACGACAAAATTTCAAAATAGGGCAAACAAAAGCAAAAATGTCGCTTTTGAGGAACAATTGATGCTGCATTTACAATTAACTTGCATCTGAGTACCCTATTTGTTCTATTTCAAAGTTCCAATTTTAACGTGCAAATAGACTTCTTCTTTCTGATTGCACAACCGTTACGCTAACCCTCCCGGCAGCAATTCCAATTCTAAACTCGGTGTTGCCTACCTCTGGAAGAGTGCATTTTGAATTTTTTAACATTCTGCTATTTTTGGTGATTTTGCCCTGAAACAAGCCGTTTGGGGGGCAATTATAAGTGAACGATGAGTTATATTAAAAAATTGTACCAGAGGTAGTTGCGTATTTGAGGTATGAATTTCAGAATTGGAATTGCTGCCCTCCCGGAGGTTAATCTGACAAAAGCAGCTAACCATTCGTGAACCTCCGGGAGGATGCCTTAGCAGTTACAAAAAAACTAACCTGTACAACAAAAAAAGACCGGGATTACGCCTGGTCTTTTTCGTTTTCAATCACGACTTCGTGTTCGGCGTCAATGATGATGGCGTCGGATACATCGTTCGGGGCGGCGGCATCGGCGGCGATGAAGCTGTCTTGTTCCCGAATCTTTTGCATATGCCGGGCGACGACGTGAGGCGGCGACAACTCGATGAAGACTTTTGCGCCCACCAATAAGGCGGTGATGTCATCCAGTTGGCCGATGATGGGGACCAGGTCGGGCAGCAGGTCAAAGGGGAAGAGGAGGTAGAGAACGGCCGTAAATGGCAGTAATTTCAAATAAAAAGGAACTTCCGGATCACGCAGCAAGTAATAAACCAAACGCGCCTGCTGCCATAGTTCACGCCAGAACCCCGGTTCTTTCATCTTAGGGGTCAGGGTAGAATTTAAATTCATTTTCTTTTCCTCAGGTTGCATAGCCATATTTTACCACCCTTCAATACGTGAGATAAAAAATCGAGTTGCAAACCCCCCACTTCCCACTTTAGTCACTCTGCACTTTAGTCACTTCCCACTTCAGCCGCTTCCTACCGTTGACTTCTCACATAATTCGTCAACTGCGGCAAAATCGAATTAATGTCATACAATTTGTAGTAACCATGCCCGCCGGCCGTAAAAACGGCAAACCCAATCACATACCCATCTTCACGCACCCCATTATCATACCAGGCCAACTGACGGATAAACGCATCCACGCCGTTAGACGCCCAGCCTTGCTCCACCCAGTAGCTTTGAAAATCAGACCAACCTGTGCCCTGCGGGCCGGGCCGGTTGCCAATGATGCCATCAATACCCGCTTCGCTAATTACCAAGGGGATGACCAAATCCAGCGGTTCCAAAAATTCACGATAATACCAGCGGTAACGGAAGGTCAATGCGCCGCGATCCGGGTAAGCTGGATAACCGGGCAGCGGCGAGCCGTAAAGGTAGGTCATGTCGGGGGCGCTGTACTCGTGCAGGGAGAGGATGCCGCGATATGCTTTGGCCGTCTCAATGGCTGGTAAAAACAGGGCAAATTCGTCCATCTCCGGTACGCCGGCCGAAAATCCGCCAATCGCGGCTCGTAAATTATGCCGCGCCAGCAGCCGCACTCGTTCTTGTTCAAAGCGCGTGTACCAGGGCATGTTGTCCAGGTTGGGGTCGGGTTCGTTCCAGCCTTCCCAGTAGTCAACGGCCGTATTGATCAGATATTGCTCAAGCTGGGCGTTCACAAAATCCCGCGCCGCGTCCTCTGGGCTGCCGGTGTAATTTTGACCTTCAAAGTTAATGCGGCCGACAACGATTGTGCGGGGAGAAGCGGCTTTGATTTCCGGCAGGTAGCCGAAATTGTCCAGCGCTTTGATGACGGCCGGCTGCCCCTGCTTCACAAAGTTGATGATGTTGGCGTCGTTGGCGCGGATGACGTGCAGGCCAAGTTTGCTGGGGCCGAGATCGGTGGAAGGAGGCAGGTCGGGGATGTAGCTGACGTAGCGGGTGGGCGTAACGGGCAGAGGAGTGGGCGTTGGGGTAGCGGTTTTGGTGGGGCGGAGGGTTTTGGTAGGGATGATGGGGGTGATGGATGGCGTGAGTGTAGGGCCGGGCGGCGATAATTGGCCGAAGTTGGCGGCCGTATCGTGCGTAGCGTTGGGCGGGGGCGTCCAGGTGACGGGAACCTGGGCCGGGTCGATGGACGCAACGGCCGTTACCGGGGCCGCCGTTGCCCAATCAGGAACGACAGCTACCTCAGCCCGGGTGGGGACGGCCGTTGATCCGGCACATGCTGCCAATAATGACAACACAACCGTCAAACCCAACCAACCAAGCCTGCCCAAAACGCCATCCTGCATAAAAACCATCATACCATCGCTTCACGCATCGGCCAATCCCGCTTGCCGCCAATTGGCCTGGTGTTACAATTCGGCAAAAAGCGAGAGCTAGAACCCTCTAGCTCTATTCTGAGAGAAATATGACGGTATGGATTGTCGTTAAGTTGTTGGTAGTCATTGCCGCGCTGGTGATGTTTTTGCGGCGGCCCAGTTTGGTGTGGGGCATTGGCCTGCTGTCGGTGACAACGGCCGTTCTGCTGGACACTTTCCTGGGAGTCTTTGGCCGGGAGGAACTGCTGGCCGAATTGGGTTTCTTTTTCTATATCATCAGCGGCGTATTATTTGCCGGGGCCACCCTGTGGGCCTGGGGCGTATTGTGGCCGGTGGTGGGAACGGCCGTGTCTGCTGCCGCCGCCCCTTCATTCGCCGCCAAACCATCCCCGCCCGAAAAAAAACAACACGCCAACCGCAGCGCCGCTTTCGACCGGCAAATGCTATACGACGAAATTCGTCACCGCTTTGGCCGGGAAGACGTCCTAGATCTCATATTCGACCTGGGTCTGAACGAAAACGACGTTATGCCTCTCGACCAAAACATCAACCAACTCATCATCAACATCATGGATCGCGCCGAGGAAAACGGGCAAACCGGCGGGCTGGCCCTGGCCGTTGAGCGCATCCTGACCCCGCCGCCGCCAGAGAATCTGCCCCGCCTGGAAAAAATAGACATTGATTCTCCGGCAACCATCCTGCGCCATTATCTGCTGGCTCATTACAACCTGGATCAACTGCAGCAGATTGCTGCCGAGTTGGATATTGATTGGGAACAACTGGCCGCCGGGAGCAAGCAAACCAAAGTTCGCAGCCTGCTGTTGTACCTGCATCGCCGTAATCGAATTGAAGACCTGATTGACTATTTGCACCAACCGGAGGATGGCGTAGTTTGATGTTGTTCAAATGAATTTGATGACAAAATCACGGAGACAAATTCTTATCCCCTTTCTTATGTTCAGCCTGCTGCTGGCTGCGATTCCTGCCAGCGCGCAAGAAGCGCTTACGCTGCGCCTGAGACGCGATTTTGGGTTTGGTCTGGGCAGCAATGTGCAGGGGACTTTTTCCTTCCGCGTCAGCGGCCCGGATAACCTGGAACGGGTAGAATTCTTGATAGATGGGGACATAATTGGCGCAGATGACATGGCTCCTTTCCGGCTGCAGTTCCGTACAGAAAGTTACTCGCTGGGTATTCATACGTTGAGCGCGGTCGGGTATACGGGTGACGGCCGTATCCTGAATTCCAACACCATCCAACGCCAATTCGTTTCCGGGAGCAGCGCCAACCGGGTGGCCCTGTGGATTATTATCCCCATTCTCGTATTAGCCCTGGGCGGTCGGGCAGTTTCCTCTTGGATTGCCAACCGGGGCCGCGCCCACGAAGACAAACTGGCTGTCACTGGCCCATTCGGCGGCACACTTTGCCCTAAATGCAGCCATCCTTTTGCCATGCACATCTGGGGGATCAACGTCGGGTTGGGCAAATACGACCGCTGCCCCCACTGCGGCAAATGGAGCCTGGTGCGCCGCGTCCCTTCCGATGTATTGCACAGCGCCTCCGTAGCATTAGCTAAAGATGTGGGGGAAAATGCTCCGACCACAAATGACGGCGACTCCTTCCGCCAACAACTGGACGACTCCCGCTTTGATTAGCCCTCGTTTCCTAGCTCCATTCTCCCATTTACTTTGTCTTCTAAAATCCCTATCCTATTTTCAGTAAAGGTTTATTGTATTGGAAGTTTATTTAACTCATTTTCCTCCTCCTTCTTGCTAAAAGCTCCGGGTCTCCCCACCCCGGAGCTTTTCCTTTTGCCCCAAAGAGTCCAGAATTGGAGACTAAGCTCGACTTTGTACATTCCTAACAGATTGCTTCCAAACCGTACTCGACCGCGTGGGTTTGTATTCAAATAATATTTGCATGTCACTCTTTTTATGCGATGTTCAAATATTCGTACTCGAGTAAAGTTGCATTGACT
>JAJRYT010000020.1 GCA_024275635.1 Chloroflexota bacterium | reverse complement strand
ACTCGACATTGGCGAAAATCACACTTTTAACAAAAAACAGACGCTCTGTAATCTTCCAAAAGGCGCGGGCCAAAAATCGGGCTTCAAAGAGCATATTTTGAACCCCTGTTTCTATTGCCATTTCTACCGCGCCAGTCAACCAATCAACCGCATGTTCATCTCGGCGCCGCCGAATAATGTCGCCGTAACTCTGGATTTGGCTCGAACATTCACGGTCAAACCGCTGTTCCACATAAGCCCAGGCCAGATGAACGACAACCATATATCTGTCTACCGCCTCATAGGACCGCACCCGAGAATCAGCCAGGCCCAACTGCGTTTTGGCGTAAAAGCTGACCACTTCGCATGACCACCGCCAAGAGCACCCTCGCAAGACCTGCTTGGTCGAGCAACTAAGATCCGTACGTCTTCAGACGGCGAACCGTTTTTTTCACAAGTACAGACGCAAATCGACAGTGGCGGTCTGTTTGCCCACGCGCATGGTACAGACGAGATAGCAGAATCCATTTTTGCAGCCTGGTTTGTTTTGTGTGCTTTCGCTGTGGTCATGATGCCAATCCACCACCTGAAAATGGCGGGTGGCCTTATCTTTTTCACCCAGCGAATCATCAATGTTAATGTAGATGACCTGTGATGCATCTGTTCTTTTGGCTTCCGCCAACAATCGGCCAACCTGATCGTGACGAAGCGCATCGCGCGCATCGTGCGCCTGCTGGGGGCTGATGCGGGAAAAAACAGCCATGTTGGAAGCATCGGGCGCTTGTACAAACTGCCGTTGCAGGGCGACCAGGGTCTTGGTATCTTCACAAACCAACAGGGCGTCAGCCATATTGAGCATATGTTGCCGCTGCGGCAGAGTAAGGTCAATATCTAATTCGTTGAAAAAAGAATGCACTGGGTCGAAATGGTGTAAAATACGGGTAAGCATGGGGCGTTCTCCTGGTTGGAACCGGTGGGTTAATTGTCTTGCAATTATCCCACTCAGGAGGCGTCCTATGCCCAACCGTTTTTTGTAAACGATTCCAGCTTTGCAAAAAATTCAATTGTTAAAAAGGCGCTGACAATTTTTTGCCAGAGTCGAGAACATTATGAAACGGCGCTGCAATTTGCCCAGAAGTCCGTGGCGCGTACACGCAAACGCATAACCAGGAGGAAAAAAGGAGCGTAGCAGGGATCAGGGTCTGGTTTAGGAAATCGCCTGATCCCCGCTTAAATCCGTTCTTACGCTAATCTGTTGTGGCCCTCACCACCAACAACTGCGGCGCCGCCTCCCCGTTCACCTGCGGATTGTAGTAATCATAGGCATTGCTGGCCGGGGTTTGCGCCCGCAGCGGGTATTTGGCCGTCAGCCGGTAGCTGAACTGCAGCGGCTTCCCTTTGCTCAGGTTGCCGATGTAGACCAGGATTTGCCGCCCGGTTAACTCATACCGTTCGATGGTGGCTTGGTCGTACCCGTCGGCCAGATTGTTGTAAGAGGCGACCAGCGCGGCCAAATCTTCGCTGTTGACGCTGAAGCCGGGCGGGATGCCCAAATCCACCAGCGCCCAATCGGCGTGGCCGCCGGGGGTGTTCATCTTGACGGTCACGTCCACTGTCACGTTGTCGTCCACTTGCAGTTCGGTGCGGTCGTAGGCCACGTCTACGCTGACGGTTTGTTCCAGCCCCAGCTCGTCGGTGTATTGGGGCACGGCGTCCCAGGGGAGGTAGTAGCTGCCAGCTGCTTGGTACATGAAACGGCCGTCCCCCGCCACGCTGATCTCCAATTCACTCTGCCCCAAACTCACATCGTCAAACGTCACCAACTGCACCACGTCAAAATTCTCTTGCGTCACCCGAACCGTTCGTTCCTGGCCGCCTAGCTTGACCGTGATCGTTGCGTCCACGTCGTCGCTGCCCTGCTTGGCGTTCTCGATAAAGGTTTGCAGCGACAGGATCGTCGTCTGCGTCGTCTGCCAGTTGCCAAAACTGTCCTTATTCTGAATCAAGTAGAGCAGCCCGCCCTCGGCCAAATCCAAATGCTGGCCGGAGCGCATGAAGGCCAGCGTCGCCAGAGCCGTCGTTTCCAGGTCGCTCACGTCTCCGGAGCCGCCCATGAAAGTGTCGCCCGCGCTTTGCCAGAAGGTGGCGTCGCCTTCTGACTGGGCCATCTTTGCCAGCCGGTTTAGGACTGAATCGGCCAGATTGGGGCGGCCGATCCCGTTCCCCGCTTCCACCAACGCATTCGCCAAAATGCCCAGCGTGTAGGCGTCGTTCACGCCGTCTTGTTTGGATTGCAAGTAGTTGAGGCCCTGCTGGAAACGGCCGTCATTCACAAAGCCGCCCCGCGCCAGACTCCACATCACATAAGCCGTTGTCAGCGTCGCGTCCCCCTGCGGGCCGGAGATGAACGTCCCTTCTACCCAGGTGTTGTCGCCGCCCCAGGCGCCGTCGCCGCTTTGCTGATCCAGCAGCCACTGCGCCGTGCGCTCGATCAGGCCGCGATCCACGCTGTGGACGGCGCTCATGTCGCTGAACTCCTGCACGGCGTAGGCGCTGAGCAAAATGCTGGCCGGTTTATCGCCGAAGAGGCTGAAGCCGCCGCCGTCCACCTCAAACGTCGTCAGCCGCTGGTAGCCGAGGTTGATGTAATCCTCCGCTTTGAACTGGACTTCGGGCGAGATGTCGCCGGTCGTTTGCAAATAGTCGAGGACCAGGACGTTGGGGTAGGTGGCGCTGGAGGTCTGCTCAAAGCAGCCGTTGGGCATTTGCAGGATGCTGTCCAATCCGTCCACCACCTGGCTGACCAGGCCGGGGTAAATTTTGACCGTCAGGCTCTGGCTGCCGGGGATAGCCGCCTGCGGGATGTCCAGGCTGACGCGGGCCGGATTGTCGGCGTCCATCCGATCCGATTCGGTGAAGAAGAGTTGCTTGCCGTCGGGATAAACGCGCACCGGCTTCTGGATGGCGTCGGACATCGTGCTGCCCAACGCGGTGACGGTGAAGGGGTAACTGCCGAACGCTTTGACCCGAATGGGGAAATAGACGACGGTGATGTCGTTGCTCTCGATACTGATGGTTTGTTCGGCGTCGCCCAACAACTCGAACCAAAATTCCTCTGCCACGCTCAGGGTTACGTCCTGACTCTCAGGCAGGTAGTTGAAGATGCCGACAGGGACGGAAACTTCGTCGCCGACGGTGAGGGCTGGCGGCAGGTTGAGGTCAACGAAAAATTCTTGGAAGACGCGCAGACCGGCGGTGGCGGAGCCGATACGGCCGTCCTGCGTGCTGGCCAGCGCCGTCATGCGCCAGGTCGTAATCGAATCGGCGATAGGCACATCCAACTGTAAGAAGCCGTTCGCATCTGTTTCGCCGTCAGGCAGCCAGAGCATCGTCTCTGGGAAATATTGGCGCAGGCGGGGCGGTTCGCCACTGGCGGCGGATTGGGTCTCGGTGCGGACTAATCCTTCGGCGCTCGCCGTCGTTGGTATTTCCATTTCCATCATCGCTTCTTCCACGACCATGCCGCCGTCCATTAAGGCGAATTCTGGTTGCATCGCGCCGAAGCACATGAATTGGCTGTAGAAAAAGCTGCCCGCCAACAGCAGAAGCAGTCCCAACGCGCCGGCCAATGCCCAATGGACCGCCCGGCCGATCCACACCAATCCCCCAATAACCAATAACAAAACACCGCCGATAGTGGCAACGGCCGTTACCTGTTCCCTCGTCCGCAAATAATCCGCCTGCCGCCGGTACGCCTCTTGCAGCTTTTCCTCGTGGGAGTTGGCTTGCAGGCTGAAATTGACGCTCTTGGGCGCGGCGTCGGCCAGGGATGCGGCGGCGGCTCCTTCCTGCGCCTGGCGCAAAACGGGGTCGCTGGCCGGTTCCTGGCTGATCAGTTCAGGGATGGAGAAGCCGTGCAGTTCGTACTTCGGCTGGAGCAGTTCTTGTTCCAACTGGAAGTACAGTTTGGCGAAGCCGGGGTCCTGCTCGGCCAGGGCGAAGACGGATTCGTCTACGATGGCCAGACCAACGGCCGATTCGGCCCCGGCGCCGTCTGCGCCAGTGGCTTGGATGTTGAGGACGGCCGTTTCCCCTGGCCGGTACACATCCACATCGGTAGACAGAGACAAGTCCAAATCGTTGGCTTCATCCACCAAAACCAACCGCGTGTCGCGCACAATCATGCCGGAGCGCAAAATCTTGTAAGCGTGCAGTTCCAGCGTGCCGAACAGGTCAGGCGTCACATCAACCGCCACCTGCGCCTGCCCCTCGCTGACCGGCACGGCGCGGGTGCTGACCGTCTGCCCGTCGCGGATGATGTCCAGATAAACATTGCCCGACGGCCGTGAGGTGAGAATTGTCAGCATCATCGTGTCGCCGACGCGGTACGCCGGGCTGTCCGGGCGCAGCAAGACTGATTCTTCCTGGTATTCGCCGCCGAAGAAGAAATCGCGGCTTGCCTGGCTACCCTGGGCGTCCTGGGCGCTGATGGAGAGGCTTTGCTCCACGTTGTCGGGGGTGAAGCGCAGTTCGGCCAGGCCGTAGGGGCCGGTTTGGGCGGTGAACGTTTGCCCCTGCGCCTGCACTGTCAGCGCCGTTTCCGCCGGAGAGCCGTCCGGGTAGCTGGTGAGGACGTATAAAATATTCTCCACGCCGGGGCGGAACTGGCCCCCTTCGGGGATCGCTTCGATGATGAGCGGGCTGGCGGCGACGGGCAGGGAGAGGCTGGACTGCTCCGTTTGCTGCGCCTGGTCAGTGACGCTGGCTTGCAAGTAGAAACGGCCGAGTCCGCTGTCTAGGTCGCCGCCCACGACGTAATCCGGCAAATCAAACTCAAACCGAAACTGGCCCTGCGCGTCGGTCATGCCTTGCAGGGTGAAGGCGTCTTGTTTCTCAAAGTCAAAAGTAAATCCTTCAATCGTCACGTCACCCCCGGCCACATCCTTGCCGAAGAAATAGGCGGCGTCCAACGTACCGACGACGTGCGCGCCGGGCGTGTAGTAGGCGCGTTCCGTTTGCAGCGTTACGTTAAACTTGGGCAGGACGTAATGTTCAACGGTGACGGTTTTTTCGGAGGCGCTGTTGCCTAATTGGGCCGTGATCTTGTAGTCGCCGCTGTTGACTTCGTTTGCCAGTTGGAAATCGGCGCTGGCCGCGCCAAAGGCTGAGGTGGTCAGGTTTTGGCGGAACACCTGGTTGCCCTTGCCGTCGGCGATGGTGATGGTGAGCGGCTGCGCTGCGGCCGCCTGCCGGTCAAAGGCGCTCAAAGCCAGCGCGCGCAGGTGGATGGTCTGCCCCGGCTGGTAGAGCGGCTTATCAGTGCTGAGGAGGATGCGGGTGTCGCGCTCCAGTTGGACGGTGCGCTGAATTTCGTCGCCGCCCAGGCTGGATTGGGTGGCGATGGTTATGATTTGGGCTTCTTCGGTGTCGGGAACGGGGAAGGTGATGACGGCCGTGCCCATTTCATCCGTCTGCCCCTCAAAAACTTTGCTGGCCCGCCCCCCGCTCTCCGGCTTCAGCGAAATCGTCACCGCCGCGTCCGGCAGGGGCGCGGCGTCCCGCGTATCGCGCACAATAACGCGCAGCGCCGCCTGGCTGCCCGGAACCAGACGCTCTTGCCCCAGGACAATCGTTTCGTGGGCGCTGACGCGCTCCGGTAGATTCGCATAGTAGTTATTGGCCCGGGCGAACGCCGCCGCCGCCAGCAATAAAATAGCGAATAGGGAAAGGGTGAGTTTGCGTTTACGTGACATCGGTTCTTCTCCTGATCGTAAGGTTGGGTTGTGGCTAAAAGACGTTCCCCATCCAAGAAAAGTTCCCGTTTACGGTTAGCGGTACTAATTCCCTAACGGCCGTTCCTCCCCCAGGTACCAATGCCCTATCTCGTCCGGCTGATTTTCCCTTTCTAAAATGCTATCCTGTAAGCATAAAACGAGGTGGACGGTTCATCCCTTCCGGCATCAAACCATCAACCGCCCACCTTGTTTTATCTTTAAGGCGACGTTCGTAATTAACTGAGCGCTTTGGTTATCCGTTATCTGTATTCCGTGTTCCATCACGACGCGGAATACGGTCCACGGAATACGGTTTACGGAATACGGTTCACGGAATACGGGACGCGGTTTACGAACGCTTCCTAATTATTTGGTAACCGGAGGGATTCTCATGAAACGCACCATTTTTGTTTATTTGTTTTTAGGCGGATTATTTTCCCTGACGGGCTGCGGCAGTCAGGCCGAGCCGCTGCCAACGGCCGCGCCGGCGGCCGCGCCGGCGGTCAATGTCCAGGCAACGGTGGATGCGGCCGTGGCGGCCACGGCGACGGCCGAAGCCCAATTGCAAGAAGCGATTGATACGGCCGTAAACGAAGCCGTTCCCGCTGCCGTAGATGAGGCCGTTGCCGCGGCCCTGGAAGCAACCGCCGCCGCCGCGCCGCCGCCTGAAGAAGCCGCCGCCATGACCGAAGAAGAACTGGCGGCGCTCATCGAGCAAACCGTCAACGAAGCGGTTGTGGCCACCGAAACTTACGCTGCGACCACCGAACAGGCCACGGCTGATACGGCCGTTACCGCCGAAGAAGTGCAAACCATCGAACTGTACGTTTACGGCGCGGAAGAAGCCATCGCTTTGGCCGAAGAGATGATCGACATCTACTACGACCTGTATGGCGACCTGACTTACATGGTCGTTGACGACCTGGACGCACTGGTAGCGGAGTTGGATACGTTGAATCAAAATCTGGAAGCGATGATCATCGTTTTGGATGAGATGAACGCCACGCTGGAAGCCGGGCTGGCGCTGGCCGAAGAGACGATTGCCCAATTGGAAACGGCCGCCGCCACCGCCGCGACCACCGCGGCCACCGCCCAGGCCCAGGCGCAGGTGTGGCAGCAGCAAGTCCAGACAGAGGTGGCTGACCGGGCGGCCAGCTTGCAGGCGATCCAGCCGCAAACTGTAGCTGCCACGCAGCAGGAAGCGCTTAACCAGGCAGCCGCGTATTTGACGACGGTGCAAAATGCGTTCAGCGACGAGGCGCTCTCTTATGCCGAATTTGAGGCCATTGCCCAGAGCAGCGCCGACGCGGTGGCCGGTTTGCAGGCGCAGGGCGGCCCGCAGATGCAAAACCTGGCGACGATGATTGCTGCGGCGACGCAGCAGTTTGCCGGCGGCCAGATGCAGGGAGCATTTGGCAGTTTGAATGAGTTGAGCGGTTTGCTGTCGGCTATCCCGGAGATGCCCAGCCTGCCAGCGGGCGGTTTTTCGCCGCCTTCGCTGCCGTCAATGCCGGGTGGGGGACGGGGACGGCCGTAAACTTACAACCTCCCGGAGCTTCCAAACCTGCGGGAGGTTGGCGAATCATCCAGTTGCGTTATCATTGGCGAACCCTACTGTGAGGTAAACCGATGGATACAGCGCAATCAGCAGAGCGGAGGGCAGCAGTCCGCCGCTTAACAGCCACCCTGTTTGTGGCCCAAAGTTTTTTCTCGGCGGCGATCATCGCCGCCTTTACGATCATGCCCATTCTGGCGGCGCGGTTGAGCGGCCAGGACAGCGCCGCTGGTCTGCCCAGCACCCTCAGCTTGATTGGCCGGGCAGCGGCGGCCTACCCGTTTGGTTGGCTGATGGATCGTATTGGGCGGCGGTTGGGATTGTCATTGGGCTATGGCTTGGGCGCGGCTGGGATGGCTTTGTCGGCCTGGGCTGTTTGGGCCGGTTCTTTCACCTGGTTCCTGATTGGCGTTGGCTTGTTTGGGATGGGGCGCGGAGCGAGCGAACTTGGCCGTTACGTCGCCGCCGAAGTGCAGCCGGAAGACAATCGGGCCAAAGCGATTGGCTTGATTGTCTTTGCGGGGACGGTGGGCGCGGTGGGTGGGCCGCTGTTGGTGAAACCGGCCGGCCAATTGGTCAGTCGGTTTGGTTTGTCGGCCGAAACCGGCCCCTTTCTGTTGGGCGCGGCGTTCATGGCGGCGGCCCTGCTTTTAATTTGGACGCTGCTGCGGCCCGATCCGCAAACGATGATCACAACGGCGAAAATGGATGGCGCGCCGGTTGCCGCCAGCGATATACCTTTGCGGCAGTTGTTCGCCGACGCTAGAGTCCTCCTGGCGCTTGGCTCGATGGCGGTGGGGCAGTTGGTGATGTCGCTGATCATGGTTATTACGCCGCTGTATATGGATCACCAACAGCATGGCACGCAGGCGATCTCTTTCGTGATTATGGCTCACACGCTGGGGATGTTTGGCCTTTCCTGGTTGACGGGGGGATTGATTGACCGGTACGGCCGTATCGCTATCATGTTCGTCGGGGCGCTCATCCTGGTTGTGTCGGCCGTTATGGCGCCCATTGCCGCCGGCGTTCCCCTGCTGGCTCTGGCTCTCTTCTTGCTGGGGTTGGGTTGGAATTTCTGCTTCATCGCCGGTTCCTCGCTGTTGACCGACTCCATTGCCGCCGGGGACAAGGGACGGGTGCAGGGGGCTGCTGAAGTGATTGTGGCGCTGTCGTCAGGCGCGGGCAGTTTGGGATCGGGGCCTGTGTTTGCCGGCGGGGGGATAACGGCCGTTAGCGGCATAGGATTGGCGATGGTCTTGCTGCTCCTGGCCGGAGTGGCCTGGTTTAGCTGGTCGCGCCGGGCATCTCTGGAACCTGTCTCCGGCTCATGAAGTTTATCTTTTCTCTTACTCTTTACGGCCGTTTGCATCCTTATTCCGCAGCGCGCCAATCCCCGGACGTTCCGGCAAAAAAATATGGGCTTGCTCATCATAATGAAGCCCCGTGAAGGGATCATTGCGGATTAACAGCGGCGCATCCAGGTCCAGCCATTCGGCTGCTCCAGACAGATGGGCCATCGCCGTTGTACCCAGGGAAGTTTCCACCATGCAGCCCAGCATAATACGCAATCCTAAAGCCTGCGCCCGTTTAAGCAGCCGCAGCGCCGGGGCTAAACCGCCCAACTTCATCAACTTCAAATTTATCCCTTGCACACCGGCATTGGCTAATCGTTCCACGTCGGCCAGCGTTTGGACTGATTCGTCGGCCATAATCGGCACATTGACATGCGCCTGCACGTAGCCCATTCCCTCAATATCATCTTTGGGCGCCGGTTGTTCGATAAAGGTCAAATCATAGCGCAGCAAGGCGCGCGCCTGCCGGACGGCTTCTTCCGGCGTCCAACCGCCATTGGCGTCCACACATAGTTGGGCATCGGGGCGCGCCGCGCGAACGGCCGCTACCCGCGCCGCGTCATCATCACTGCCCAATTTGATTTTGATGATGGGATAGTTGGCGGCTCGCGCGGCCTGCTGGGCCATCTTTTCGGGCGTATCTATGCTAATGGTGAAGGAGGTTGGCCGAGGGGCGGGGCGAGGTAAGCCAAGTAAGGCATACAGCGGCTGGCCTGTTTGCCGGCCGATTCTATCGTGTAACGCTAAATCGAGCGCACAGCGAGCCGGGGCCGGCCCCTCTTCGCCAACCCAGGCGGCGATCTCCCCGGGGTTATCTGGAAAGGGATCGCCCCGCCGGGCGGCGTTCTGCCAAAATGCGATCATTTCGGCTTCGCTGATGTTGTAATATGGGGGAATGGTTCCCTCCCCCCAGCCTTCGTCGTTGGCTAGACGCAGCCAAAACGCCTGGCGCGTGTCGCTGACGCCATAGGCGATTCGGAAGGGATTTTGTAACTGCAAGGTAAATGATTGCCATGTTAAGCGGGCTGTTGAATGAGACATGTTTTCTCTCCGCTGCTGATAATGTTTTGGGTGTGTTTCATTTACTTAACTGGAGTCTGGCGAAAATTGATTTTCAGTCGAGACGTAGGGGCGGTTCGCGAACCGCCCCTACCAGAGAAGATTTCAAAAAACGCCAGAGTCCAGCACTTAAGTGATTTACTGATTTACTGATTTACTTTTACGATTGACAAGTTGTTCGTGTTCCCATTATAGTCTATGTTCTTTGAGAAAATCGGTTTCGCACTATAATTTGTAGACCTGATGGGTTAGAGAAATCTGCCAGGTTTAAGAGATGCGCTATGACCAGTGATAACTCCTTCAACTACCGCACGGCCGTACAAGATTTTCGCCGCGCCCGCCAGCAGGCCGCGATGCGCCAACTTATAGCCCGTCTCACTGGCAAATCGGCCGAGCTGCTCTCGTATGATGTGGTCGAGGATGGCTTGCAGGTTTTGGGGACGGAAGAGCATGGCGTTATTGAGATTGAACTGGACAAAATCGTGGGCAGCGTGGGGCGTTACCGAGACTTTACCCGCGACTTTTTGCCGAAATATGACAACAACGCCGAACGATGGGCGCGGGTGAAAGCGGCCGTCATGGATATGCGTGGAATGCCGCCCATCGAAGTGTATCAGGTGGGAGAAGTGTACTTCGTCAAGGATGGCAACCATCGCGTCTCGGTGGCGCGGCAGTTGGGGACGGAGACGATTTCGGCCTATGTGACTGAGGTGAAGACGCGGGTTCCGCTGACAGCCGATGACGATCCTAATGAGGCGATTTGCAAAGCCCGCTACGCCGAATTCTTGCAAAAGACAAATCTGGACAAGCTGCGCCCGGAAGCAAATTTATTGCTCACCTTTTGCAACCAGTTTCCCTGGTTTTTGCAGCAGATTGAAGCGCACCGCCGGGAATTGGGGGATGTGGATTTGGAGACGGCCGTTACCCGTTGGTATGACCACATTTATCTACCGGTGGTGGAACTGATGCGGGAGCAGGGGATTCTGCGTAATTTCCCCCGGCGCACCGAAGCAGATTTGTTTTTGTTGGTGAACGAACATCGGGAAGAGTTGGAAGCGGCATTGGGTTGGGAAATTGGCACGGAAACGGCCGTTTCAGATTTGGCCGAGCAGGAACAAGAACGCAAACGGAACATTTTCCGCCGGATCGGAACGAAAATTCGCCAGGCTCTGACCCCCGATGAATTTGAAGAAGGTCCGGCGCCGGGCCGTTGGCGCAAACGGCAGTTGGCAGCGGGGCGGGGCGACCGTCTGTTCACCGATTATCTAGTTGCCATGCGCGGCACAGACGCCGATTGGCATACGCTCGATCACCTTATCCCTATGGCTAAGTGGGAAGATGATCGCTTGTTGGGACTGCATGTGGTGTCACATAAATCGGAAATCAACTCGCCGCGGGTTAAGGCGCTGCGCCAACAATTTGAGACGCGTTGCCGCGAGGCAGGGGTGGCGGGTGAGTTTGCTGTCGAAGTGGGCGAAGTGGCCGACACCATCATCAAACGGGCGGCCTGGGTTGACCTGGTGGCGACCAGTATGGTACATCCCCCCGGTTCGCAGCCGCTAGATCGGCTGGGTCATGGGTTTAATCGCCTGGTGCAGCGCTGTCCCCGACCGATTTTAGCTGTACCCAGCGGCTCGACAAGAGAATACGGCCGTCACCTTCTGGCGTATGACGGCAGCCCCAAAGCTGACGAAGCGTTGTACATTGCCACCTATTTCAAAATCCGCTGGGACACGTCGCTGGTCGTGTTGACAGTGGAGACGGAGAACACCTCTCCGGCGGCGTTGGAAAAGGCGCGCCATTATATTGAGCAGTATGGTATTACCGATGTGACTTATGAATTACGCCAAAAACCGATAGCCGAGGCCGTGTTGGAAACGGCCGTTGCTCACAACTGCAACGAGATCATCATGGGTGGTTTTGGCTACCGCCCTGTCAAACACCTGGTGCTGGGCAGCACTGTCGAACACATTCTGCGGGAATTTCACCAGCCGATATTGATTTGTCGGTAACGGGATGGGCTGGCAACCTGGCAACGCTGATCCAAAGGACGATGACGATTATGAAGAAAAAACATTCAACCAATTTTTTGATAGGGTTTGTTATCGGGGCGTTGATTTGTATTGTGGTTTGGTATTGGCAGAAAAGCACGGCGGCTGATGATGGGGCGTTGGATTTGCTGGATAGGCTGGCGGCAGCAGAACGACGGCTGCGGCCAGCGCCAACGGCCGTTTCCCACCCTAAAGCTCCGGATGATTTGCAGCAGATTCACGGGATTGGGCCGGTGTTTGACGGCCGTTTACGCCAGGCTGGCATTGATACTATTGCCCAATTGGCCGCTGTGCCCGCCGAACAATTAGCCGACTTATTAGAAATTGGCGCTAATCGGGCAAAGGCGATCTTGACAGAAGCTGTTAAAATGGACTAAAGGATTGCAATTATGACGAAACCGTTCGCTTTAATTATTGATGATGATGTCCCCATAGCCAAATTTTTTGCTTTTGTTCTCCAATCGGCTGATTTTGAGACAGAGATGGTTCATGACGGTCGTCGCACGCTTGATAGACTGGCCGAAATCACCCCGCATTTGATTGTGCTTGATATGTATTTGCCGGATGTGTTTGGCGGTGATATTTTGCGGCAAATCCGGCAGGATGAACGTTTGAGTAAGGTGTGGGTCATCGTGGCTACGGCCGTAGGCCGCTCTTTGGATCCTTGGATTGAGGAGAATGCTGATTTTGTCTTGACCAAACCGATTGGTCACGATCAAATTTATCAGGTGGCGCTGCGATTGCGAGACCGAGATCGTAAAAGCAGCAAGAAGATCGAGGTTTAGGAATGGGAATTACATAACTACGCAACTGAGATTAGAGACTGGAGACTGGACTAATCTCAAATCTCCAGTCTCCAATCTCCTGCAAATTATATAATCCTCGATCCTAAACATCGGCGAGGTCGGGATGCGGTTTAACCATGAATGAGATTGTTATTATCCTGGTGTTGGCTGTTGGTCTGGCTGTTGGGGTGTTGGCGACGTTGTTGATTGACGGCCGTATCTGGGGACAACATTTGGTAACGGCCGTGGCTGAAAACCGCCGCTTGCAATCCAAACTGCGCGCGGCCGCCAGCCGTCTGTCCGCTGCCCAAACCCAGATAACCAGGCTAAACAAAGATTTAGTGCAAACGACCCGGCAAATCGAACAATTAAACCAGTTGAGCCAATCCCAAAAGCAAAGCTTAGCTGCCGCTGCCGCTGAAAAAGAAACCATTTACAGCCAGTTTCACGCCCTCAACGAACAGCTAGAAAAACTGCGCAGCGAACACCAACTCACTTGCCGCCGCCTGGCCGTGGCCGCGGTGGAACTCAAACATTTGCAGCAAGATTTAGACAAGACCCATGACCCGTCACAACAGTTGGTTGCATTACAGGCTGACAAACGGATTCTCGAAGCCAAAGTAAGCGATGTAGAAGCTAAACTGGAGGCCGCTCAGCGCCAACTCAATGCTGTTGGGCTGAAAGGGAAAAGCCAAATTGAGATTGTGCGCGGTATCGGCCCAACATATGCTCGCCGCCTGCACGAAGCCGGCGTTCACGACCTGGCCGATCTGGCCCAGCTAACGGCCGGTCGCGTCGGCTAAATCGTGGGCCTCAAAACGTGGCAGCGGGCCGATCCCCAGGCCTGGATTAATGAGGCGCGCCAGTTGGCGGCGGCATTTAATAATGGGGATTCGGGATGATTGATGATTAAAGTCGTTCAGATCATCAATGATTAATTTATTCCTTTCCCATCACAGAATCTTCGTTAATGATTAATTTATTCCTTTCCCATCACAGAATCTTCGTTTCTAACCCTTTCCCTTTGACCCGCCACAAATTAGTTGCCAACCCCTCAATGAAATAGCGGTCATGGACGACGGCCAGGATTGTGCCGTCGAATTGGGTCAGCGCCTGCTCAAACTGGCTGCGCGAAGGGATGTCCAGATGGTTAATCGGTTCGTCCAGCAGCAAGAAGTTACAGCCCTGGGCGACCAGCAGCGCTAATGACAGCCGTGCCCGTTCGCCGTAGCTGAGTTGAGCAATCGGCCGTAACGGATCATCGCCGCTGAACAAGAAATAGTGCAAAAAAGATCGCGCCTCGGTTTGGTTCAGGGGCGCAGCCTGCCGAATTGTTTCCAGCGCAGTAGAGTCCGGGTCGAGCAGTTCTTGTTCTTGGGCCATGTAACCCAGTTTGACGCTGCCGCCAAGACGGAAATGGCCGGATAACGGCCGTATTTGTCCTACAATCGTCCGCAGAAAAGTAGATTTACCCGCTCCGTTCGGCCCCGTTAAAACAATGCGCTGCCCGACCTGCACCTGCAAATTCAAGGCCCACAAAAGAGGCGCATCGGCGCTGTAACCCACCGCCAAATCTTTCAGCGTCAACACATCCCGCCCCAGGTGAGCGGAGTCATCAAAATCCAGCTTCATCTGCCAGCTTCGCGTTGGTCTTTCTGCCCGCTCATCGGATGCCATGTAGCGCTCCAGCTTTTTCTCCCGTGATTTGGCTTTCCGCATCACTTTCTTGGCGCGGCGGCGCGCGCCGGGATTGCCCGGCGTGGTGGCGCGCTCCACCGACATAGACTGCTCCCGCGTGCGGGCGATGTCCTGCTTGATCCGCCGAGTTTCATACACTTGATCTTTATAAACCGCCCAATGCTTTTCGCGTTCGTTCAGGTATTGGGCCAGGTAATCACTATAATCCCCGGCATACTCGCGGATGGTTTGCGTATGTGGCTCCAGGTCAAGGATGCGGGTAACGGTGCGGTCGAGGAAAGTGCGATCGTGCGAGACAATGAGGACGCCGCCGGGGAAGCCGTTGAGCCAGTTTTCCAGCCATTCCAGCATCTCAATGTCCAGATGATTGGTCGGTTCGTCCAGCAGCAGCAGCTGAGGGTCGCTGAGCAAAACCAGCGCCAGCGCCAGCCGCGTCTTCTGCCCGCCGCTGAGCGTAGCCACCACCTGCGCCGCGTCAATGACGTCTAACCCCAGCCCGGCCAAAATACTTTGGAATTGGCCGATGTTACTGTGGCTTAACCGTGTCAACGTTTGATCGTAAACTATTTGCAAATCTTCCCGCTCCGGTTCATTCGCCAGGGCAGATGCTTGGTGGGCCAGTTCTACTTCCAACTGCGCCGGATCGCCGATAGTCTGGTGGATGAGCTGCCCCAGTGACAGCGCCGGATCAGGGTCGAAACCTTGCGCCAGGTAGCCCAGACGCAGATTGCTGGGGGTGAGGGTGATGTGGCCGGCTTGGGGCTGTTCCTCGCCTGTCAGCAGGCGCAGCAGCGTCGTTTTGCCGCAGCCGTTTGGCCCAATGAGGCCCACCCGGTCACCGGTGTTCACGCTGAAGGTAATGTTCTTGAGAATGGGAGATAGCCCGAAGGCTTTAGAAAGATTATGTGCGGTAAGCATAAGTTCATTCCTTGTAAAACGAATGGGCGATTCGTTCGCCAGGTAGGTAAAACGATTGGCCAATCGTCCTTACGATCCAAATCGTTCCACGATTCAATTACAGAAAAGAGGGGCTGTAAATGGAATGAACTTAGTCTGTCATATGTGTACCCGCAAAATCTCCTGATGAGTGATGCAACCATTATGGCCGCATCTCAATATTTCGTCAAACTCAAAAAAGTGCAGTCAACGTTTAAGCTCTCCCGCAGCCGCGGCTCCATTTGAACATGACTGGAAAAAGTAAAGAACGCCAGTATCCAAATCGTATTTTATTTATAACTGTACAGGTCTCTGTCATTTCGACGAGCGGAGCGAAAAGAAATCTTGGCCGCCTTATGCGATAAGAGAGATTTCTCCCTCCGGTTGAAATGATACCTATACAGTGGCTTTTATTTAATGCCCATTCTCTGGGAATTTTCTTGCCGCACAATTAGCCGCAACACCCCCCAGGCCAGAATCAGGGATAGGAAGATGAACCGTAACATGGTGATGGGGCTGATGTTTTCCAGCAGGTAGCCCATGAACCAGGGTAGAGTCATCCCGCCGAGACTGGCGCCGACGAAGAGCCAGCCGGTGACCTGACCGGTGATGGACATGCGTCGTTCGGCCAGGGAAAGGGTGGTGGGGAAGATGGCGGCGAAGGAGAATCCCAGGCCGATTGTGCCCAGCCAGAGGGCGACGGCCGTTTCCGACCACACAATCATCATCCCCACACTGACTAAAGCCCCCGCTAAATCCAGGGACAAAATCATACGTGGCCGGAGCCGGGCGGTAATGGGAATGGAGAGCAGCCGTCCTACCGTCAGCGCACCCCAAAAAGCGGCGGTGAGATAGGCGGCGGCAGTTTCGTTTACCAGACTCAACGTGGCGGCGTAGGTGAAAACCCAGCCGCCGAAGCCGACTTCCAGACCCACGTAGAGGAAGAAGAAGGCCATGATGAAGCCGATGAGCCAGCGGTTGGTTGGGATTGTGGTTGGGACGGCGGCTGGCGGTTGAACGGCCGTTGGCCCCGGCAACATTCCAATGAATAATGAGACGGGCAGGATGAGGAGCGCCAACAGCCAGTAAGCCCCGGCGATTCCCTCGCTGTGCAGCAAAACCTGGGCGACAACGATGGGTGAGAGGAAGGCGCCAACGCCAAAGAAAAAGTGGAGGCCGTTCATGTAGGGGCCGACTTTTTCCCGATGAACCCAGACGAGTAAGGTGTTGCCGCCCACGTCTACCATGTTTTCGGCGAACCCGGCCAGCAGGAGAACGGCCGTTAACGCCACTATCCGGTTTATGACCGGCGCTAAAGCCAGCGTGAACGCCATCACGACAATGGCGGCGGCCATCAGCCGGTGGCCGGGCAGCCGGTCATACAACCGCGCTCCCAGCAGGGAGCCGAGCATGAATCCCAGGGAGCGGGCGGTGAATAGGAAGCCGATTTCGCTGAGAACAGTTCCGGTGTTCGCGGCCAGGTTGGGCAGGGTGGGGCCGAGGACAGCGCTGGCTAAGCCGATGGCAATGAAGGCAGCGTAGTAAACGGCCGTCTTTGACCAGTTGGCGCGTGTTGTGACGCTTTGTGCGGATGGCGTCATTGAATGATCTTCACGGCGGTGATGGCCCAGATAAACAGGGCGCGATGCCAGAGGCGAACAAGCCATTTGTTAGGCATTAACTGGTTCTCAATTTGGCTAAGCCGGGCCAGATGCTTGTTGAGGCGCTGTCCCTGGCCGGATGTGAAGGAGAGAGAACGGCCGTTTCGCCGCCGCACACTTACCCGTCCCAACAAACAATCGGCCGGCCACAGTGGATCAAACAGAAGCAGCCGGTCGCCGCGCGTGCGTAACTGCCCATTTTCCAGTCCCCAAAAGCGGTGGGTCAGCAAATCCCCCTCTGGCGCAAGGGTGATGATGTCGCCCGGTTGGAGTTGGGATAGGGTGGCTGGTTCCAAACCAATCTGGTCGCCCGTTTTGAGGAGCGGGGTCATGCTGGCGCTGCTGACAGTTAAAAAAGGCGTTTGTCCCTGGGTCAGGCTTTGCCGCAGCATGGCGGCGGCGAGGGATTTATTTTGTTCGGTCAACGGGGATGCCGCTTTCATAATTAGACCTTTTTAGAAAAAATAGGCTCTTTAGGATTTCGCGGGGTCGAGGAAAGAATCTGACACGAATGACACGAATAATAAGGGTTCGTTCAAAATTAACTTTGCAGTTTGCTGGTAATTGGTAAGTGAGTAATTGGGTAATTACCAGTTACCAATTACCTGGTTACAACTTTTCAAACGCCAAAGTTATAAACGAACGTGCCCTAAGCTCGACTTTGTACATTCCTAACAGATTGCTTCCAAACCATACTCGACCGCGTGGGTTTGTATTCAAATAATATTTGCATGTCACTCTTTTTATGCGATGTTCAAATATTCGTACTCGAGTAAAGTTGCATTGACTAAAATCAGATTCTCACTCTGGTTACAAAATTATCTGGAAATATTT
>JAJRYT010000196.1 GCA_024275635.1 Chloroflexota bacterium | reverse complement strand
GTCAATGCAACTTTACTCGAGTACGAATATTTGAACATCGCATAAAAAGAGTGACATGCAAATATTATTTGAATACAAACCCACGCGGTCGAGTACGGTTTGGAAGCAATCTGTTAGGAATGTACAAAGTCGAGCTTAGTAATTACTAATTGGCGTTTACCAATTACCTGCTCACTTCCCGCGCCACATCGGCGTCAAAATCAGCCAGTTCGGTAGCTGCCAGCAGGGGAGTATAAAACTTGCGGAAAGAGTCGGCAATGGCCTCGACGGGCGTATCGGCGTATTCACCGCGAAAGTTAAGGTATTCCATGTGCCGGTTGCCGTCCAGGTCGAAGGGGTGGTAGATGGAGTCGGTACGGCCGTCAAACTCCAGCGGTTTGAGGCGGAATTTGTGGCATAGTTCCACATTGAAGGCGGGAGTCGCTTTCAGCCAACGGCCGTCCAACCATATCTCCGTGTAGCCGTGCCAGAGAAATACGTCCGTTTTCATGTTTTGCCGCATCCGTTCTGTGGAAAGGTGGTTACGCACGTCGGCAAAACCGAGCCGGGCGGGGATTCCCAATGCCCGGCAGCAGGCAGCCAGCAAAATCGCCTTGGGCACGCACCAGGCACGGCCGGCGGCCAGTGTCGTCGAGGCCTTGAAGCCGTCCACACGCAACACCACCTGGTATGGGTCATAGCGGATGCCGTCGCGGACGGCGTAGTAGAGGGCAACGGCCGTTCCCACTTGATTTTTGGCCCCGGCCGCGCTTTCCTCAGCAAAAGCACGCACGGCGGGATGATTTGATTCAATCGTTGCCGTCGGTTGTAAATAAATCGATTCAATAGTTACATTCATCATTCAATCCAAGTTGCCAACTGCCAATTCCCTTTCGGCTTCTTGCCGAAATAAGCGTAAATTTTGGTTCATATCTTACGAACTGGGATGCAGCCGTCGGGCCAGGAGACATAATTGCTGAAAACTGACCGGCTTGTGCAGCACCAGGTCGCTTTCATCTTCAATGAGGAC
This sequence comes from Chloroflexota bacterium, assembly GCA_024275635.1. Lineage (GTDB taxonomy): Bacteria > Chloroflexota > Anaerolineae > Promineifilales > Promineifilaceae > JACKCC01. The sequence continues at coordinate 19,701 of JAJRYT010000196.1, read as the reverse complement.
CGCCATCTGCGGATTGGCCGTGGCCAGCATGACTCGTGTTTTTGCCAGCCGCTCATCAGCGCGAATATGGCGCAAAATCTCTTCGCCGGAAACGTGGGGCAGATGCAAGTCCATCACCACCAGCGTCGGCGTAGCTTCAGCCAGCCTCGCCAGCGCCGCCGCGCCATCGGCGATGATTTCGGTTTCATACGCAGCCTGGCGCAGCGCCTGGGCAAATACGGTAGCCTGGCGCGGGTCATCTTCAATAACCAGGGCCAGCGGGTTGTTTTGGGTATCGTTCATAAGGTTGATTTCTCCATGAGGGCCGGGTTTGCTTTTGGTTGAGCCATGGGCAACAGCACGGTGAAAACGCTGCCCTCTCCGGGCCGGCTGGTTAAAGAGACCTGCCCGTCCATCAAATTGGCTAATTCTCGCACAATGGACAGTCCCAGTCCAGAACCAAATTGTTTTTCCCTGATGATGGAATCGTCCACCTGCCGGAAAGCGTCAAAAATATGCGCCTGGGCTTCGGGGGGGATGCCAACGCCGGTATCGGCCACCGACATGGCCCAATGTTGCTTGTCGGCCTGGTAAAGGCGGATGACGACCCGGCCTTGTTCAGTGAATTTGATGGCGTTATTGACCAGGTTAGCCAGGATTTGCCGCAGCCAATAGGGATCGCCGGTGATGGTTTCGGACATGTCGGGGGCGATCTCGCTGGTGAGTTGGAGTCCTTTGGCGCGAGCGGTGGCCTGGGCGGTGGATTCGATGGTGTCGAGCAGTTTAGTCAGGGCAAAGGTTTTGGGGTTGAGGGCAATCTTGCCAGACTCGATCTGAGTTTGATGGATGAGGTCGTTGATGAAGTTGAGCAGGTCGCCGGTACTGCCGATAATTTCGTTGGTCGCGCCTATTTGTTCAGGGGTGAGACGGCCGTAGACGCCGCCCTGGAGCATTTCGGTGTAGCCGAGGATAGCGCCCAAAGGGGTGCGCAGATCATGGCTGACGTTGGCCAGGAGTTGGCCCTTAAGGCGACTGGCTTCCAGGGCCTCATCCCGTGCCTGGGCCAGATCGGTCTCAATTTGTTTGCGCAAGGTGATGTCTTCTTTAATGGCGATGTAGTGGGTGAGACGGCCGTTTTCCTCCTTAACCGGTGAAATGGTCATATATTCCCAGTACAACTCGCCATTTTTCTTCTTATTGATGAACTCGCCTTGCCACACTTGGCCGGCAGTGATGGTTTGCCACATCTCCCGGTAAGTTTCAGAAGGTTGTTGGCCGGATTTGAGGATACGAGGGTTTTGCCCCAGGGCTTCGGCCAGGGTGTAACCGGTTATCTGGGTGAAGGCGGGGTTGACATACTCAATTGTCCCCTCCAAATCGGTGATGACGATCCCGCTGCCGCTTTGTTTAACGGCACGGGAGAGCTTACGCACGGTTTCTTCCGCCTTTTTGCGCTCGGTAATGTCCAGGGAATATTCGATCATTTGGACGACACGGCCGTCATCATCAAAAATGGGATAGCCATGCACTTCCATGATGTGTGGGTTTCCATCCTGGTCAAAGTGGATATGTTCCACAATTGTAGACTCTTTCATGTGATTTACAGTGACTAACGGGCAGGGATGTTCCAGGCCGTCGCAAGGCGTTTCCCGGTGATGGGTTAAGGCGTAACAAGTAGGCATGTGGGCTGTGGTATGGATGCCCATGTCGCGAGCGGCGGAGTTGGCAAGCTGGATGGTGTAGTCCTGGGCATTGATGACGTAGAAGGGGCTGTCCAATGATTCAATGATGCTTTGCAAAAATTGATTGTTTTGAATGAGTTCTTGGGTTTGGGCTTTGATTTGCTGCAGATCGTGGCGACGGATAGATATGGCAACGGTCATCAGCGTGGCCACAAAAAAGCTCAGCCCCAGCAAAAGAATGAGCGAAGAGGTGTATTCAATGGTGGGGGAGAGGTGTGGCAGTAATAATAGGCCGGTAATGTTGACGGCCGTGACTGCCAAAAAACCACGAATTGACAGGAGCAATCCGCCCAGAACGATAACCGGAACCAACCAGACAAATGTCGGCAGCAAGTTATCGGCATTGTAGCCAGGTAGAATCGCAACGCTAAAAGGCGCAATGGTCAAGGTTGCCAGGGTCAGGAACGCGCCAATCTGATAATGGCGAGTGCGGCTGAGGCCATATGCCAATCCCAGAACGAAAAGGGCCGAGGCAAAATAAACCGGCGCGCTGCCATTGATAACCGCCCGGACGGTTTCCGGAATGATGAAAATGGGCAAAAGGACGAGAAGCAAAGCGGCCAGCAGTTGTGCGCGCTGCTGCTGGTATGGTTCCAGATCGTCTGACGGTTTGGTGAGACGACGCCAGAGGGCGGCGGCCGTTGCGGGTTTAGGAGAAGTGCGTTTCGGTGCAGGGGATATTGGAGTCATCAGATTTCCTGTATAGGTAACCAATCATAGTTTAGCGCTGATTATAACCACACTAACGGGCAAATCCTATGGGAAAAACGGATATGAATTAGTAACTATTAAGGCATCCTCCCGGAAGTTCATGCGTAATCAAGCGCGCCTCCGGGAGGGACGGTACGATACTGTTATTCCAATACATGGCGCATAACGGCCGTATCCGGCATCACGCCCGTCCACAATTGAAACGCCAACGCGCCCTGCTGAACTAACATCCCCAGGCCGTTGGCCGCAGGGAGTCCATCTGCGCGCGCCTGGCGAATGAGTTTCGTTTCGCGCGGATTGTAAACTAAATCATATACAAATGCGCCCGGCGGGAAAGTTAAGTTGCCGGGCCAGGGCGAGTTATTAACATCGGGGGCCATGCCCAGCGGTGTTGTGTTGATGATAAGAGGGGCGGTAGTGGCGGAAACGGCCGTTTCCAATGCCATCAATGGCTTCGCTTCCAGAAACCGGATTTCTCCAAGAAATCCGGTTTCTAAATCAGCGACCAACCGCTGCGCCTGTTCCGCTCGCCGCGCCAACACTTGAACGCGCCCGCCAGCCGCGCCTAACCCGTAAACCACCGCCCGCGCCGAACCGCCCGCGCCCAACACCAGGCAGTCACGGCCGGCCACCGGTTCCTCCAACTGCGCTAAATCAGCCAGCAGCCCCGACCAATCCGTGTTGTAGCCGACCAGCCGCCAATCTTCAATCTTTAATCTTTCATCCTCCGTCTCCACAACAATCGTATTCACCGCCCCAATTGCCTGCGCCGCTGGGTCAATTTCATCTAAAAATGGGATGATGGCCTGTTTGTGGGGGATGGTGACATTGACGCCGCGAAAGCCTAAAGCGGGCAGGCCGCGAACGGCCGTTTCCACCCCATCTGGCCGTACCGGCAAAGGCAAATATACCCAATCCAGTCCTGCCGCTGCCGCCGCTGCGTTGTGCATTGCCGGGCTAAAGCTGTGGGCAACCGGCCAGCCAATGAGACCAATAAGCTGCGTTTTACCACTTACAGTCACAAATCATCCTCTTGGCAAAACGGCCGTCTTCATCCTCCGCGCGCCGCTTCACGCTGTCCATTCTATATTCGCGCCCAATGCTTGCATCGTTTCCACAAAGTCGGGGAAACTATCCGCCACGCAGTCGGCGCGATCAATCAACGTTTCGCCATGCGTGACTAAACCAGCCACGGCCAGGGCCATCCCCAGCCGGTGATCATCGTGACTGTCTACCTCAGCCCCGTACAGGCGCACCGGGCCGGATACCGTAAAACCATCGGGATATTCGGCCACGTCCACAGCCATTTTTCGTAATTCCCCGGCCAGGACAGTGATGCGATCCACTTCTTTGACGCGCAGCTCAGCCGCGTCGCGCACGCGGCTTTTGCCCGCCGCCTGAGTCGCGGCAACTGCCAGAATCGGGAACTCATCAATGCCGCGCACAACCATGTCTCCGCTCACGTCGGCCGCGTGCAGTTCATCAAAGCGCACGGTCAGGTCGGCCGCCGGCTCACCGCCAGTTGTGCGCTGGTTGTGGCTGGAAACGGTCGCCCCCATTGCCTGCAACATATCCAGCAAACCGGTGCGGGTGTCATTCAAGCCAACATGCGTGATTCTGATTTGCGAATGGGGAATAAGAGCGGCGGCCACTAGAGGAAACGCGGCCGAAGAAATATCTCCGGGCACGGTCAAATCCAGCGGCGCTAATTCACGACCGCCGGACAATTCTATGGAACCATCGTGCCAGTTAATGGCGGCATTCATAGCGGTCAGCATACGTTCCGTGTGGTCGCGGGCCGGGCCAGCTTCGATGATTCGCGTCGTCCCGTCCACATACAGACCGGCCAGTAAAACGGCGCTTTTCACCTGGGCGCTGGCGATTTTCATGCGTAATTCGATGGCTTGCAGGGCCGCCGGGCGGATGTAAAGAGGCGCTTTATCCGCTTCGGCAGTGATGTCAGCCTGCATTTGCCGGAGAGGGGCGATAATGCGGCGCATCGGCCGCTTTCGCAGTTGGGCGCTGCCGTCCAACACGGAGGGGAAACGCTGACCGGCCAGAATACCGGCCAGCAGGCGCATACAGGTTCCGGCGTTGCGGCAGTCAAGCGGCCCAGTTGGGGGTTGCAAACCGTGCAAACCACGCCCCTCAATTTGCAAGTCCCATGCTTGTGGCGACTTTTTTTCGATCTCGATATGAATGCCCAGGGATTGGATGGCGGCGAGTGTGGCCAATGTATCTCCGGCGGGCAGCCAGCTGCGGATGGTGGAACGGCCGTTAGCAATCGCCGCCAGCATCACCGCCCGATGGCTGATAGATTTATCGCCAGGTACAGCAATTGTGCCAGTTAGCGGCGTTTTTTGCGGTCGAATCAGGAGTTTCATGAAGGAAGAAGGCAGAATGCAGAAGCCAGAACTAGGTCATCCACTCGCCGCTTGCATACTTGCCACTTGCCCACTTGCTACCTACGCAGCCGTTTCATCTTCCGTGTCACAGTCTGCACTTTCTTATCAGGCCGGTTGGGGTCCAGGCGGGCAACGGGAGGACGGCCTTGTACTTTCGCCTCAGCCAGAGCATGGTGAACCAGCAAATGGTTGTGACGGCGCATGAATGCTTCATGGGTGGCGTCGGGATAAGTTTCAGAATCGGCCGTTTGGGCGGCTGCCAATTTATCGGCCAGGTCGGTAATTTCGGCGGCCGGCAGATAAGCGGCGTCGGCGCTAAACTCCAGCCGCTCCTGCACCGGAACCAACCGGGTCAAAATCAGTTCGCCAATCTCGACATTGCCGCGACCTGATGGTTCAAAAACCGCGACTGTTTCATTCGTCATAAAATTACGCAGATGCAGCAGTTGGCCTTCGTAGCCGGTCAATTCATAGACATCAGCCGGCGCGGCCGTGAGCCAGCCATCTAAAACGGCTTGCTGTTGTTCGGACAGATCGGCCCGTTTTTCGGCATGATAAATCTCAATCAAACGCGGGGCTTCTTCCGGCTGGTAATCGAAAACAAACCAGTCGAAGAAACGCAGCGCTTCGGCCGGACTCATCTCTGCGGCATTATCAAAATCGTACAAACTATCCCAGTAAAACGGCAGCGCTTTGGCAAAATCTTCGGCAAAGCGTTCATCACGGGCGAATTTGAGCAGATCGCGCCGCAAGAATCGCCCTGCTTCTTTCCAGCCTCGCTGCTCGCGCTCGGCTGCCTGGTCGATGGGCATATGGCATTTTTTATATTTTTTACCGCTGCCACAATAGCAGGGATCGTTACGTCCAGGTTTTGTCATAATCCACTTTTCGCTTTTTAATCTAACTGCTTCAAGATAGGAAGCATCTCTTGCAGATTCGTAATCGTATGGTCAGGCTCCACGTTATTAAGCGTATGCTTCAGGTGTGGCGGGTTCATCCAAATGCTGACTAATCCTGCATTGTTAGCGCCAATAACGTCGTATTCCGGCCGGTCCCCGATGAAAATGGCGCGTTCTGGCGTTGTGTTTAGCTGCTCTAAAGCGCTATGATAAATAGCAGGGTGCGGTTTGATATAGCCAACATCACCCGACGTCAACCGGACATCAAAATAGTCGAGCATCTGATATTGTTGTAATTCAATGTCCCGCATCCACATGGGCAGCATGGCGTTGGTGATGAGGCCGATTTTGTAATGATGGCGGTGCAAATACTCTAATACGGGGATGGTATCCTCGTAGGGTTCAACGCCGGGCACAGGTCCCCAATCGTAAACTTGCATGACTGTTTCCAGATTTATCTGGGACATGTCCAGGTTAAATCTGGAAAATGTTTCACTCAGGACGACGGCAAAGCAGACGCTTTCCCAGGTCTGATTCGCCCGACGCCAGCTTTGTTGTACGATGTCAACGTAATGTTGATAGAATGTGGTTTTATCGGGTAATGTGTGGCCAATAGACGTCAGGAAGCGGTGTATTTTTTCTATTCTAACTTGACTCAGTTCTTCCCAGCTTTTGGTTCTTTTTGACCAATCAATCAAGGTATCATCGAAGTCAAACAAGACGGCTTGAATACGTTTTTCACGGCGATTCAAAGTCTCACGCTCCCTCAAAAACGGCCGTTAAGCCACAGGCTCTTCGGTCATTTGCTTCTTTTCGTTACGAGCCTTCCAATATTCAATAAACATGGGTAGAACAGAGATAAAGATGATGCCCAAAATCACGACTTCAAAGTTATTTTCTACGAACGGAATGCCGCCGAAGAAGTAGCCCAAGAAGAGGAAGAGCGTCACCCAAAGGAAGCCGCCAACGAGGTTATAGGTGATGAAACGGCCGTAATGCATCGTCCCCACCCCGGCTACAAACGGCGCAAACGTGCGTACAATGGGCACAAAACGCGCCAAAATGATTGTTTTCCCGCCATGCTTCTCATAAAATGCTTCCGTTCGTTCCAGATATTCCCGCTTTAGCACCTTCTTGAGCAGCCGGTTCTGCGTATCAAAAATCCTTAACCCCAGTTTATGACCAATCCAATAATTAGCCGTGTCTCCCAACACCGCAGCTACATAAAGCAAGCCCCACAAATACAGCACATTCAAAGAGCCAAGCCTGGCAAACGTCCCGGCAGCAAACAAAAGCGAGTCGCCCGGTAAAAATGGGGTGATAACCAACCCCGTCTCAATGAAAATAACGACAAATAACAGCCCATACGTCCAAGCGCCGTAATCCTGGATTACCACCTTCAAATATTCATCCAAATGAAGGAATAAATTAATGATATTTGTAATGAAATCCATAAACCACCTTGTATTTTCAGGTTATTGATAAATCAAACGCAACATTATAGCACAGGACATAATTGGCGCGAATGAAAAATAGCTCCAGGGGGAGGGGCCTGGAGCTAACAAACAAAAGGAGAAAAAATTGTGTGTCCTTACGCTGTATACCATACATGTAGGGCGCAGCTACCGTAAATAGGAAATCGTACCTATTTGCGGAAAAGCTCGCGCACGATGATTTCGCGCTGAATCTGGCTGGTACCTTCGTAAATCTGGAAAATCTTGGCGTCGCGCATCAGCTTCTCGACCGGGTATTCGGACATATAGCCGTAACCGCCGAAAACCTGAACAGCATTGGTAGTGATTTTCATGGCCGTGTCGGCCGCGAATGCTTTGGCATAAGCGGCGGCTGTCGTGTTTTGTACACCGGCGTCTACAGCCCAGGCCGATTTCCATACCAGCAGCCGCGCCGCTTCTAACTCCATGGACATGTCGGCAATCATGTGACCAATGGTTTGGTGCTGCCAAAGCTGTTTGCCAAAGGTCATCCGTTCTTTGGCGTATTTGATAGATTCCTCCAGGGCGCGGCGGGAAACGCCTAGAGCGCCGGAGGCGGTGCCAGGACGGCTTTTATCAAATACTTTCATGGCGATGAGGAATCCAATACCTTCCTTACCTATTAAATGGGTAGCCGGCACTTTCACATCTTCAAAAATAACTTCGGCCGTATCTGAGGCGTGCTGTCCCATCTTGTCAAAAGGTTTGCCCACACTCACCCCTTCCCAATCCCGGTCAACGATGAAGCAGCTCATACCGTTATAGCGCACGGAAGGATCGGTATAAGCAAAAACGGTGTAGAAATTAGCAACAGTAGCCCCAGTAATGAAGGTTTTGCTGCCATTGAGGATGTAATAATCGCCTTCTTTGCGCGCGGTTGTCTTGATGCCAGCCACATCGGAACCAGCTTCTGGCTCGGTGGCGCAGTAAGCGGCCATTTGTCCATCGGCCAGACGGCCGCCGTATTCCATTTTTTGTTCTTCGCTGCCGGCTATGAGGATGGGCAAGGCCGCCAGACCATTCACAGAAATGGCCGTACTCATGCCGGAGCAGCCCCAGGCCAGCTCTTCGCCAACCAGGACTTCTTCAAACAGGCTCAACCCCAAGCCGCCGTATTTTTCGGGCACATTCATGAATGTCAGACCTAATTCCTGGGCTTTTTTCATAACTGGCCAGGGGTATTCATGGGTTTTGTCGTGATGTTCGGCTACCGGCGCGATTTCGTTCCGGGCAAAGTCGCGGGCCAGCATTTGGATTTCTTTTTGTTCATCTGTCAAGGCAAAGTTTATACTCATAATTTTGGCTCTCCTTTTACTAACTTTTTCTCAACTCAGTCTTCAAAATCTTGCCTGTTGCGTTCATAGGCAGGGTATCGCGGAATTCGATGTGGCGCGGGTATTTGTAGGCAGCCATGTTTTCTTTTGCCCAGGCTTTAATTTCTTCTTCGGTTGCTTGAGCGCCTTCTTTGCGGACGATAAAGGCTTTGATTTCTTCGCCGTATTGGTCATGGGGGATGCCGATGACGGCCGCTAAACTAACGTCGGGGTGGGCGACTAATGTTTCTTCGATTTCGCGCGGATAGACGTTGAACCCGCCGCGAATGATCATATCTTTGACCCGGTCTACAATGTAGATGTAGCCGTCTTCATCAAAGCGGCCGATGTCGCCGGTATGGAACCAGCCATTGCGGAAAGCAGCGGCGGTGGCTTCCGGTTTTTTGTAGTACCCTTTCATGACGTTGTGGCCGCGAATGACAATCTCGCCCAATTCACCCTGGGGTACGTCGTCATCTTCTTCGTCCACAATGCGGATGTCTACGCCCCAGACAGGGAGGCCAACAGAGCCGGGTTTGCGTTCCCGATCAATGCGGCTGAAGGAGGCAACGGGGCTGGTTTCGGAAAGGCCATACCCTTCAAGGATATTGACCTGGAATTTCTCGTCGAACGCTTTCATCACCTCGACGGGCATGGCCGCGCCGCCGGAGACGGAATAGCGCAGGTTTTTGGAGATTTTGTCCAGATCGTATTTGTCGGCGCCGGGGTGGTTGAGCAGCGCCCAGTACATGGTGGGAACGCCGGCGAAGAAGGTGACGTTGTCGCGCTGCATGATGCCCAGTACGGCGTCGGGGTCGAAGCGGGGCAGCAGGGAGATGGTCGCGCCGTTGTAGAAGCCGGCGTTCATTTGCACGGTCTGGCCAAAGGAGTGGAAGAGGGGCAGGACGACCAGGTGAACATCGTTGGTTTCGGCAGTGTACATAGTGTCGCTAAGTCGGGCGTTGAGTACCATGTTGAGGTGGCTGAGTTCGGCGCCTTTGGGTTGGCCGGTGGTGCCGCTGGTGTAGAGGATAACGGCCGTATCGTCCGCATTTGTCTGCGCAGTGGGGAACGTCGGGGGCTGGTTGGCCATGAGCATCCCCAAGGTTTTTGCGCCTTCAATGGGTGATGGCGCGGCGGGATTGGCTGTTATCAGGAAAAAGTGGTCGCATGTGCCGGCTGCCTGGAAACCACCCCATCCCATCTGGCCCATCGGAAGCTGCTCGGTGCCTTCAAAGGCAAAGTGCGCTTTGGCATCCGAATCCTGTAAATGGTAGGCGATCTCGCGTGGCTTGAGCAGTACATTGAGGGGGACGACAACCGCGCCTGCTTTGAGAATGCCGTAATAGATGATGGGGAAGTAGGGCAAATTCAGGCAGCTTAAGGCGACTTTGTCGCCGGGTTGAATGCCAATCCCGGTCAGGCCATTGGCGACCTGGTTGGCGGCCGCATTCACGGCCGCATACGTTAATTTTGTCTCGTTGAAAATGACGGCAGTACGCGACGGCCGTTCACGAGCGCTGTCTTCTAACAACATGGCTAAATTTAACATGGACAATCCTCCAAGAAATAGTGAGTGAATTTGTTAGCGAAACCGATATTCATGCTCCTCGTGCTACTCGCCGTTCTCCGGCTGCTTTTGCTGCAACTGCTCTACCTTGGGCAAATCAATCGTCATGATGCCGTCATCGTTGCCTGTGTCTATGAGCGCCTCGCGGGGGAGCGTTCCCTGCTGGGCAATTGGTCCTTCTACAAATACTTTGGCCAGCGTAAAGCCGGTGATATGGCCTTCTTCCCCTAAAATTATGTCGCCAATGGCGCCAACTTTGGTGCCGCCAGGCGTATCCACTTCCCGGCCGCGCAATTTACTTAACCGCAGCCAGTTTTCAAATTAGGGCAGCTCTTTATTTTCGGTAATGACTGCGTCGTTTTTGACTAAAATGGCGTCAATGCCAAAAACAACAACGCTATCGCGGTGGATAAGCAGGGATTTACGTTTTAATAATCCCTCATGCCCCACGTGAATACCGGTCAGCCAATAGAGCTGGTCGTTAATATAAACATCTTTAACTGCGCCGAGTAAACGGCCGTCGGTCACACTTATGATAGATTTGCCAATTAAATCTTTGCCCAGCCGCATGAGATTACTCCTGGATTTACACGTTTTCTTTATGAGGATGAAGCGGATGATGGGTACGCTCCTCATGATGAAGATTATAATGCGAGTTTTGCTGTAGGCAAAGCGAACTTGATTACTTCTGTTAAAAAAGCTTTGGCCGCTTCTTTTCTCCGCGAATCTCCATATCCCATGCGGTTACGTAAGTTGAATGTCAAGGCGCTTTGTGTATGATCATGAAATTTGGCAAAATACCCATGACGAACAAATTTACCTTTTAGTAGAACAACGTGTAACATATCAATAACCAGGGTAACCGCATCAAGGAGGGATTTGTGAAACGGCAGCTTACATTCGCTCAATCACCATTGTTATGGCGTTTATTGATGGCACTGATTTTCCTTTCTATTGTTGGCTGTAACGCGACATCCACAACGGATACAAGCGGCGGCGATATGTCGGAACCGATGGGAGATAATCACGACATGGGCGACATGGAAGAAAGTGGGCATGATGAGGGATCAAACCATGACGAGGCTGCGCGGCAGTTTGTGCCCAATAATGGGGCCGCTGTTCGTATCATCTCTCCGGCTGAGGGTGACGCTTTCTCTTTAGACGATTCTATTCCAGTGATCATTGAACCGACAAATTTCACCATTGGCGAGGAAGGGAATCATTGGCACATTTACCTGGATGGCAGCCCGATCATGGTGATGGGCGGGGAAACATTTGTGTTAAAGGGTTTAGCGCCAGGCGGCCACGAAATTGATGTGTATTTGTCGCTGGGGACACATGAAGACTTGGAAGAAGGCGACAAGATCACAATTATGGTTGAAGAGTAACGTTTATTTATAATGAGGGGACGTAAAGAAATGAAGCAACGTAAGCGCTCGCAATGGATGACTTTTTTTGGGGTTTTGCTGCTGTTGGCGGTTATGGTAACGGCCGTTTTCGCCCATGCGGCTGTTATGACCAAATCTGTACCGGCGAATGGGGAGATTTTGGCTGAATCGCCCTCAGAGGTGATCGCCTGGTTTGTCGAAGAATTACTTAGCGGGGAAAGCGCTCTGGTCGTCTACGACAGCCAGGGCGTACAAGTTGATAACGGCGATGGCGGCGTGGATCTGAACGATCCCGATCACGCTTCCATGATTGTAACCCTGCCCCCTTTGCCGGATGGTTCATACACCGTGCAGTGGCATGTCGCCTTGCTTGATGGGGACGCAACAGACGGAGCCTTTGCCTTTGCTGTTGGTGAAAATGCAGTTGCCAATCCCGTTTTAATTTCTGAACCCACATCTGACGACAACTCAGGGGAGGGAGCAGCAGGTACCGGTATCATTGTGGCCGCAGCTGGTGTTATCTTGCTGTTGATCATCGGCGGTTTGGTGATACGCAATCGTCAATCCTAACGAATCTGTATGAAACGACTCGGTTTAAGATACTTCCGTCATCGAATCTGGTTGGCCGTTGTTGCTGCCGTGTTGGCAACTGTCCTCGTCACAATTCGCGTATCAGCTCATGCCTACTTGTCCCGTTCCGACCCGGCCGAGAATGCGATCCTGGATGTCGCGCCGTCTACGATGAACCTCTGGTTCAGTGAAATCATCTCGCCAGAGTTTAGCAGCGCCCAGCTCATTAATGCCGACGGCCACATGGTTGATATTACGGTTCGTACCAGCCCGTCGGACCGCACGCAGTTGATTTTGGATTTTCCTGAATTGCCGGATGGCGTGTACACGGTGCGCTGGCGAGTCTTATCGGAAGCAGACGGACACGCCACACAGGGGTTGATCGTGTTTGGTGTTGGCCCAGACGTTGATTTGGGGCAGGCGGCGGCGGCAGAAGCAGATACGGCCGTTCCCCTACCCGAAGTCATATTACGATGGCTTATGTTTAACCTGTATATTGGCCTCGTGGGGGCCATCGCCGTCAACTACCTGGTTCTTAAACCGGCAGCCTATCCACCGCACATTGCCAAAGCGCTGCAAACAGCGCAGCGGCGCATTCTCCACTTGGTCTGGTGGTACAGTCTGCTGGCGTTTTTTATGGGGTTGGCCTGGGTCAGTTGGCAATCTGTTTTGCTGTCAGAATCATTGCCCGAAGGCGCTTCATTATTGAACATTGCCTGGCAGTGGCTCAGCCAGACCCGGCTGGGGCTGCTTTGGTGGGTGCGTCAGGCTGTCTTGCTTTTGTTGGTTGGCGGGCTGCGACAACTGCGGCGAAGCGATGTCCCTCAGTTTGCGGTCGTATCCGCATCACCCCCCTCGCTCCCTTGGCTTCCCCCTATTACGGGCGTCTTGGCAGCCGCCCTGCTGCTGGCCCAATCTTTAACCAGCCATGCTTCAGCCCTTACGCCAAACACGACTGTGGCTGTTATTGCCGATCTCTTTCATTTATTAGCGGCCGGTTTTGGGTAGGTGGCCTGACCGCCCTGGCTGTTGGTTTGCTCCCTCTGGCGCGCCAAAACAAAGCGGATTTCACAACCCTGCTTAAAGCTGGATGGGGCCCATTTGGGCAACTCGCTGTATTAAGTGTTGGTGTCCTTTTGGTTACCGGTTTATATGGTACTGGCCGGGAAGTGGCCTCGATCGATGCACTGATTTCTACACTTTACGGCCGTGCCTTACTATCAAAAATAGGTCTGATGCTGGTCGTTGGCGCTTTTGGGATTCTCAATTCCGCCCTGCTGCATCCCCGCTTGTTGTCCCCTTTAGCGCGGGCGCTGCGCCGCCCAAAAGGATGGACGCCTCTTTCGATAAACCGGCTGCCGCAGTTGATTATCGCCGAGGCTAGTTTGGGTCTGCTGGTTTTGCTGGTAACAAGCGTGGTAACGGCGGCGCCCACCGCCCAGGGACTCGCATTTGCGCCGACAGAGGAGACTCCTTCCACCCTCAACCAATTTGTAGATGATATGGTGATTGGCCTGACTATTAACCCGAACAAACCCGGCCAAAACGTCTTCACTGTACGGGCCAGCACAACCCGAAGACCGCCGCCGGCCGATATTCTGCGGGTCATTTTGCGTTTCACTTATTTGGAACAGGAAGCGGGCATGATTTCCGTAGACGCCGAGGAAATTGAACCGGGCCTCTATTTGATTGGCGGCAGCCAGCTTAATCTGGCCGGAAAATGGCGAATTGACGTTGTCGTGCGGCGCATGGGTCTTGAAGACCGCATTGCCGCCTTTGAATGGATGGTCCCACAGGGTGGCCCTCCGCGTCCAGTTATTGTAAGTAACCAGCCCTGGGAGCCAATACTCACCCTGGCTGCCGCTGTGCTGCTTATGCTAATATTACTGGTAACGGCCGTTTACTAGCGCAAAACAACAGGTAAATAAACAAGATATGATCCGGCCCGCTTTGGAACGTGAACTTGTCACCCCCTTATTTGCTGATCGTTGCCGCGATGCCCAAATGGTCAGAAGCGGGTTCTGGCGGGATAATAACCTGAGCGTCAACTAAATCAGACGAGAGCCAGATGTAGTCAATGCGTTTGGCCGGCGCGGCAGCGGGGTAAGTGTAGCCGGGTTGGACGGCGGCCAGGTCGAGGACGTCGGCGAAACCAGCTTGACGAAGAAGCTGTATTTCGGGCGCATTTGGTTTGGCGTTGAGGTCGCCCATGAGGAGGGTACGGCCGTTTCCCCCCCAATAATCTAAAATCGCCTGCGACTGTGTTACGCGCACCGCGCTGCCATCATCCGGGTGATGGTAGTGGGTGGCAATCACATCCAGATTTTGGCCGTTGCCAATATCGAATCTGGCCCAGATGAAGCCGCGCCGCAGCAGCAAATCATCTGGCGGCAGCGTGACCAATTCCGATTCGATGATGGGATAGCGGCTGAGAATGGCATTGCCCCATAGCGGATCGGCGGTGGGTTGGTAAAGATAAGGCAGTCCTAACCGCTGCGAGAGCCAGGCCAGCATATCGAGCGAGCCGTTGACGACCCAGCCGCGTGACACTTCTTGCAGCGCCACGATGTCGGGATTTTGCGCTTCGATAGCTTGAGCAAGCGCTTCTATCCCCAAATAGCCGGTGGGATCGAAGCCGTTGTGCAAGTTGTAGGTCATCACACGCACCGGATCGCCGCTGCCGGGAACGGCCGTCACCTCGGTCACAGTCAAAAATTGGTACAAGGGTAACAGTAAGAGCAGGGACGCCAGCGCCAACTGCCAGGGGGGAGAAACGGCCGTCTTCTCATCAGCCAGACGACGCGCGCCGCCCAGCCCGGCTAAACCAATAATCAGGGCGGCGATGGGGGGTAAGATCGTGTTGGGGAAGGGCAGCCGGATATCATAACTGGCATAAAAGAGGAAGCTGAAAAGGACCATCAAGATGGCGCTAAGACCGAAAGCGATGGTAATGCGCGCCAGCCCGGCGTGGCCGCTGCCCGTCCCCAACCCCAGCAGCGACAGGATGAGCAGTCCGGCGGCGCTGATGTGGCCGATGAGCAGGAAAATGGTTGCCAGCCAGCCCCCCGGCCAGCCGACCAGCAGTGAGCCGAACAAGAGTAAACCCAAAATCGCGGCGAGCAGCCACAGTTTAGCATGGCGCAGGGTCGTGAGGAAAACGGCCGTTCCCACCCCCAGCAGTTGGGCCAGCAGCGCCCAGCCAAAAACCAACGGCTGCGCCCAGCCGGTTAAAGCGGTGAGCCGGGCGATATTTTGCAGGATGACCATTTGTAAAAATAAAAATGGCCCTATCGCTAACAAAACAAGAGCGAGTTGAAGCGAGGCATCGTTGGCGGTGGGGCGGGTGTCGGAGCGGGCGGCGAGCGCCTGATCAAGGAAATACCAGTGGATTAAAACGAGCAGAAAAATAAGGACGGCCGTTCCCCAATCCTGCCGCCAACTCATGTCATACGTCTGGTACAGGCCGTGCAGCGCCGTGTCCAGGGCCACGCCCAGCAGCATCCCCACGCCCATTAAGCCAGTTGCGGCAGGACCTCCGGAGCGAATATGACCCAGGTAAGCGGGGATGGCGAGCAAGAATAGGATAGCCGCGGCCGTGACCAGGTAAAAATCAACCAGTGGATCGCCCTGCCAGACCTGGTAGGCTAATCGGAACAAGCCCAGCCCGCCGGTTGTTAGCCGCAGTAACGGCCGTCGCCCGACCACACGACGCAGGCCCGCCGCCCCAAAACTGGTCAGAAATATCGCCAACGCTAACAATCCCACCTGAATCGCGTTCCAGCCAATGCGGTCGCGCAGGACAAAAACGAGGAGCGGCAGCAAAGCGCGCAGCGTCTGCATACCGAAGAGCAGCGTTAAAGCAGAAAGGCCGATTTGAGTGCAACGGCCGTCGTCCCAATCCCTTGTGTTTTTCATTTCAGTTGCCTCCTCGATCTTCAGCCTCATTATAGTGGAAAACGGCCGTTCTTCTCAAGATAACAGCCATCTGAGAAAATTTGACATATAGAGAGCCATCTGCATAGCTTAATGGTACAATTATTGGATGTAAAAAACGTCCGCTCGGCCGATAGGCGGGGCAAATCTAAAATTTGAAAGGAACTCTAGTGAAAACAACAACAAAAAAATTTGCCTGGTTACTGATCACTGTCTTATTTCTAATGTTGGCAGCAGCCTGCGGCCCGGCAACGCCTAAAGATGAAACTGCCGATGCCGGCAGCAATGATGGCGCAACGACGGCAACAAATGATGAGATAGAATCGCCAACTGATACGGCCGTTGCCAGCGACGTCGCCGCATCAACAGAAGACAGCGCCTCATCCCAGGAACCCCCCGATGTAACTGGGCCGCCGGAACCCGTTCCCGCGGCAGTGGATGATGCTGATTACACTGCGACGGATAGCGGCCTTCGTTACTACGACCTTGTTGAAGGGGATGGCGGCTCGCCAGAAGAAGGCGATATTGTATCCATTGCCTATTCCATGTGGCTTGAGGAGGGGAGCGTGTTCCTGGACAGCAGTAGAGGGCAGGCGACAGATTTCATTCTCGGCTCTGAGCAGGTCTTCCCCGGTTGGAATGAAGGTGTGTTGACGATGAATGAAGGCGGCAAACGGCAGTTAGTCATTCCGTCCGAACTGGCTTTAGGCGAAGAAGGGCTGCCCGGCTTGATTCCTCCCAATGCCGTTCTTGTTTTAGAGGTAGAACTTGTTTCCTTCCGCGCTTCGCCAACCCCGACAGAAGTGGACGCCGGCGATTTTGAGACCACCGACAGCGGTCTCAAAATTTATGATATTGCCACCGGCGACGGTCTTACGCCCCAAAAAGGGGATACCGTGACCATTGAATTTGCGATTTGGCTGCAAGAAGAAATGACTTATGTCGCCGGTTCTGAAGACCAGGGCGGCGAATTTAGTTTTGCTCTGGGATCGGGACAGGCGTTTCCCGGCTGGGAAGAAGGGACGCTCACGATGGCCGAAGGCGGCACGCGCCAGTTGATTATCCCCCCCGATTTGGCGCTGGGCGAGCAAGGTGTGCCCGGTGTCGTCCCCCCCAATGCCACGCTGGTCATGGAGATAACCTTATTATCCGTGCAAGAGGCGGTCGTTCAGACTGAAGTGGATGAAGCCGATTATATTACGACTGAAAGCGGCTTGAAATATTACGATATTGAAGTGGGCGACGGCCCGATGCCGGAAGCAGGGCAGACGGTTGCTGTTCATTACACTGGCTGGCTTGAAGACGGCACCAAGTTTGACAGTTCGCTGGATCGGGGCCAGCCGTTTGAGTTCCCCCTGGGTCAGAGCGCAGTCATTGCCGGTTGGGATGAAGGCGTGGCCACAATGCGGGTAGGCGGCAAGCGGCAGTTGTTCATTCCGGCCGATCTGGCCTATGGCGATGCCGCCACCGGCATTATTCCGGCTGGGGCGACGCTGATTTTTGATGTAGAATTGTTGGAAATTAAGTAACTAGGCTCTTTAGGATTTCGCGGGGTCGAGGAAAGAATCTAACACGAATGACACAAATGGCACGAATAATAAGAAAATTCGTGCCATTCGTGTCAAAAAATTGACCATCCGGTGAACCAACCACGCGAAATCCCGGAGACCCAAGATTTATAGAGTGGCCAAGTTGCAGGGTGGCAAAGTTTTTATTTTGTCGCTTTGCAACTTTTTATGTGTTAGGAAGGAATCATGAAATTAGGTGTTATCGGCCTGCCAGGGGCGGGCAAAACGACGATTTTTAATGCGCTAACGCGAGGGGATGCGCCGACGGGACAGCGTGTAAACGGCCGTTTTGATGTCTTAACGGCCGTTGTTGATGTTCATGATGAGCGTGTAGACCGTCTCACAGATATGTTCCATCCTAAAAAAACAACCTTTGCCCGCATTACCTATACCGACATTGCCGGTCTGAAAAAAGGCGTCGGCGAGAGCGGCGGTATGAGCGGCCCTCTGCTCAATCACCTGGCGGGACTCGATGGCTTTATCCATGTCGTTCGCGCTTTTGAAAGCGATCTTGTCCCCCATCCTGACGGGCATGTGGACGCGGCGCGCGACCTGGCGGCGCTGGATATGGAATTTTTGATAAACGATCTGGTCGCGGTGGAAAAGCGGCTGGAAAAACTGCGGCACGGATTGGAGCGCGGCGCGTTTAAGCATAATAAAGCTGAGGCGCAAACGGAGCTAAAGTTGTTTGAGGGGTTGCATGAAGCATTGTCGGCCGAACGGCCGCTGCGTGACCTTGACCTGGATGACGCCCAGGAAAAGTCCTTGCGCGGGTACGGGCTGCTGACGCTTAAGCCGACGCTGATCGTCTTCAATATTGGCGATGATCAGGCAGAACTTTCATTAGATAATGACCACAAGATGACAATGATTACCAATTTGCGCGGTAAGCTGGAGATGGAATTAGCGCAGCTCGGCGCCGAAGGGGATGAGGAATCCCTGACTATGTTCATGGCTGAGTATGGCGTCGCAGAATTGAGTCTGGATAAAGTCATTCGCCTCAGCTACGATTTAATGGGACTGCAATCGTTTTTTACAGTCGGCGAGGATGAGGTGCGGGCATGGACGGTGCGGCGGGGGGCAACGGCCGTTACCGCTGCCGGCACTATCCATACCGATTTATCCAAGGGCTTCATTCGCGCCGAGACGGTGGCCTATGATGACCTGGTAGCGGCCGGCGGCCTGTCTCAGGCGCGGACAGCCGGCAAATTACGCCAGGAAGGTAAAACCTACATTGTTCAGGATGGGGATGTCATTAATGTGAAGTTTAATTTGTAGGGGAGCGCGGCCGGTTTGCCAGTGGCCGGCGGTAATTTTGGCGCCTTTTGATCAGAGCTTTAATCTGCCAGGCAAATTCAGCGCGATTATGCGATGCAGCCAGCCAATTGACTCAGCGAGTCAAAAAAATATCCTTGTGTGTGGGTTTCATACACAGGGATTTGCACTTATTCAAGGAGGCGCCGGGTAACGGCCGTAGCGCCAGGATTATGCAGCCGTCCGGGTGGCCCCATCCCGCATAATGACGGTATCCGCCGGATTATCCGCCAACCACAAACCGGCAAACCCATCCATATCCAGTCCGGCGTTTTGAGCGTTGACGAACTCGCCGCGAAAGCTGCTGGCCAGATCCTTTTTGATGTCATTAGACGCTCTGTAGACCGCCTTCAACTCTTTATCCTTGTTGCAAGACACCGAAAAGCTGCCGATGTCGCCCAGCTTCACATAGTCGCCAAACTGCAAATGATTGATTAACCCCTGCGAGAATTTGTAGGCAAAATCGCGGGCGTCTCCCTTGTCGAAACCGGATTGAACGGCGATTTCATCGGCCAGGTCATCCAGGTCGAAGGTGCGGGAGCGCTTAACACGCGGACGTAGTTTACTGATAACAGCAAGAATATTGGGCGTGGTTCATTTTTGACAAACTCATCTTTACATTTGCAATGCACAGCTTCACGTTGGTTCAGTTTGCCCGCAGGTGCGATATAGCCTATTGTTGATGGAGGCGTAATTTGACAGCTTCTGGCGCGAATGTGAAAATGGGGTTTGAAATGGGTCCGGTTTGGGTGTTTAATGTGAGAGTGTACTATCGTAGAAGAAATGGATGGACTGTTATTCACTGAGTAACAACGC
>JAJRYT010000019.1 GCA_024275635.1 Chloroflexota bacterium | reverse complement strand
TTAACTAGCTCATCATTGTGGGCCTTTATCCATCACTTGCTATGTGTTTTTTAAGGTGCTTCGGGCAGGTGCGCGTTAGCTTGCCTGCTTATCGGTGAAATTCATTTGATTTTGCCTCTTGACATTTCACCGCATCGCTTACACTTAAGTAGCCGTCTAGTTCATCCTCCTGGAGGTTCAGAACCTCCGGGAGGGTTCGCCAATCAAGGCAGAAACCGCCCGGTGCGCTGCCTGTAGGTCCGGTATTCAGCGCCAAATTTTCTAATCAACGCCGCCTCTTCCATGCCCACTCTTGAGGCAGCCACAATGCTTAACGCCAGCCAGGTAACGCCAACGAACCAGTTAGCTGACAGCAGCAAGAAAGCCAACGCCCAGATAAAGATCGTGGTATACATTGGGTGGCGCACCCAGCGATAAGGGCCGCTGATAACCAACGTATGCTGCTCTTTAGCCTGCACAGAGGTAGACCAGTTCCGGCCCAAGGCGTGATGAACCCAAAGGAACAGGATGATGGTCATGAGGCCCATGACCATGCCCACCCAGCGCAGCCATACCGGCATCCGCAGCGCTGACCAACGCATCAGTTGCGGAGTAATGAGGTACAGAAGCGTGGCTGCGGCGGCCAGCAAGTTGAGCCATCGCAGCAGAGCCGCACGCAATGGACTTTCCCCGCCGCCGCCGGTTTCCCCTGTCCCGCCGGCTTGCCGCGCATAGTACAGCCGAATCAACGTCAGCAGAATAAATACGGCCGTTAAACTACCCCTGAAAATCATCATATTCCCCCTCAAATCTTTGCTTCCTTGTTCCGACTCGCTTCATGGCCCCGGCGTCCAGGTTGGTTCTGGCGTGGCCGGCCAGCGCGAGGTAATGTCTTGCTGCACAGCTAGTTGTTCCTCCGTCCACAACGTTTGCAAATAAGCGATGACAGCGTGTACTTCTTCATCAGTTAGGTTCTCCCCCTGAGCCGGCATTTCGCGCCCCAATCCCAGTTTGCCGTTGACGATCCAATCGTGGATTTGCTGATCAGGGTGTTCTGAGGCATGTTCAGTGGCATCCAACGCCGGCGCATTTAACTCGTTAGCGTAGCCTTCAGCATTCGGGCCATGGCAGGCGGCGCAAATGCGGATGAACGCCTCGCGCCCCAGAATAACGGGATCGGGTGTTGGCATCTCTGTTGGCCGGGGTGTCGGCGGTTCGGCAGCCGTTGGCCCGCTGCCAGCACAGGCGGCCAGGACAAGCGTAAACAGGGTAAAAACGATCAGTTTTATTCTCATCAAATACACTCCCTTCTACTCTTTTTTGGGTTTCCTAATCCACCTGGCCGCTTTCGATTTGTACACAAGGTACGCCTCGCCATGCAAACGTTCCAGGTAAGGCTCTGTCAGCCGAACTGTATACCAGTGAAGAACCATCATAAACAGGATGGTGAGCGCCAAAGCGAACCCCGAAGGTCCCGCGAACGAGACGCCCAGCAGGATCAAGCCCCAGCCGATAAACTGCGGGTTTCTGCTCCAGCGGTAAATGCCGCCGGTGATGAGTTTGGATGTATCTTTCCCCGCGCTTCGATCATAGGAACCAAACGTTCCCATACCGGCGGTTAAGATGATGATTCCGGAGAGAAAGATGATCGCTCCCCCGGCCCCAGCCACTATTTTGTTTATCGGCAGCGGCCACACGCCGTATACCGAGGCCAGAATCACTGGTGTGTGGTGGAATGCCCACATCACAAACCAAACAGTCAGCAGTTTAGTCGTATAGGGATCTCCCTTATCATATATCTTTTTTATTTGCCCGAAGACATAAATGGCTAATACGATCCAGATGGCTATTGAGACAGTTAACCCGGTATAAAGCCATGTCATTGTTGTGACTCCACTGACTAATTAATTGATGATGATCGTCAGCCAGATAATCACGCTGCCGCCGATAGCCCAGTTGGCGACAGCGTTGAAAACAGCGTAGGTGGTCATAAGTTACCCCTCTCTCCCTGGTTTGCGCAGCAACACGATCCGGTATTGACCGCGAAACAGGCTGGCTTCGTTCCGTTCGACGCTTACCAGTTCTGTGGCATGCAGCATATCGTTCAAGCGGCGGTTGGGGTCAGTTCCCAGCCGGGCAATGATCTTACCAACAAACTGGCGCAGGGGGGAAAGACGGCCGTCCTCCGGCAAAAACTTATCAAAAATTACCGCCTGGCCGCCGGGGCGCAGCGTCCGCCACGCTTCGGCAAAAGCGGCCGCCCCGTCAGGTACGACGCTGAGAATGAGGTTCAAAACAATGGCATCAAACGAAGCGTCGGCCAGCCCCAATTGTTGGGCATCCATCAAGGCGAAGGCGGCACGGCCGTTCCCCTTCTCCCGCCCCTTTTGCAGCATGGGATAGCTCAGGTCAACGGCCGTCACCCGCACCCCGGACGGAATCAAGGGCAAATCTAGCCCCGTCCCTGCCCCGGAGAGGAGCAATCGTTCCCCCGGCTGCAATTGGAGCAGTTTGATGGCCCGTTGGCGGGCGGTGTGGAATAACGGCCGTACCAGCCAATCATACCCCGGCGCGTACAGGCGATACACAACCAGGTTGCGTTGGTTATTCATCTACGCCTGCCGGTAACGTAGCAGCCGCAGCGCGTTCAGCACCACCACAATGCTGCTGCCCTCGTGCAGAACCACCGCCCAACTCAAGTCCATCACCCCGGCCACAGAAGTGACAAGCAGGAGGCCGATGACGCCCAGGGAGACGCCCAGGTTTTGCTTGATGATAGCCCGGCTGGCGCGGCTGAGGCCGACGGCAAAGGGCAGCTTGCTTAAATCGTCGGCCATCAGGGCCACGTCGGCCGTCTCCAGGGCGACGGCCGTGCCCGCCCCGCCCATGGCAATGCCCACCGTCGCCGTTGCCAATGCCGGGGCGTCGTTGACGCCGTCGCCCGTCATCGCCACCGCGCCATGCGTTTGCAAAAGCTGCTTGATGGTGGTCAGTTTGTCTTCCGGCAACAATTCTGCCTGCACGTCGGTGACGCCTACCTCTTTGGCGATGTTGCGGGCCACGTCCGCGTTGTCGCCGGTGAGCATGATCAGCTTTTTTACGCCCATGTCTAACAACTGCTGCAACGTCTCTTTCACGCCGGGGCGGGGCGTGTCGGCCAGCGCCAGGACGCCCAGGAACTGCCCGCCGTGACTGACGGCCATGGTCGTCTTGCCTTCGCCCTCGAATTGGGCGATGGTTTGTATCACGTTGTCGTCCCGAATGTGGTTGTCCGTCTCGTGAAACAGCTTGAGGGAGCCGATGAGGACGGGACGGCCGTCTACCTCACTCCTCACGCCGCGCCCGGTCACATTCTCCAACCCATTGGCGGCGGGTAAGGTCAATCCCCGCTCCTGCGCCGTGCGCACAATCGCCAGCGCCAATGGATGGTTCGACTGCTGTTCGACGGCGGCCGTAATCTGCAGCAGAGCGTCCGGCCCGGCCCCATTCAGCGGAACCACGTCCGTCACCTGGAACTTCCCTTCTGTCAACGTGCCTGTCTTGTCAAAGGCCATTACCTTGATGCCCCCTAAATTCTCCAGATGAACGCCCCCTTTGATGAGAACGCCATTGCGCGCCGCTTGAGCGATCCCGGCCAGGACGGAAGCGGGCGTGCCCAGCGCCAACGCGCAGGGGGAAGCGGCTACCAGCAGCAGCATAGCCCGGTAAAAGCTGTCTTGCAGGGACATCCAGCCGAAAAGGGGAGGGATGACCGCCACCAGCGCCACCAGCGCCAGCACTGCCGGCACAAATTTGGCGGTGAATTTTTGGGTGAACTGCTGCGTCGGACTCTGCTGGCTTTGGGCTTCAGCCACCATCTGCATGACGCGGCTGAGGGTATTGTCCTTCGCCAGCCGGGTGACGCGCACGTCCAGCGCCGCTTCCTGGTTAATCGTGCCCGCAAAGACCTCGTCGCCGCTCGTTTTTTCCACGGGCACGCTCTCGCCGGTGATAGGACTCTGGTCAATGGCGCTGCTGCCGGAGACCACTTCTCCATCCACCGGAACCCGGTCGCCGGGACGGACGATGACGACATCGCCTACCCGCAGCTGGGCCACCGGTTCCTCAACGATTTGATCGCCTCGCTTGACGCGGGCCGTTTTGGGCATCAGTTCGCCCAGGGCGTTGACGGCGCTGCGGGCGCGATCCAGGGCGTAATGTTCTCCGGCGTGGCCCAGGCTGAAGAGGAAGAGTAAAAAGGCGCCTTCTGTCCATTCGCCCAAAATAGCCGCGCCGGCCGCCGCTGCCAGCATCAGCACGTCGGTGTCAAAATTGCCTTTGAGCAGGCCGGGGATGGCGTGGGTGGCGATGTCGTACCCCCCGGCGATGTAAGCCAGGATGAAGAAGATCAGGGCGATGTTCTGCGGCAGTCCGAAGAAGCTCTCGCCCAGCCAGCCGGCCAGGAAGAACAGCCCGGCCAGGCCGACCAGGATGAGCGCCCACCGTTCCTGCATCCAGTGGGGCAGGAAGGCGGGGGCGCTGCCGTGGTCATGCTCGTCGTGTTCGCCTTCATGTTTGTCTGCTTCTCCAGGCGGGGCGGCGGGAACGGCCGTCCCCGTCACTACTTTGTAACCCAGGTGTTGAATCGCTTGCCGGATAGACGGCCGTTGCAGCGTCCGGGTATCGTAAGCGACAAAAGCCAGTCCGGCGGCATAATTGACGCTGGCGTGTAACATGCCGGGCAGTTTTTCCAGCGATTGGGCCAAACCGGTGGCGGCGTCGGCGGCGTCCATCCCGGAGAAGGGGATGGTTTCGTGCCGGTAGCGGTTGGTGAACTCGCTGCCAGCTTCGTGGGCGATGCGTTGTACGGCCGTCAGCGAGATGAGATTGGGGTCGTAATGGAGGCAAAGCTGCGGCGGTTCTTTGTCATATTTGACGTGCGCCCGCAAAATGCCTCGCTGGTTTTGCATGGCGGCCTCCAGGTGGCAAAGGCAGCCGTCCGGCACATCGTCAATGTCTGGCGCTACCAGCGGAATATCTAATTCAATCGTTTTTTCCATCATTTATTAGTCCTGATAAATTGGGAATTTTAGTTCCGGCGTTTGCCAGTGATGGCAACGCTGTCGTTGTTGAGAATCAGCTAGGCTGAAGGAGCAATCTGTTTCAGGAAAGTTGCCTCGTGGCGCAGCTGCACCACGGGGGATGAAAATTCATCCTTCATCCTTCATAATTTTCAGGGCAGCAGCTTTGGGGGAGGCGGAGATGGAGCGAGGAAATATGGCAGGTGAGTTAATGTGATGATAACCAGGACGAAGGCCAGGGCAATCGGGGAAAGAGCCGGGAGATCTGACGGCAAGTTAAAACTGCCATGAAGATCGGCCGTCACCGGCGATGCGGAACCAGAACGGCCGTCGGCCACATTGCCGGACGTGCATTCGGCGCCGCCGCCGGCGTCCCGCGCCACGCAGATGGCGTCGGCGGCAAAATGGCCCACGACGCTGGTTGCCGTGATGAGGATGACCAGCGTGACCAGCAGCTTCAACCGGCGCGGTTTAGCCATGCAGCACGTGCTCCAGGCCGCAGCGGAAAAGGTCGTTGATGTGGTCATCGTCCAGGCTGTAGAAGACGTAACGGCCGTCTTTGCGCCCCCGCACCAACCGCATCTGCCGTAAATGGCGCATATGGTGGGAAACGGCCGATTCGCTGATGCCCACCATCTCGGCTAATGCGCTCACATTCATCTCACCGTCTGTCAGGGCAGCGATAATTCGTATCCGGCTGGTGTCGCTCAGGGCGCTGAACAGCTCGGCTATCTGGGCCGCTACCAGTTCATCAATCGCGGTTTTGGTCGCAGTTTGTAGTTTGTCCATTATTAAATACCTGAATACCTATTCATATATTGTGCTATTTTAGCTGGGATGGCAGCGAATGTCAAGGATAAAGATAGCGCCATGTGGGCGGAATTTTGGATGACAAGAGAGTACAATCTGGCGCGTCATGTGCAGCCCGCGCACTATGCAAAAACCAGTTTTGTTGACTCCTGGAACGAAGGCCAAGCCAGTATAGGAATATAACATCGTGGAGCATGACTATCGCTTCATCAAGCGGAGAGGCAAGCCAGATTTGGGGTTCTTTTCTTACCAGATGGCCTGGCGGGCAATACGCAGGTACAAAGGGTTCGTTCAAAATTAACTTTGCAGTTTGCTGGTAATTGGTAATTGAGTAATTGGGTAATTACCAGTTACCAATTACCTGGTTACAATTTTTCAAACGCCAAAGTTATAAACGAACGTGCCCAAAGTGATGCACGTGATCAGGAAGGGGCAAATTCGAGGAGTGGCAAAGGAAATATTCAAGCCTAAAGTCGGGGACTGGGAGACTCCACTGCTCTAATTAACAACGGTAGAGGACATCCCAGTCCCCGGCTCTACCGTGATATTGAGTAAATTTACAAGAAGTTTCCGGGATTCTTCTATCGCAGTATAATTGCAACCCATGTTCAACCTTGACTGGCACGGCATATTCGCACCTAGCGTTCCTTTCCTGGAAATCGTCCTGCGCGGCTCGATTGTTTATCTGGTTCTATTTATTTTGCTGCGGCTTACGTTCCGGCGCATTGGCGGCACGATTGGGCTGGGTGATGTGTTGATGATTGCGTTGGTGGCCGCGGCCGCGCAAAATGCCATCGCCCGCGAGCATCACTCCATCACTGACGGGTTGATCCTCATCGCCACGATTGCTTTTTGGAATTACGCGCTAGATTGGCTGGGGCAGCATGTTCCCGTCATCCAACGATTTTACCATCCGCCGCCCTTGTTGTTGGTGAAAAACGGCCGTTTCCTCTACAAGAATATGCGCCAGGAACTCATTACCGAAGATGAATTGATGACCCATCTCCGCCGCGCCGGAACACCCGACCTGGCAGACGTCGCTGAAGCACACATGGAAGGGGATGGCAGCATTACCGTCATCTCGCGCCAAAAGTAGATTTATGTTAATATCAGCAGCAGCCCGCTTAGAAACAACGCGCTAACCACCGTCGTTACTAGAATTACGGCCGCCGCGAATTCAGGATCGCCGCCAAATTCAGTAGACAGCACCCCGCTCAAAATACCAGCGGGCATACTGGCCTCCATGATGAATACCTGCCGCGTCATCCCCTGCAAGCCAAACAACAAAGCGATGCCAAACGCTGCGCCAGCGCCGATGATAAATCGAGTGAAGGTGGCCATCAAGATGGGCCGCCAACGGCCGTTTAACTGCGCCTTACTCAACTGCAAGCCTAAAATCACCAGCGTGGCCGGGATGATGCCCTGAGCCAACACGCGGCTGGCCTGCATGATGGGGCCGGGCAGGCTGTTGCCGGTGGCGTTGAGCCACAAGGCCAGGGCGAAGGCGTAGGGCATGGGGATGGCGACGACGTTACGCACGGCCGTGCCCACCCCACTTTTCCCCCTTGAGGCCACATACGTCCCTACTGTGTAGGCCACCAATGCCTGACCGACGGTGAAAGGAACGGCCGTTTCCAGCCCCTCCGCCCCAAAGGCAAACTCAATATAGGGTAGGCCAAAATTCACCGAATTCATGATGAAGGCGGCCAGCGCAAACGAACTGGCCAACGCGCGATCATACCCCAGCCAGCGGGCAATGAGGCTGCCCAAAACCGCCATCACGATGCAAACGGCAATCGCCGCCAGCAAAATGTGACTGAGTTCATCCGTCCCCAAGCCCGATTGAGAGATGTTGGTCAGAATGAGCGCCGGGCTGAACAGATAAATAGCAATGCGCGACAAGGTACGCACATCGAGCGTTCGGTAGCGCCCCAGGAGGATAGTGACGCCAATAATCAAAAAGATGGGGGCGACTGTGTTGAAGATGACGGTGAAGAGTGTGTTCAATTGTGACATCAGGAGCAGAAGTGTAGAGTAATCCCATCGCAGCCACAATGACCGGGGAAAAGGATATTGATACGCAGCAGCTAATCAATGAATGGCTGCGGGCGAATATCAAGTTAGTTAAAAGCGCGCATTGAGTTCATCGAGTACCATTTACACCCCCACCATCACCCCATCTCCCGGTAAATCCATGACCTGCGCCTCCCGTTCCTTGCGGAACTGCTGCGTGTAGAGGCGGTAGTAGTGACCTTTGGCGCGGATGAGTTCGGCGTGGGTTCCGTTTTCGGCGATGGTTCCGTTTTCGATGACCAGGATGCGGTCGGCGCGTTTAATAGTGGAGAGGCGGTGGGCGATGATGAAACTGGTACGGCCGTCCATCACCCGCTCCATCCCCTTTTGAATCAACGCCTCGGTCAGCGTGTCTACCGAACTGGTGGCCTCGTCCATGATGAACAGTTCCGGACGGGCCAGAATCGCCCGCGCCAGGCTGATGAGCTGCTTTTGCCCCACCGAGAGCAAGCTGCCCCCTTCGCCCACATTCTCGTCATATCCTTTTTCCAACGTGGTGATGAACTCGTGCGCCCCGGCCAGTTTAGCCGCTTCTTCGATTTCGGCCTCGCTGGCGTCTAATCGACCGTAGCGGATATTCTCGCGCACTGTGCCAGAGAACAGGTGCGGCGTTTGCAGTACCATCCCTAATTTGGAATGAATCGCGTGCAGGGTCAGATCGGTA
Source organism: Chloroflexota bacterium (assembly GCA_024275635.1). GTDB lineage: Bacteria > Chloroflexota > Anaerolineae > Promineifilales > Promineifilaceae > JACKCC01. Next base: position 30,667 of record JAJRYT010000019.1, on the reverse strand, counting down.
TAATCCTGGTTGTTGATGAGGATACGGCCGTTCGTCGGCTCATAAAACCTGCATAACAAATTCACAATTGTGGACTTGCCGCCCCCCGTCGGCCCCACCAACGCCACCGTCTCCCCCTGTTTGACGCGCAAATTGAAATCGCTCAAGACACGCTTCTCTTCTTCATATTGGAAAGAAACATGCTCGAAAACGATGTCGCCGCGAATCGTGCCCGGATCAACGGCGTCCGGCTTCTCCTGAATCTCCGGCGTCGAATCCAGCAGCGAAAAAGCGCGTTCGGCCGAGGCCACCGACTGCTGCATCTGGGCGTAGACGCGGGCCATCTCCTGCACCGGCCAGAGCATGAAAGTGATGTAACCGACAAACGCCTGGATGTCGCCCAGGGTCATGAAGCCTAAATCTACTTGCAGGCCGCCGTACCAGATGATGGCAGCGACGGCAAAGGCGCTGATCAACTGCACCACCGGCAAAAACAACGCCGACAGCCACGCCGCCCGGTAGGACGCCTGGTACATATCGCTGGATAAATCCTGGAACTCGATCAGGTCGCGTTTCTCGCGGGCCAGCGACTTGGTCACACGCACGCCGGTGATGTTCTCGTTGTACGCCCCGGTGATTTTGGAGTTAATTTTGCGGACTTTGCGGAACTCGGTCAAGATGTATTTTTTGAATGTGGCGCCGACGACGACCAAAATGGGGATGGCGATGAAGACGATCCCGGCCATTTTCCAGTTGATGAAGAACATGAAGATGACGGCCGTTACAATACTTGTCACCCCCCAGGTCACATCCAGCAAACCCCACGTCACCAATTCGGCAACGCGCTCCGTGTCCGACGTTACCCGCGACATAATCCAGCCGATGGGCGTGCGGTCGAAGTAGGAAAACGACAACTGCTGCAAATGGGCGAACATCGCCTTTCGCATGTCATAACGGATGCGCTCGCCCAGGATGCCGGTGAGGTAGATGAAGCCGAACACGCCCGACGCCAACAGGACAAACATCACGCCGTACAGCTTCAAAATCTCGGTCAGCGCCGCCCGATTTTGCGCCAGAATCGCTTCATCCACAAGCCGTTTACCCAAAAAGGTCAGGTAAGAATCAACGACGGAGACGGCCGTGATGAAAAACAGGAATCCCGCCAGCATTGGCCAATGGGGTTTGGCCTGTGCCAGAATGCGCAAGACGGTTTTGCCGTTGAACGCGGTTTCAAATTCTTCTTCTTCAAAATGAATGTCGGACATAATTACCTGAGGAGGGTAATTGAGTAATTGGGTAATTGAGTAATTGAGTAATTACGTAATTACCAATTACAAAATTACACTATTACACTTGCCAACTCTTCTTCCAACTCACCCTCGATGCGTGATTGCAGTTCAAAGATGCGTTTGTAGGTTCCCGACTGGTCAATGAGTTCGTCGTGATTGCCGCACTGGACGATACAGCCGTTTTCCAGCGCCAAAATCAAATCTGCTTCCATCACCGTTTGGATGCGGTGGGCGATGACAAAACTGGTGCGCCCCGGCATCAGCTTTTCCAGCGCTTCGCGGATGGCCGCTTCCGTTTCCGTGTCTATGGAGGAGGTGGCGTCGTCCAAAATCAGGATGCGCGGGTCTTTCAGCAGCGTGCGGGCAATCGTCAGGCGCTGCTTTTGGCCGCCGGAGAGAGTCACGCCGCGCTCGCCCACCTTCGTATCATAGCCATCGGGGAAGCCCAAAATTACCTCATGGATGGCCGCCGCCCGCGCTGCTTCTTCTACCTCTTCGTCCGAAACCTTACGATCCACGCCGTAGGTGATGTTGTCCCGAATGGTGCGTGAGAAGAGGAATGGCTCCTGCTGGACGATGCCGATTTGCTGGCGCAGGTAGCCGCGCGGATAGTGGTATAATTCGATGCCGTCCAGCTTGATACTGCCGCTGTCGTATTTGTAGAAGCGGGGCAGCAGGTTGACCAGCGAGGTTTTACCAGAGCCGGTGCCGCCGACGAGGGCAATGACCTGTCCCGCCTGGCAGGAGAAGGAGATGTTGTGGAGAACGGCCGTTTCCGCATCATAAGCGAAGCCGACCCCCTCAAAAACAATCTCGCCGCACAGGGGGCCGTCCGGTTTCACCGTCCCCGAATCCAGCCGCTCCCGATCTTCCCGAATAATCGCCAGCACCCGGCCCAGCGAAACCAGCCCCATAGACATCTGCACAATCAGGCGGCCCAGGTTCCGCATCGGCCAGATAATCATCCCCAGCATCCCCATGTACGCCAGAAACGTGCCTGGCGTAATCGTCCCTTCAATCGCCATCGCCGCGCCAATGAAATAGCCAAAAATCATCTGCGCCCCGGTCAAAATATCGGTCGAAGGCCAGTAAAAAGCGTGCATCATCAGTAAGCGTCGGCCGCGCCGGTAGCGCTCCCAATTGTCAGCCTCAAACTTTTCCTTCTCGTAGGGCTGCCGGGCAAATGCCTTCACCACCCGAATCCCGCTCAAATTTTCCTGCAGAGTCGTGGACAATTTGCCTTCCTGCTCCTGGAACGCCTCATACCGCTCCGATACTTTCTTAAAAAAGACAACAGAGGTGGCAAAAATAAGCGGCATAATGATGACCGACAGAACAGCCAGCCGCACATTCAGCGTTAACAAGGCCACAAAATTGACCAGAAACAGGAAAATAATCCGCCCTGCGCCAATCGCCTGCTCAGAAAAAAAGCGGCGCAGCGCATCTACATCCGAGGTAACGCGCTGGATAAGTTCGCCCGTCGGCGTTTTGTCGTGGTAGGCGAAGGAGAGGCGCTGAATGTGATCGTACAAATAATCGCGCAGCCGCAGAGTCACGCCCTCGGCGCTGGCCGCTGCCCACCGGCCGCTCATAAAGGTAAACGTCCCTTCCAACAGCGCCAGCCCGACGAACCCCAGCGCCACCCAGGGCAGCTGCTGCCGGATCGTCTCGCTGCCCGGCGTTCCCGCGACGGCCAGGACATCATCGGTGAAGGTGCGTATCAAGTAGAAAAAGGCAGTTCGGGCAATGGCCGCTAAACCAATGCTCAACGTCGCACCTACATAAATCAGGCGGTAGCCGGTCAGCATCCGCCATAGACCCAGATATTTATTGGGCGTAGCCGTTTGCTTCAAATCATATTGTGGGGAGGAATTTGATTCAGTCATCATCCACCATTATCAGCCAGAGTAAAGGGGAAAAGTTAGCAATGGTCTATTCTGGCTCCAGCCAATCCTCAATTGGGTTGGTTTTATCGATACATTTCTAACAACATGCTGCCGGGAAGTCATTCAAATGACCTGATAATGACACGAACCGGCAACTTTTCAGAACACGAACGATAAGGATCCCCGATTTTCGGTTTGGATTCAACACGCAACGCAGGGGGCAAGGGGGTAGCAAAAAATCATGGGGAACAGGTGTTGTGATTGGCGGGAGCGGAACGGCGCAGTATACCTTGAGCAAAGCTATGGCCGCGTCTCTGCGCCGTCTCGCTCTACGCCGTTCCCACAAAGCGTTGCTATGCTCGGGGGTAATTAATCGGCGGCTGACAACTGTTCATCAAAGAAATCCATAACCAGTTCAGGATGATTGATAACGTATTGGTAACCGTCAAAACGGTGGACGCTGTCTACAAACAACGGCCCCTGGGCTTGAGGCGTCTGGTTGGCGATAGCGGTTACATCGTTCAGATTCCCCCAGCGGTCTCCTTGTCCCTGAACGTAAAGGACAGGCGTCTGACCGGCTCCGGAGGCCGCGAATGCCGGCTGCATGGCTGCAAAGCGCATTCCTCCGGCATTCCGGTAAATCAATTCAGTGAAGGGCACGACCAGTTTAGCCAACGGGCCGAGGATGTCCGCGCCATAACGACGAGCATAACCATCTATGCTGGTGGGCTGCACAGCAACGGCCGCTTTAATTTGTTCGGTTTGGGGCAGTGCGTAAAGAATAGTGTTGGCGCCCATGTCGAAGCCAACAACGCCAATGCGCCGGTTGTCAACTTCAGAACGGCCGTTTAGATAGGCCAATGCGCCCAACAAATCATTCGCTTCCTGCCAGCCAAACGTCACTGGCGCAGCGGTTCCGCTGCAGCCATGATTCCGCAAATCAAACATGAATATATGGTAACCTGCCTGGCGCAGCGTATAGGCCAGACGCAATAAATCAACCGGTAAACTCCCGTCCAGTCCGGAGACCATATCTTCGGCCATATACCCTAAACGGTTCCAGGGCCAGCCATGTACCAGGACAATTGTTGCTCCTGCTTGCAGTGATTCTGCTCCCGCCGGGATAAACCAACCCGATAACCGGACGCCATCTTTGGCCGGAAAGTGGGCATCCTCGTAAGCCAACCCCAAATCGCCAGGTGTGGCCCACAAACGCTGCCGGGATGGACGAATGAGACGTCGCGCCCAAAATGCGGCAACGGCCGTTACCAGCCCCGCCAAGACACCCATCAACAAAAAAAACCAACGCAAAACACGGCGAAACAAAGCCATTATTCACTCCTTTAACCGCTCAAGGCAGGAAAAGTAAAGAGATGCCAGTTACCCTGACGGCCCTACCTCTCGCGTAGTCTCCCCCCATTATATCGGAAATCATCGCCGAAAAGCGATGCCACATCAAGCAATTCCATCCTGTCACGCCAGGAATGTCACATTACCCGGCCGCACATAATGGAATTACCCTCAAACATTGGAGCCAACCGCGCCAATAATAATGGACAACACTTTCCACTTTAGCCACTTTCCACTTTAGTCACTTCCCCCTTACGGTTTCCCATATTATGATACAATTTGCCTATTTCACGACATATTAACGTGTCTTCAAGGTAAACTACATACTATAAAAGAGTGAAAGCATACTGCAAATATCGAACTTAAAGAGACCATGAACCCCGATACATTAATAAACTTGTTTCGTCAGGCAACAGAAGCCGCCAGCAAACACCTTTATTGGCAAGCCCTGGAACATTATACGGATTTATTGGCTCTTATTGATCCGCAAACGGCCGTTTCCTCCGCCAGAGAGAAACGCTTAACCGCCCTGCGGGAACGGGGCCGTTTATTAGGGTTGTTGGGAGAGCAAGAGGCCGCCTTATCGGCCTACGTACAATATCATCGGGAAGCCAACGACGAACCCCGAAGAATAGATGCGCTTATCAAGATCGGCGACCAATCACGCGGGATTGGCCGCTATAAGCAATCGTTGGCCGCTTACCACGAAGCTCTTTCCTTAGCCAAAAGACGAAAAGATACAACGGGCCACGCCCGGACATTGGCAGGTATCGGCCTCATCAAATTGGTGCGGGGGCGTCACGAAGAAGCGGTTGATTTCCTCAAAGAAGCCACAGCCCTATTTGAAGAATCCGGCGACGCCGCCCGCCAAATTCGTACATTAAACCGGATTGGAGTGGCTTATGCCTACAGCGGGCAGATGGATCAGGCCATTACAACTTTCACGGATACCCTGAACCTCTCGCGCAAGATTGGGCAGCAAGATACGGCCGTATCCGCCCTAAACAACCTGGGTGAATGTCACCAAGACCTGTTCGACTTCGAGCAAGCCCTGGCCTACCATCAAGAAGGACTGGCTTTGGCCCAAAAAACCCAATTGCGCCTGATCGAAGCCGATATTTGCCGTAACCTGGGGCTGGAACTTAGCCAATTAGGACAGATAGATGAAGGATTAGATTACCTGAAACGGGCTCTAACCATCAGCCAGGAAACAAAACACCCGGACAATCTGGCTCACACCTATTACACCCTGGCTTTAACCGAGATAGAGCACGCCAACCTGGAAGCGGGCCGCCAATATGCCCGCCAACTCAAGGAGATGGCCGAACAAAACGACTCCCGTAACCTGCTTGCACTTTCCTACCATGCGTTGGGCCACTACCATAATAAAAAAGGAGACAGCGCCGCCGCCGAACAAATGTGGCAGCAAGCCCTATTCCTGGCTCACGAAGCGAATAATCGCACCCTGCTGTGGAAAACCCATGCCTCTCTGGCAAAAATAGCCAGCGTCCCCAACCTGGCAGATGTTCATCGCCGCATAGCGGCCGAAGTTATTCAACAAATCGCCGAACCCATTACCGACGAAGAATTGCGCCAGAAATTCTTGACCGCCCCCCCTGTTCAAGCCATTTTAATCCACAATGACAGGTGATAATTTGTAAAGTGTAAGGCTGCCGGCGTACTCGCCAACACCCGCCGCCTTCCACTTCAAAACAGATCCTTCTCGCGTTGACCATTTAGAGCCGGGGGATAAGCGCGCATAAATGTCTCTCTGCCGAAGATTTGTTTTTGCAGCCATTTGGGCAGCAAGCGATTGAAACTGGTTCCTCCTCCCTGGCTGGTATGCTGTGCGCCGGCCAATAACTTCACATCCCAATATTTCCGGTAATCAATCGCAGTGGTAATTTTGTCCGAATCTACGCCAACGCGCGTTAAGTCAATATCTTGGTTGCGTCCCCATTGTGTGGGATCCTTGCCCCGTAGCCGGATCATAAAAATAGCAAATCTAACCCAACGATTGGAAAAAGCCGTGTAGTAAAGCTTCTCCGGTTGGTAGGGTTCCTGGCCAATATCAGAGAATTGACTGCCATCACCCGCCGCATGAAAGGCGGCTGTCGTCACTTTCCAGCACATGATATGATCGGGGTGAAAATAGCCACCTGTTTCATCATGTGTCATGATGACCTGGGGCTGTAGTTCACGAATGAGTTGGACAATTCGCCCTGTTACCTCCTGTTCATCGGCCTGAATAAATGCATCTGGGTGTTCATTAGCCGGATCATTAATATAGCCCGAATCACGGTAACACAACATGTGTAATGTACCGCCCAGGATAGCAACGGCCGCTTCCAGTTCCTTCGTTCGGATGGCTGTCAATTGTTCTAATTCACCCTGGAAAGATTCCACAACAGAGCCGGCCACACCATCCGTGGCAATGACAATATGTACATCAACGCCTTCGGCCGCATAACGGGCCAATGTGCCGCCAGGACCAAAAGATTCATCATCGGGGTGGGCGAGGACGGCCAGTAATGTTCGTTTCACCATAGTGTTTTATGCAACTGTTCTTGGATATGCCTATCTTTGACTATGAAAATGCTGCATCATGGGCAGCAGCGGCATCTCGCGCAGTGTTCGATACGGGTGGCTGACGCCGGGCAGTACGATCAATTCCCCCTGGGGGATAACCTGACTCAGGCGCTGCGCTTCAAGCAGGGGGATCATTCGATCCCGATCGCCGACGCTAACCAGAACCGGGCATTGCACTTGGGCTATCATTTTCTCCGTTAACCCATGCGCCACCAGGTAGGTGATCAAGTCGGCCGCTTCTCGTACCAAAATACGCCAACGACGAGCGCCATGTTCCTGCACGAGTTGGTCGGCATAAACCGGCACGCTTGCCGCCATATTTTCCGGGTCGAGCTGCTCGCGTATTTTGGCGGCCGCTTCTTTTGACCAATAGAATTTGGTCGCATGCATGAGCAGGTTAGAAACGCGGCGGGGTTGGTTTAGGGCCAGCATTAAGCCGAGATACCCGCCCAGATCATATCCGGCTATGTGGGTTGTTTCAATTTGCAGGAAGTTGAGCAAATCGCTGATGTCTTGCATCATCCGTTCCAGATGCAGGGTGTCGGCGTTGTTTTGGGAACGGCCGTGTCCCCGCAAATCCATCGTTACCACCCGGAAATCAGCCGTCAGCGGGCGGATGAAATTACGCCACTGACTGACCATAGACCCTAACAAACCCGGCAGCAACAAAAGCGTATTCCCGTGCGAGCCATTGCCGTATACATTAAAGACAATTTCTGTGCCGTCATCTGCTGTCCAATTCGTCATATCGCCCTCCAATAATTAGTGATGAGGAATGAGGAGTGAGGAATGAGTTGAACGGTCGCGCCTCATTACTCATCCCGGCTCATCGCTACAGCCAAACCAACTGCGTGTGTTTGGGTATGTGACAAACTGATTGACCAATGCGTTAAGCCTAATTCAGCGGCCAAGGTTTGGGCCTGTCCATGTAACACTAATTCCGGCCGCCTACGGCCGTCACACACCACCTCCACCTCTACCCAACGAATATCACCGATTCCTGTCCCTATGGCTTTGGCTACAGCCTCCTTCACGGCAAAACGGCCGGCCAGACTCGTTATCCGCCCTTCACAATACGCCTGCTCCTGCGGCGTAAAAAAGCGATCCAGAAACCGCTGCCCGTGCCGGGACAGGCCTCGTTCAATCCGCGCCACTTCGATAATATCTACGCCAGATGTGATCATGATAAAGGGGAGGGGGTAAGGAAATCCTGCTTACGCCCTATGCTTCACTCCCTATTCCATCCATCGCCCCAGCAACAGCAATCACCAGTTGCTCGGCGCTCAAATAGTTTTGGGCCGCCGCCTGGATACGCTCTGGCGTGATGGCCCGAACCATGTTGGGAAAACGCTGTAAATAGTCCAGACCCAAATCATATAATTCCATGTTAGTAATCGTCCCGGCCAGGCCGCTGTTGGTTGCCAGACTGACGGGCAGCGAACCGGTGCGAAACGCCTGGCTGTCGGCCAATTCCTCTGGGGCCACTAAATCTGTTTGTATCCGGACAATTTCTTCCCGAATGCCGGCGATAGCCTGCTCCACTTTATCCGGGGCCACGCCGGCGCTGGCCGCCCAGGGGCCAGGCCCCAGCCCGCCCTGAAGATGGCTGTAGGCGTAATAGGCTAATCCTTGTTCCTCGCGCACCTTTTTGCCTATCCGCCCCATCATACCAAAAACGCCCAGGATGGTGTTCATCAAACTGGCATCCAGGTAGTCGGGGGCCGAACGCCGGGGGCCGGGTAAGCCTAGTATGATGTCGGCCTGGCTTTTATCGGGTATGTTGTGGTCGATTCGGATTATTTTTGTTGGCCGGACGGCCGCGGGAATATCGGGCAAACGTTGTTGTTCCCGGTTTTGCCAGTCACCGAAAACGGCCGTTATCTTCGCCAACGCCGCCTCAGCTTTGATAGCGCCGACAATGGTTAAAATCATGCCGCGCGGCCCGTAATACCGGGCGTGAAAGTTGGCCAGATCCTCCCGGCTGATTTGGGGGATTGTCTCCAGATAGCCACTAGTGGCCCGGCCGTATGGATGCCCCGCATACAGCGCCTCGTAAAACTTCAAATTCGCCATACGGCGCGTATCATTGGCCCGCATGGCCAGACCCGTCATCAGTTGGCCGCGCACCTGTTCCACCGGCTGTTCAGGGAAGGTAGGACGGCACAGCGATTGGGCCAGCAGATCGAGCAGTAAATCCACATCTTCCACCAGACTGCTGGCTGCAAAGCCAGTTGTGTGATCACTGCCGCTAAACCCCAAATCGGCCCCTACCGCTTCCAGGTCTTCGTAAATTTGGGCAAAGGGCCGCTTCTCAGTGCCGCGCATGAGGGAAACGGCCGTCAAATTCGCCAATCCCGCCAATTCTCGCCTTTCAGCCAGCGCGCCCGCCCGTACCAGCCCCTCAATCACCACAGATTGGCTGGCAAAATTCTCATAAACCAAGACCGTGATCCCGTTCGATAAAACTGTACGGTGAATCGTTTGCGGGCTGGGATAATGGGTATCAGGCATGAATGATTGTCTCCATGAATAAGATTATGAAACGTGAAACGGGATTATAATACCATCCGGCACAGACTCAGCCAACCGATCCCACCGTTGCCCACCAGATACCGGTACATTCCGGCAAGATGGTAAGATGGTTACGGCCGACATGCCCGGCCAACTCATCGCCGAAAAAGAATTGGGTAAGGGAGACAGCTTCGTCTACGGAAGCAAAGCGATAATCAGTGCGAATCCAGGCGGCGGCAAAACCCTGTTCGGCTTCCAGCCAACGGTAATAAGCGGCTAATCCTTCATGAGGCGGCGCCGGCGTTTCATGGCCAGTTCCCAGAGTTTCGATGAGGATGATGGTTCCGCCGGGGCGTAAAACCCGCTTCATTTCAGCCAACGCCTGCCCAATCTGCCGTTTCCAATCATCGGGATGCCAGCCAACGAAATGGCCCAAACTCCACCCGGCCAGCGCTAAATCGGCCGTTGCCGATTGAATGGGCAAATGGCGATTATCGGCGGCGATAAGGTGGGCAGACCCTTCGGGTTTTCCCAAACCCGAAGGGTCTAACTGTTTTGGGGCCAGGCCGAGCATGTGCAGCGAGTTGTCCAGGGCAACTATCTGGCGGACGAAAGGAGCGATTAGCCGGGTGACGCGCCCTGTGCCGGCGCCCAATTCGATGACATCCAGGTTAGATAACGGCCGTATCCCTGCCAACGCCGGTAACAGATTCCCCCGCCAATCCTCCCGCGCCACCAGTTGTTCATACCGTGCCGCCTGTGCCGCATAAATCATCTTGAAATCAGTCATCGCACCAATTACCAATCTCATTCCCCATCACGCACGGCCAATTCCAGCTTTTCCAATATCTCATCTCGGCCCAGCACCACCAAAATATCCCCAACTTCCAGCGGCGTGGTGGAGGACGCCCCCAGACGGACATGCGGTTGGCCGTCTTCGCCCTGGACTTCCAGCAGCCCGATCACATTCACATCAAAGCGGCGGCGAAAATCCAGGTCAACCAGCGTTTTTCCGGCCCAGGCGGGGGACACATGAATGCGGCGAGCGCTGACGCCGGGCATAATTTGCCGCTTGTTATACTTTTCGCGTTGGGTGCGGTAAACCGTGTTATCGTGAGCCAGAATAGAGGTCACAACCAGCGCCACCAACGCCGGAACCATGTAGGCCGCGCCAAACACTTCCACGGTGAACAAAATGGCGGCCAGGGGCACGTTGACGATGGAGACCAGGCTGGCCGTCATCCCCGGAATAATGAGCAGCATCGGCTCGTAACCCAGCCAGTCGGCAAAAGCGGCGGCAACCATCGTGCCGAAGAAAAGGGAAGGAACTAGCAGCCCGGCCGAACCGCCAGAGCCAATAGTCGCCAGGGTCGCCAGCATTTTGGCAAAAAGGGCAATCAGGGCGACTATAAGCGTGATTTCACCGGCCAGGGCCATGTTAACGGCCGTTTCCCCCGGCCCCAATACCAATTCCACCCCGTTCTCCGTCAGCGACAGCGCCTCGACCGTATAAGCCACAACCACGGCCACCAGGCCGGTAAACGCCGCGCCAATGAGATGGCGCAGCCACACATTTTGTTGGCGATGATAAAAACTACGTTCAAAACTGGCCCGCAGCCGGCCAAAATAAATACTAACCAACGAAATCACCGTTGCCAACAGCGCCAGCACGCCAAAATAACGTAAATCAGAAGGCGGCACATACAGCGCTTCCACCTCAAACATGGCTGTATGCCCGGCGCTGGCGATGTTCGTCAAGAAATACGCGGTCAGGGAGGAAATGAGAGAGTACACCAATTTTTCGATGAGCGGCCGCTGCCGGTACATCACTTCAGTGGCGAAAAAGGCAGCGGCAAAGGGCGCGCCCAACAGCACGGCCACGGCCGCCGCAATACCACTCAACTGCGCCGTTTGTAAATCATCGGGGTCATTGGCCTGCCACCAGCGCCAGGCCCGGCCCAACAAGCTGACCCGCCGCCCGGCTTCAGCTCCCAGGCGGCGCGGCTTAAACAACCCGGCCGACATGCTCTCACCAATCAGCGTGACGCTGGCTTCCAAGCCGCCGCTGCCGCCGCTGCCCAACGTCACGAGCGTCGCCAGGAATTTTCGCGCTGCCAGGGAGAAGGTGGGCAGCTGCCAGCGCGCCTCTACCCCCTCCTGCCCGGTTAACGCCTGCTCAAAAGTCGGTTCAGAGGTGTAGTACAACGAGATGGCCCGCTCCAGGCCATCCCCTTCTACGTCGTTTAGCTGGTGAATGTGGCAGTCATCGTCGCGGTAATTCAGGGTTGTGGCCCGGTATTGGCTGATGGCGGCAACGAGTACCGCCCCCAGCAGCAGGGGGATGAACAGCGCCAGCGGCGTTGGCGCGTGTTCGATCCAATACAGTATGGTGTGAAATGTCCAGTTAACGGCCGTTTTCAACCCAAATACCACTGCCCACACTACCACGCCAATGATGACGGACTGCGCCACCAACCGCCGTTCTTCCTGGTCAAAATAGTCGGGTAAATTACGTATGACGTTCAGATGTTTGATTGTGTCTGTGAGGGAGTTGAGAATGGAATTCATTGTAGCGTGTTTGTGGGTTTTTAAGTTTGCGAGTAGCTGACGACTTGTGTACTTGCCCACTTGCTTGCCTGTTATCTTTCAATCTCAAAATTGGGGCCGGAAACGGCCGTTAAATCCACTGATACTTCTTGACCGCCAAACCCATCTACCAGATCGTGGGCGCGGACGGTAACGGCCGTCACCTCCGGCGGGATGGCGATGCCGCTTTGACTGCGGGTAAAAGGCTGTTCCGTCTCGTGCGGATGTAACAGCAGGCGGGTGAACGGGCTGTCCGGGGTTGGTTTGACAACCGTTCCATCCGGCAGAACCACATCCCAGCCATCGGCATAATCCTCCCAGCCGGTATCGGGATGGGCGACGGTGACATGAAACGTCCACACACCATCACCCGTCGGCACGGCGCGGATAAACAGAACATCAGCATTGGCCGGACTCATCGGTTCCACCTCGCTTTCCGGGGTTGACGTGGCCGGAACGGCCGTTGCTGGCGGGGTATTCGTTGCCGCCACAAGTTCAACTGCCGCTGCCGGTTGTGAAGTCACGACGACTTCCTCCCCGCCGCCACATCCTGCCAACAGCAGCCCCAAAGCCAACAATAACTTACTCCTCATCTCTTTGGGCCTCCGGTTCATACCAGCCAACTGTCCGATTCTTTTTGCGCAGGTATGAATGCCGCGCGCGCTCAATATCAGCCAACGTGACTTCATTCAGCCGGTCCAGAGCCGTCTCGAACCAGCGATAATCGCCTACGACCGCCTCGGCCATCCCCAGGAGCTGCGTCTGCCCGGTAATGCTTTCCCCGGCCATGACGAACTGCGCTTTGGCCTGCTTCAGCGCTTTGTCCAATTCGGCCTGGGTGATTGGTTCCGCGGCCAACTGCGCTAGTTCAGCATCCAGCGCAGCCTCTACATCGGAGAGGGAACGGCCGTTTCTCACCACTGCGCTGATCGTATACAAAAACGGGTCAATCGTCGGCGTCATCCCGCCCGACGCTGCGGCCGCCAGTTCCGTATCCACCAACGCTTTATACAGGCGCGAGCTTTTATTAGAGCCGCCGCCGCCAAACATCCCCAGGCTGCCGCCCCCGGCAAAAGCGGCATTGAGCAGGCTCAGCGAGTAATAATCGGGATGGTCAGCGGCCGGGGCGCGATAAGCGACAGTTAAGTAAGCCGTATCGCCAGGGCCGTTGACCACGACGCGCCGTTCGCCCCGCTGCGGCGGCTCCTGGCGCAGCACCGGCGGCGCTGGTTCCCCCGACGGAATTGGGCCAAACAGCGCCTCAATCTGCGACAACATGGCGCCGGTATCAAAATCGCCTACAACAACGGCGATGGCATTGTTGGGAGCGTAATAGCGCCGGTAATACCCATACAAATCATCCCGCGTCATGCTGCGTAAATCCACCTCATCGCCAATGACTTCATGATGGTAAGGGTGAATGCGAAAGGCGGCGGCCGTCAACTCCTCATTCATCAAAAAGCGCGGCTCGTTCTCGTACATCTGCCGCTCAGAAAGAATGACGGTGCGCTCCGATTCCACCTCATCGGCTGTCATCAAGGTATTAATCATGCGGTCAGCTTCAACAGCCAGCGCCAGATCAATGCGATTGGAGGGCATTGTCTCGTAATACGCGGTAAAATCGAGCCAGGTAAAGGCGTTTAAGTGGCCGCCCTCGCGGGAAACAAGCCGGTCTAATGTGCCGTTGGGAAATTGGGGCGTGCCTTTGAACATCATATGTTCTACCCAGTGGGAAACGCCGGTCAATCCTGGTTTTTCCAGGCGGCTACCGACGCGGTACCAGATCATAAAACTGGCGACCGGGGCGTGGTGCATCTCTTTCAGAACGACGGTCAAGCCATTATCCAGCGTGGTTTTGGTGACAGGAATGGTCATGGTTCTCCTAAAATAACATACGGGAAACAACGGCCGTTCCTTTCAATCGCAGTAACGACCATTTCATGTTAGGATACTTGAAAGGAAAGGATGGTACAAATAGCCGGGTTATTCACCCGTTTGATGAAGTAGAGAAACGTATGGCTGAAGCAACAAATCAAATATACGTCATAGGTCATGTTAATCCCGACACCGATTCCATTGCGGCGGCTATGGGCTACGCCTGGCTGCTGCAAGACCAAATGGGCGAGAAGGTGGTGGCGGCCCGCGCCGGACAGTTAAACCCACAAACAACGTGGGCGCTGAAGCGATTGGCCCTGGACCCGCCCCTGTTTCTGCCGGATGCGTCGCCCCGTTTTGACGCGATTGCCCACCGGTTTAACACGACCTCTCCGGAACGGCCGTTACGCGAGGCATGGGCCATTGCCAACCGCACTGGCGGCGTGGCCCCCATCATCAACCCCGACGGAACGCCTTACGGCCTCATCACCGTCCTCAGCCTCTTCGATTTCCTCAGCCGCTCTGTAGGTTCCCACCCGCGCCGGGAAGAAACCCGCATCGCCGAACTGTTGGATCGGCCGTGCCAGGAAGCGTGCGATACCGATGTCCCCCATTTCCAGGCCAGCAGCCGCATCCGGGACGCTTTGCCCCGCATCCTGCGCGAAGAACGGGCTGAATTCCTGGTGGTAGACGAACATGGCTCCTATGTCGGGATTTGCCGCCAACGGGACGCCCTGCACCCGCCGCGCCTGCGCCTTGTCCTGGTCGATCATAATGAGCCGCAGCAAGCCGTCGCCGCCCTGGATGAAGCTGATCTCATCGAAATACTAGACCATCACCGGTTGGGCAACCCCGCCACCAATATGCCCATCCGCTTTACGGTAGACGTGGTGGGCAGCACCTGCACCCTGGTATCGGAACGCATTGACGAAGCCGGATTGAGCGCGCCGCCCGCGCTGGCGGGACTGCTGATGGCTGGACTGCTGTCAGACACATTAATTCTAACATCGCCCACGACCACAGAACGCGACCACCGGGCGGCCGAACGCCTGGCCCGCTGGGCGTTTATGGGCGGCAGTCTGCTGGATGGGGAAACGGTTCAATCATTCGGCGAGCAGTTGCTGGCCTCAGGCGCGGGCCTCGCCACCCGCGACCCGGCCAAAATTGTCAGCGCTGATTTGAAGTTGTACGATGTGGGGGATAAGCGGTTTGGCATTTCCCAGGTGGAGGTTACGAGCTTTAATCAGTTAGCCGAACATCTTGAACCGCTGCATCAAGCCTTGTCGGATATGGCCGCCGCCAAAGGGCTGGATTTTGCCATGCTGATGGTAACGGATGTGGTGCGGGCAGCCAGCCGCCTGTTGTTAACCACAGAGGTGACTGCGTTGGAAGTGCTGCCCTACCCGCATCTGGCCGACGGAACGCTGCACGCGAAGGGAGTTGTGTCGCGGAAGAAGCAGCTGCTGCCGGCTATTTTTAGCGCCTTGCAGGGGTGAAAGGTGACAGGATGGCATAAAGGAAGATAAACCAACTTTGCCACTCTGCCACTATTTTCATTTCACGATGACTTGGACAAACGGCCGTTTCCCCGTTTCGGCATACAAATAACGATTCAGCGCTTCCACGATGGGTTTGTTGAGCGATTTACGGCTATTGGCATACGTCTTCACCGTGCGCGCCATCGTCTCTTTGGCCCCTTCCAGCAAATCTTCCGCCTCGGCCATGTTAATGATGCCGCGCGAGATAATGTCCGGCTGTCCGATGATGTTGCTGTTATGGGTTGTTACCACAGCGATAAAAAAACCATTCTGCGCCAACTTGTCCCGGTCGCGTACAACTGACCAGCCTACTTCACCCACGCCGGCGCCATCAACAAAAATGTAACCGCCAGGCATACGCTCGCCAATCGTGAGGCCCTGCGGGCCTAATTCCAACGGTGTGCCGTTTTCAACGACGGCGATATTTTCGGCCGGAATGCCTAATTTTTGCCCCAGGACGGCGTGCTGCTTCAGATGGCGTAGTTCGCCATGAATGGGGATGAGGAATTTCGGCCGTACCAGGTTGATGAGCAGTTTCATTTCTTCCTGACTGGCGTGCCCGGACACATGCACGTTAGCAATGCGCTCATACAACACATTGGCTCCTCGTTGGAAGAGCCGGTTCACAATTCGATATACCATCTCCTCGTTACCGGGAATAGCATAGGCTGAAAAGACCACTGTGTCGCCTTCTTGTATCCGCAAGCTGCGATGACGACCTTGCGCCAGTCGTCCCATTACGGCCGATGGTTCGCCTTGTGTGCCGGTGGCCATAATCGCTATCTCATTAGCTGGATAGCTGTTTAGCTGATCGATATCAATGATCAAATCATCAGGGATATTCAGATAGCCCAGCTTGCGGGCCATTTTGGTATTGTCGCGCATGGAACGGCCGGTGATGGCTAGTTTACGGCCGTGTTTCTGGGCCATATCCGCCACCTGCTGAATGCGTGAAATCAGCGAGGCAAACGTGGCCACAATAATGCGTCCCTCCGCCTGGCGGAACACTTTATCGAACGCCTCTTCCACTACCATTTCCGACGGCGTCCAGCCGGGCCGGTCGGCATTGGTGCTGTCTGCGAACAGCGCCAACACGCCCCGCTCTGAAAATTCGGCCAGCTTGGCAAAATCGGGCGGCCAGCCATCGGCCGGGGTGTGATCAAACTTGTAATCGCCTGTGTGTACGATCAGGCCCACCGGCGTCGTAATGCCAAAACCCACGCAATCGGGAATGCTATGCGCTACGTGAAATGGCTCTACTGTGAATGCGCCGATTCGCAGCACGTCATTGGCCTGAAAGGTGATCAATTTCACATCTTGCAGCAATTTGGCCCGTCGTAATTTTACCTCAATCAGTCCGGCCGTTAACGGCGTCGCGTAAATTGGCGCGTCCACATCACGCATTAAATGGGGCAGGGCGCCAATGTGATCCTCATGCCCATGCGTTACCAGGACAGCTTTTACTTTGTCTAATTTATCCATCAAGTATTGATAGTCAGGGATGATTAAATCAATACCCAGCATGTCATTCTCAGGGAACATAATCCCGGCATCAATGATGATGATCTCATCGCCATATTCGATAACGGTCATATTTTTCCCAATTTCCCCCAGGCCTCCCAGAGGAATAATTCGCAGGTTGTCGTTCATTTTGCCTCCGCAAAGTCAGCGCTGTCCGCATTGAGGCCGGGTTGCAGCATGGTCAAATTGCCGCCGGGGTCTCAGGCAGTTAAGCGCTTCCGAATAATTTTGTATTATTTTATAAACCGGAATCCCATCAAACCTGAAGCAGCAACCAAATAAGGATGATGAGGATGGTTTGCACGAGTGTCAGAAAAATCGTATAAAGCCAAAGCATCCGGCTGCGCGCCGGTTTGCTGGATGTTCCAGTTGTTATGTTTTTGGGAGCAGTGGCATGGCTGCTATCATAGCGTAAAACAGCAACACTAATGTTATCCTCGCCGCCGCGCTCGTTTGCCAGATCAACTAATGTTTGTGTTGCGGCCGATGGTTCTTGTTCGGCTAAAATGGTTTCAATCTCTTTGTCGAGAACGTGGCGCGTCAGTCCATCGGAACACAGAAATAGAATATCATTCGGTTCTACCGCGATCTCGTAAATGTCAATTTTTGGTTCTTTTTCAGAGCCGAGACTGTATAAAATGACGTTTTTTCGCGGGTGGTTTAGCGCTTCTTCTTCAGTGATCGCGCCCTCTTCTACCAACTTGGCTACTAGGCTCTGATCTTTGGTGATTTGTTGTAAACGGCCGTTACGCCAATGATAGCCGCGGCTGTCCCCCACATTACCAAAATAAACCTGATTGCCTTGAAAAATAGCCGCCACCATCGTCGTTGCCATGCGGGTGTCATCATGTTGGTCGGCTACCATCTGCCGCAAATCCGAATTGGCCGCTTGCATCGCCAGCCACAGACGCTCGCCCCCCGCTAACTCTCGATTCCCATTCAGATAATGTTTCAGCGCCCGCTCACTGGCATACCGGCTGGCTACTTCGCCGGCATCAGCCCCGCCAACACCATCAGCGACAATATACACCCATCCATTCTCCGCTTCATCCTGGCTGTTTGCCGGCTCCCAAAAGGACACAAAATCCTCGTTATGATCGCGGATACGTCCCTGATCTGTTCGCATGGAGGCTTCGATTAGCCTGCGGTTACTCATAACAGAAATATATACACAAACGCCTAATAGGGCAAGCGGTACGCAAGTCTTGCCCTTCTCCCTATTTACCCCCTGGCACAAAAAAAAGAGGGCTTCTTATTGAAGCCCTCTCCTGTCTACCCGGAATTACTTCCGACTGGAATCAATTCCAACTAGAACGTAATTTAGAACTCTATTCTCAACGCTTAACGATCGATGGCAAAGCCGTCAATCCGGTTGCCACCGTATCCGGCTGCTGAACCATCGAAATACAGATCGAAGGTGCAAGCCGTATCCGCGCCCAGCGACGTGGGATGACACACAACCACGTCTAGCTCATCGCCGCTGACGCTGCCGGCCGTGAAGGCGTTCTGCATGGAGATGTAAACATCACCAGTCGCCGAGTCCAGCCATGTACCCCAAACGTCTTCTGTGGGACTCCACACGTCGGAGCCATCGAAGTACATTTCCCAGCGGCCGGTGGTGGCGTGGCCAAGAGCGCCATTCAGCACGATCAGGTCGTCATCCGCGCCCAGCAGTTTCCCGCCGCCGCTCTTGGGGACTTTGAAGGAGGCATTGGTGCTGACGACGAGACGGCCGTCTGGCGTAAAGCCAATCGCATCCACATCTTCGCCGCCCTTCTTCAGCCCCACGTCCGAGCCGTCGAAGACCCATTCCCAGGTTCCGGCCGTGTTCTCGCCCAGCGAGGTGGGGATGAACCTGACAATGTCCGAATCATCCACCTTGCCGAAGCCAGGCACCTTGAAGCGCGTATTGAAGCTCATCAAGATACTGCCGTCATCCATGAGATGCATGGCGTCCAGGTCAGTGCGCCTCAAGCCCACATCCGAGCCATCGAAGTACATCGCCCAATCGCCGGTAGCCACGTCATAGGTCACAATGTCTTCATCCTTGTAAGCGACGCCGCCGGCGCTGGCGAAGGAGTTGGAACTGAGATACAGAACATCAGTTACCTCAACCGTTAGCTCGACCGGAACTTCAACCAGCGGAGTTACCGGATCATCAGAGTTGACACACAGCGTGCCCTGGTATAGGCCGGGAATCAGACCGGTGGAGTCGAACATTACATCAACGTCAGTTGTTCCGGCGGGTGCTGTCGTGCCGGCATTCGGCGCAGCGCTCAGCCACGGCAGATCGCTTGGCGCATCACAAGCTGAAGGCTCTGTGGGGATGGTATCCCCCGTCACATTCATGACGATGTGCATGTCCGGGAAGCCAATAGCGGCCGTATCCAACGGTTCAGACAAGCCGCAAGCCACGGCAGCCAGGTAGCTGGGCGCCGTCTGCCCGAAGGGGTTAGAGCCAATGTAGAGGAGATTGCCGCCAGCCGCTCCATCAGGCGTGAAGACTTCCACAACCAAAACTGAACCGGCCGGAGCCGACCCCGCAACTGGCACCGTCAAAAGCGTTAATGCTTGGTCCGCCACCGGCGCGCTGGCCGTGCCAATCAGCGATAGGTTGCCGAAAGTCAGCGGCGCCAACGGGTCAATCATGGTGTAAAGATTGACATCCAATGGCTGTGAACCAGAGCCAGATGTAGCGTCCTCGATGCCAATCTGTACTTCAGTCACATCGAAGTTGTTGGTAATACCAAACGCAGCCAGGTCGAAGACGCGCAGGTAGCTGTTATCCGTATGCGCAGTCCCATCATTACAGGACACAGAGTTGAAGCTCACAATATCCTGCGATACAGAGTGCGTGATTGTTGTCAAAAGGCCGGGGAATTCACCCGCGCCTGCCGGCGTGACTCGCACGCCTGTCCCAGCGCCGCTGGCAGAGAAGTCGTTATCGCCAATAGTGACACGCTCCACTGTACCCTTCGTAGCGCTGGGCGTTCTTCCCGGCGCAAACGGCAGGTACGGGAGTCCCTCAGCTTCTTCGATGTACCAATTCAGGTCAGCGTCACCCAGGTTGCCGATAGACAATATTTGGGTTTCGCCGGCATCGGGCGGTAACGTAGAAGCCAACGAGGCGGGATTGACATCAATGATCGGCGTCCCGCAACTAAGGGAGACATCATCAACGGCATAACCGGAAGCCCAGCCGCCGCCATCATCTGAATGGAAGCGAACTTGCACGTTAGCATTACCGGCATAAGCGCTCAGATCGAGGCTGTAAGTTTCCCAAGCTACCCCGGTCGGTACAATGATCTCCGGATCCCAGGTAACGCCGCCATCCGGGCTAACCTGTACGCCGCCGGCAGCCTGGCCCCACGAACCATCAAAGTAGTATTGGAAGTTCAAAGACGCGCCGCCAACGCCGGAAAGGTCAATGATATTCGTGTACAGGTAATCTACGCTGCCATCGCTGCCTGGGCCGGCAACATCATCATTGGCCGAAGCATAATAAATGCCTTCGGGCGCCGGACCTGGATCCCAGTAATCGCTGCTGTTGTCGGTGGAAACAACCCACTCACCACCTGGGTCTGCCTGGGTCTCGATGTACCAGTCAAACGGGAATGCGCCATCCTCGAATCCCACGGCCGGGCCGTCGCACGTCAGCGTCGCCGGGATTTCACAATTCAGCGAAATGTCGTCAACAGCATAGCCGGAAGCCCAGAATCCACCGTCATCTGAGTGGAAACGAACCTGAACATTAGGGTTACCCAGGTAAGCGCTTAGATCAAGGCTATAGGAGCTCCAGCTTGCGCCAGTCGGTACAATGACCTCCGGATCCCAGGTGACGCCGCCGTCGGGACTGACTTGGACGCCGCCAGCCGCTTGACCATATGCGCCATCAAAGAAGTATTGGAAATCTAAAGCGGCGCTGACGGCGCTGGATAGATCCACAATGTTGGTGTACAGATAATCCATGCTACCGTCGCTGCCACCGCCAGGCGCATCGTCATTAGCCGAGGCATAGTAGATGCCTTCGGGCGCTGGCGGTATACTCCAGTACGCAGAGCTATTATCAGTGGAAACCAGCCACTCGCCACCTGGATCTGCCAAGGTTGAGATGGACCAATCAACCGGGATTACCCCGTCCTCAAAACCTACCGGTCCGCTATTGCAAGCGAATGGTCCAGTAGCGATAGGGGTACAGATGCTGGGCGTACCAGTCGTGGGTACATTGTCGTAGATGGTTACGTCATCAACAAAGAAGTTGGTGTGCGTACCATTTGTACCGCCGACGGTGCCGCCAATGTACAATTCATGAACGCCATCATCAGCGAATCCGGCCACGGGGAATGTTATCTGCCCGAATGCGCCATCAACAACATCACACACCTGTGTCCCGATATCCGTACCATCAATGGACACGTGCAATGTATCACTGGGATCATCACAAATACCGCGCAATGTTTGTACAGTCAGATCTGTTGCTGTAGAAGGAATGGTCAACGTTTGGGTAACGCTGCTGGTAACGCCAGCGCTAAGGCCGCCAATCCAAATAGCCCAGTCTCCAGTGCTAGTTACCCCAGCCGCCGGACAGCTATTGTCTGGGCCGCAAAAGGGGAACCCAGCAATCCCTGTGAATGTAGAGAATGGCGTCCAATCCGCATTGGGGACGCCGCCTTCAAAACTCCAATCGGCTACTGCGTTGACGCCGTTGGGATCGCCTGAGGTCGGGTCGGTGCATGCCCAGCCATCTTCTACTACACAAATGTCTGAACAGCCATCGCCGTTGCTGATGTTGCCATCGTCACAGGTCTCGCCTGTATCAAGGACGCCGTCACCGCAAAACGCGCCGGGCACTTCATCTTGACAAGAATAAACTTGAACTTCGTCAACATACCAGCCATCAACGCCATTGCAGCCATCCAAACCCATGTCGAAACGGAGTTGGATAGTATCGCCGGCAGCCGCAATACCAGTGAGATTCACCTGGGATTGGCCCCAGCCTGTGGCTACAGCGCCTTCGCCGCCGCCGGTCCAAGCTTCTTCGCCGGCCAACGGGTTGTCGTTGCCGCCGCCATTGATAGCGCCGGGAGCGAAGTAGCCGTTGACTTCAAAAGCTAAATCGGGAACGACTGTCCATGCGTCGCCATTGACGCTGATCTTGAGGTTGCCGCCGTCCCAACCGGATTCGGTGGCAACGTAGTGGTCAATGGATACGCGCGGCACAACGGCCGTTGCCGGAATTGTGATTACCGGGCTGTCGAGGTTCAATGCGCCGGCAACCGTATCGGCTGGCGTGCAAGCGCCGCGATTGATACTGTCTTCCACGTACATTGCCAGGCCAATTTCGCCATCGGGCAAGCCGCCAACGACCGTCCAGTCCGGATTGGTGAATGAAGGCGGATTGGCAACGTCATGCGTGCCAAATGTCCAGGCGCCCATGCCGGCCTCCCAATCCTGGGAGTCGATGGGCAAAACGGTGCCGTTGCCCTGACCGGCGCACAATGGCGGCGCATCTACGAAGGCCGGGGCAAACCCGCATTGGGTGGGTTCAGTATTAAATTCAACTGCGAGAATAACCTTATCCAATTCAGCGCAATCGGCGGCTGTGATAGCCGGGATGGGGGCGCCAGGCGTACTGGTGGCGCTCAAGGCGGTGAGGGTGGTGTCCCCGATCAGGTCGGAACAGGATGCTGCCAGAGAACTGGCGTGGTCCACAAAACCGGAAGAGACGCTTTGATAGACAGATTGCGCGCGCCAGTAGATGTAGGCCGCTTTGTCCAGACCAATGCCGGTAATGGTCTGGCCGTTGTAGGCTCCACCGTCTGTTAACAGGGCAAAGGCGTGATTCGGTACGCCAGAGTTAGTGTGAACGCCGCCGCTGTCGCCGCTGGTACACCAATATTCAGTATCGCTGACTTTGCCAGGGTCGCCATAGCAGGCTGGGTTCCACAGGTCGCGGATAGCGCCGCCGAAGGCAGGGTCATCTTCGCCAGACAACCAACGATAAGTGTTGTCGGTGCTGGGCGAACCAGAGCCGAAAACGGAGCAAGCGCCGTCTGTACGTGGGCCGCCGGGGCTGTCAAGACCACGGCCGTTAACCAGGTCAATAATCTCACCCCAAATGTCAGAGTAAGATTCATTCAACGCGCCCGGCTGCCAGGCATAAACCAAACCATGGGTGTACTCGGTGTAAGCATGACCCCATTCATGAGCTACCGTATCGTCGCCCGTCACGTCAGTACAGTAGTTGGTGCTAATGCCGTTCCAGTTGGCGTTGGGGCAGGAGATACCAGGGTCGTTATTGACCGTACGCATCGTTGCTTCGGCGCCATCATAAGAGGAATAGCCAACCATGTTATCAATGACATTATAGATCTCTTTCGCGCCATCGATCTCATTCTGCCAGTCAGTTGTTTGCTGAGGCGTACCGCCGGCCCAACCGCCAGGGATCGGATCAGGGTCGCCGAGGCTTTCATCCCAAACCACATTGGCCAGGCTGGTTTCGGAGATCTCACGATCGGCCCCGGCGCCCTCGTGGATGCCGCTGAACTGATCAACAATTCTCCCATTCTGCGCGTTCACAAAAACGAACTCACGAATGTCAACTCTATTGCCAACCTCAACTTCATACACCAGCACGGTATCGCCGGCAATGCCTTGTATAAGGCCGGTGTGATAGAAGTAGAGTGTGGTGTTAAGAGCCTGAATCTGGCTGGCGGAAAAGCTCGCCGTCAGTCCAGCGCCCTGCTGAGCGGATACGGTATTGATAGCAATAGCGCCCGCTTCAGCCGCGTCTAACCTGGGCACAGCACTCGCTTTAATCTGAGGGATAAAAGCGCCATTGACGGACGCAATCCGGTTCCCCTTAACCAAATGCACCGTGATCTGCCCGGCGAACACGTTCACACCATCTTGAACTTGTTCATAGGTTAGATGAGTCATGCCCAATTTATCGGTTTGTTGCTTGGCCAGGGCCAATTGACTGGCGGCATTGGTGATACCGAAGGCATCACCGTACCGGGCAAAGAATGCCCCAGCTACGGCTTCAGCTGATTCGCTGCGCAGCAGAGATAGTTCACTGCCACGCGGCAAACGCATAAAGTCGGCCACACCAGTGGCGCTGTTAATATTTATTTGGGCTTTGCCTCCGGTGTCGGCCAGCAGAAGGTCAATTCCGCCCGCCTTAGGAGCCAGACCCGTATCGGCCAGCGCCCCATTCACAGGTGCGCCAGACGCGGCATCTTCTGTCTGACCCAGAACGGGCGCAGAAGATATAATCAATAAGAATGTGGCCAGCATCATAAATGCCAGCGCACTGGTGCTGAATCTGCGTAAATTACGCTTCATGAATAGTTTCCTCCTACATAATATCTTAGCGTATACCTAAATTACAAACCTTAAACGGAGATTTGTATCATTTGCACCTTTAGCAAATGAGGTTCGAGGGAAATGAATTTATGGCTATTTGGGGGTCTCCTCCTTTCCTAAAGACGGCTCCCAGCCTGAAGTCTTTGGATAATGTGAGCAAATGGGAATAAACATTGATCTTGCTCTGATCAATGAGGATAAAGCAGATTGGGGAGTATGTGTGCATAAGTGGACTACGCTGCATTTATTCGTTGTGATATCTAACTATCATGGCTTTGGTGAAGTCGCCGCCCGCGGACAGAATAACGGATGAAAGTGTTTTACGTTTTCTGTTCCATAATACATTCTATGCAGTCCTATAGTACTACGCAAAGGCATGACAGAATTTTATGTATTTGTGCTTACAAGTGAGCTTACAGAAAACTTACGAAAAACTGTAGCTACTAACCCTCCTGGAGGTTAGCCTGACGAAACGGGCTAACTATTTGTGAACCTCTGGGAGGATGCCTTAGTTGGAGATGGGGCTGTGGTTTATTTTGTTACAATGCTGTCCCAATGAGATACAGCATTATCAAGAGGAGGATGGTGGCTGCTGTAACTAGCACATATAAAATGCGCGTTAATGCGGCTTGCTGTTTTCGCCGGTCTTCGTCTGTGGTTGCTGGTGGTTTTGAGGAGGCTTTGACTGGCTTGATTTCTGGCTGCTGAGTGGAGGGTGATGGGGAGGGAGCGACTGTCGTTTCTTCTTCTGCTAAATTACTTTCTTGGTCTAGCAACCAATCAGGGACTTCAGGCAGTTGTTGGGGTTCATTGCTGGCTTGAACGAAATCGGGTTGTCCCCATTGTAGTTCATCTGTGGCTAACCACGCCGGTGTTTTATCATCTTCTGTCCGGACGGCATCTTCGGACGATTCTGGTGGGGTTGCCGGGGAAAGTTGGGGTTCTGATTCCGTTTGCCGAAAGCGAGGCGGTTCTGGGGGGACGGCCGTTTCCCGTTCCATTACCGCAACCTCATCAGCAGCGCCTTTCTCTCTTTTTTGCAGGCGGGCTAACATTTGTTTAGCCATTTCATGGTTGGGGTTCAATGCCAGAACTTTACTTAGATAGGCAGCTTTTTTCTGTTCTGATTCCACTAAGTTACTGAGTAGGAACCAGGCTTGGATCTCGTTGGGGTCATCTTGAAGAATTTGCGTCAACAATAATTGCGCTTCTGTAGATTGCCCGTTTCGGGCGGAGGCAATGGCCTGTTGTAGTTTTTCGTTCATTCTTGTCCCTTCTTCAATTCCAGGCAGTTAAGAGGATGCTCTTATGTTAATCATTTTAACATGATTTGGAAGAAAGAACGAGTGTGACGTTAGATTACGGCCGTTTCCCCACGATCTTGTCATAAAGGGGGCAGGGGTACTGTTGGTGGGCGTGGCGAACGGCCGTTAACTCCGCTGGCCCAGACACACCCAACTGTGGCAAAAGCTGCAATAAGTGACAGACCGACAACCCCATCACGCCGGTAAAACAACCATTCAACTGGGCAACAGGTCGGAAAACCGGGTGCTGAATCGCATATGCGCCAGCTTTATCCAATGGATCGCCGCTGGCGATATAAGCCTCTATCTCGGCATCAGTATAATTACGCATGGTGACAACGGCCGTATTCACCCCACAAACCTCTTGCCCCGTTGCCAACGCCAGCAGCACCACGCCTGTATGCACCTCGTGACGGCGATTACGCAGACTCTGCAACATCTGCCGCGCATCAGCCGCATCAGATGGCTTGCCTAACATTTGCCCATCTAACGCGACTGTCGTATCAGCGGTTATAATCACCTTGTGGGCATTATCAGGCTGGCCCTGCAGTTGTGCGGCAATTGTCAACGCTTTCAACTGCGCCGTTTTCACGACATTTACGGCCGGGTTTGGGTGTGTTACCTGGCGTTCGTCCACAGCAGCCGACATTACTTCATAGGCCACTCCTAACAAGCCCATCAATTCGCGCCTTCGCGGCGATTGCGATCCCAAAATCAACATTGTCATCAAAAACCCATGTTACGAAAAAGGCCAACCCTGGACAGGATTGGCCCTTTTCGCAGCAACTATACTGCTCACGACATAGCCGGGTAAACGGCCGTTAATTACTTAACTTCAATAACAGCGCCGGCGTCTTCAAGCTTCGCCTTCGCCTCTTCAGCGGCTTCTTTGCCAACGGCTTCCATGATCGTGCCCAGACCATCAACAACGGCCTTCGCTTCTTTCAAGCCCAAACCGGTCAGCGCACGGACTTCCTTAATGACATTAATCTTCTTGGGGCCAATTTCCTTCAAGACAACATCAAATTCCGTCTGTTCCACAACCTCTTCCGCAGCCGCGCCAGCGCCCATAGGCATCATACCCATCGCCATCGGAGCCGCAGCGCTTACGCCCCACTTCTCTTCCAACATTTTCGTCAATTCCGCAGCTTCCATCAAATTCAAGCCACTCAAATCTTCAACCAGCTTTTCTAAATCAGCCATTTCAACAATCCTCCAAAACTTTAAGTGTCAATTCAAAAAATATACGCCGCAATTCATGCCGCTTCAGCAGCTTCTTCACTCTTAGCGTATGCGTCAATAACATTTACAACTTGCCTGATCCCATTACTCACCACAGAAACAATATTCTGTGCCGGGGCATTGATTAAGCCAAGAAGCTGGGCGCGCAGTTCCGGCAGCGACGGCAAATCTGCCAACGCCTTCACCTGGTCCAGCGATAAAATCTCATCATTAAAAATACCGCCCTTCAATGTCAAAGCTTCCTCAGCTTTAGCAAACTTGACAAGCGCTTTTGCCAATGTCGGGACTTCCTCCATTGCAAAACCGGCCGCCAATTGACCTTCCATCAAGTCAACTGGAATGGGCTTACCGGACTGCTCCAGTGCGAGCTTCAGTAACGTTTTTTTAGTAACATGAAAACTACCATCCGCCTCGCGCACTGTGCGTCGCAGAGCTTCCACCTTTTTCACACTCATCCCAGAATATTCGGTCATGAAGATCGCATTACTCTGATTAATGAGTTCCAGATAATGGGCTACCAGTTCTTCTTTTCGTGCTTTCGTAATAGCCACAGCGTGTCACCTCCTTGTCGTGATCACTTATCAAAATCGTATTCTGTCATTTTCAAGCCAGAACCAACAGTTGCTTCCAACAATAAAAAATCCCCACACCAACCGGCATGAGGATTCATAGATTCAAACAAACAGACCCAATTTTCAGCAGCAAACCATCTGCTCAAAATTAAAATCTTCCGACGAACCCCCACCTCGGTTGGCACTGTTTAAGCCAGTTTAAGATAAGATATCCTAAACGAACACCAACTGTCTTAGGCAGAGAAATTAATTAGTTGTTAAAAAAATAGACATCAAGCCACATTTGCGACCAGGTGCAATTTTACGACATAGCCTCAGATGGATCAAGTCGAATTCCAGGCCCCATTGTATTAGCCACCACCAAACGCCGTACATACGTGCCTTTAGTAGATGCCGGCCGGGCGCGCTTAATGGCATCAATGATAGTCTGCAGATTTTCCAATAACTGCTCTTCAGAAAAACTTGCCTTGCCAAGCGGTGCATGAATATTTGAAGTACGATCGATACGGAATTCCACACGGCCAGCCTTAGCCTCTCCAATCAAACGGGGCAAATCACTTCCGGGCGCCACCGTACCGGCTCGTGGATTAGGCATCAATCCACGCGGACCAAGAATACGTCCCAAACGACCAACCTTGCCCATCATCGAAGGGACAGCAATCGCTACATCAAATTCCGTCCAGCCGCCCTGGATTTGTTTAATAATCTCATCGTCGGCGATAATGTCGGCGCCTGCTTCCTTCGCCAAAGTAGCATCCTCGCCTTCAGCGAAGACCAGCACACACACCGTCTTACCCAACCCATGCGGCAAATTGACAACGTCACGAACCTGTTGGTCAGCATGGCGCGGATCCACACCCAAACGGAAATGGACCTCCACCGTCGGATCAAATTTAGTATAAGCTGTTTCTTTGATGAGTTTGACCGCTTCGGCCCGGCTGTAAAGCTTGTTACGGTCAACTTTGGCGGCGGCTTCTTCGTATTTACGTCCTCTTTTTGGCATTATGTCTCCTTGTGGTACAAACGAACGGACAAAACGACCATTCTCCCACTCATTCAGATATTTTTAGTCAGCTACAGTAATCCCCATGCTGCGGGCAGTGCCGGCAATAATTTTTACCGCGTTCTCAATATCATGGGCATTCAAATCTTTCATCTTAATTTCTGCGATTTCGCGCAACTGGACTTGTGTCACTGATCCAACTTTATCGCGGTTCGGTTCAGAAGACCCACCCTTGATATTCGCTGCTTTTTTCAACAAATCAGCTGCTGGCGGCGTTTTCAGAATAAATGAAAAGCTGCCATCCTGAAAAACAGTGACCTCAACCGGTACGACCTGGCCTACCTGGCTGGAGGTTTTGGCATTATATTCTTTGCAGAACTGCATTAAGTTAATGCCGTGTGGCCCAAGCGCCGTACCAACTGGGGGCGCCGGATTGGCTTTACCGCCCTGAATTTGAATTTTTACAACTGCTTTTACTTTTTTTGCCATTTTTCTCTCCGTGGAGTGCAAACGCTTATAACAAGCTCCTCCTAAATCAAAGTGTGAAGGCTAAAAAGGGGGGCTGAAAAACCTCAGCCCTTAGCCATTTATTAAACTTTTTCTACGTGTAAGAAATCTAATTCCACCGGTGTTTCTCGACCAAAGAAAGAAACCATTACCCGCACTTTTGCCCGTTCAGCGTCAATGTCGGATACTGAGCCAATAAAATCAGCGAAGGGGCCAGTGCCAATGCGTACTTTCTCGCCAACTTGAAAGTCGAACTTAACTTTGGGGGCTTCCGCCTCCATCCGGTTCATGATTTTGGCGACTTCTTCGGGGCGCAGCGGCGTTGGCTCATTGCCCATGCCCACAAAGCCAGTGACGCCGGGCGTATTGCGGACGACGTACCAGGAATCTTCGCTCATCACGAGCTGAACTAAAATGTAACCAGGGAAAACCCGCCGCTCAACGGTGCGTCGTTTGCCGTCCTTGATCTCGATTTCTTCTTCAGTTGGCACGACCACATCAAAGATTTTATCTTGCATTCCCATCGTTTCGATACGTTGTTCAATGCTATGGCGCACTTTGTTTTCGTACCCTGAGTAACAATGAACTACATACCAGGCACGGCCGTCATCGGGGATGAAAGTATCCCCTTCAAGTTGTTCACCTGAAGGCTGCTCACTTTCCTCTGGAAGCAGGTCTTTACCTTCCAATTCATCATTCATGTCAATTCTCGTTTACGTTCCGCTGCGGATTAAATAAGCTGTTCCAACAAAAACCGAATCGAATTTGAAAATATCGTGTCAAACACCCACAAAAAGGCTGACATCGCCAATGTAACACCTAAAACAATCAAGGTGAGCCGCCAGGACTCTTCACGAGACGGCCAGGTAACTTTCCGCAATTCCCCACGTGTCTCACGGAAATAGCGTGTAAGTAGATTTTGTTGTTTATTCTGTTTCTTTTCTTGTGGTGATTTCTTCACCGATCCTGTTCTTTTATCAGATTCTGTCACAATCTTAATTCCTCCCACCTTGCATTCTCAGGTGGAATCAATAATAATAAAAAACTTCGGGAGGCTGTCAACCTCCCGAAGACCTTGACAGGGGGTGCAGGAATCGAACCCGCAGCCTACGGTTTTGGAGACCGTCGCTCTGCCAATTGAGCTAACCCCCTACAACTACACCCATACACATTTTAGCGCGTTTCCCGGTGCAGCGTATGCCGTCGGCAACGAGGGCAATATTTATTCAACTCCAACCGAGCGGGATCATTACGCCGGTTCTTTTCAGTAAGATATGACCGCTCTTTACACTCAGTGCAGGCCAGCGTAACGTGATTACGAACTGCCTTTTTAGCCATGTTAAAACCCTAATAGCCGGCCGCAAATCATAAGGCCATTTGCGGCCGGCCCTTCTGTAATTCCTACAATCTACTTTATAATCTCAGTAATGGCGCCAGCGCCAACGGTCAGGCCGCCTTCGCGAATAGCAAAACTGCTGCCCTTCTCCAATGCCACCGGGGTGATCAACTCCACCATCAAGTTCACATTATCCCCAGGCATCACCATCTCC
>JAJRYT010000195.1 GCA_024275635.1 Chloroflexota bacterium | reverse complement strand
TTGCATGTCACTCTTTTTATGCGATGTTCAAATATTCGTACTCGAGTAAAGTTGCATTGACTAAAATCAGATTCTCACTCTGGTTACAAAATTATCTGGAAATATTTCTGATTTCGAATTTTGTACAAAGTCGAGCTTAGGCAACGATCTTGATGGGCCGTACCTTGTTCTACGCGGTCTTTCTGCGCTTTTTCAAATGGTTGTTACCCTTTCTTTCTTGGCTCTTCATCCTTTCCCTCGGCCTATCAAGACTTATGGGTAATCACCAATAACCAGGTGGCGGCCAGCAGCAGCCCCAGCGTCATCCCTTGCGCCAGTTGGCAGATGCGAACCACGTCCGTAACGTTGCTGTCATTCAAGACAAAATCGGGTTGGACACGACGGCCGTTTTCTACAAAAAGCTGAACGGCCGTATACTCCACCGCATCCTCCGGCGTCAACCAATCAGGAAAATCCAGCCCGCCCAACTCAAAGCGGCTTTCACCGACCAGATTGAGCCGCTGGCGTGATGTCGCCAAAATGGACAACTGAGGACGCGCTTGCAAAATGTCGTTTACCAACGGCGCACCTGCCAACAAATGCTCAAAATTATCCAAAATGAGCAGCATCTGCTGCTGGCTCAGGGTAGTCAATAGTTGGGGAAACAGTTCTTTAGTTTTATCTGGCGCTTGATAATCCAGCGCAGCGGCAATGGCTGATCCAATTTCGTCAGGATGCGCCAGCGGTGCGAGGTCTACAAAATAAACCCCATCGGCAAACTGTTCCAATAAAGCCGTACCCACCGCCAATCCCAATCGCGTTTTGCCCATGCCGCCCGGCCCCACAATCGTCACCAATCGCTGTTTGTCTTGTATCAACAGTTGGCTGATTTGCGCTATTTCCAGTTCGCGGCCAATCAGCGGGGTCGTATCGGCCGGTAAATTGTGCCTGACTTTGACGGGAGGGCGGATGGTTTTGGTTGATACGGCCGGCGCGAACCGTCCCGTTTTAATGTCCCCAAACAGGGTGATGGTTTCCTCATCTGGTTCAATATCCAGCTCATCCCGCAGCGCAGCCTGACACAGTTCAAATTAATTGAGGGCATTGGCGCGGTTGCCAGCCAGGGCATACGCCTGTATGAGTTGACGGTACGCCGGTTCGCGTCACGGTTCGAGGGCGAGATGTTGGCGGGTGGTGGCTTGCGCTTTGTCAAAACGGCCGTTTCTTAAACAATCCCGCGTCACCTCAACCATCGCTTCCAATGCCAGATGGCGCAATGTTTCCCGCTCCTGCCGCAGCCAAGATTCAAATTCAAGGCTGTCGCAGGTGAAGCCGGGCAGTAGGTCGCCGTGGTAGTGGGAAACGGCCGTTTCTAAATCACTATTTTCTACTGCTTGCAAAAATTGACTTACATCCAGTTCACAATCACTTTGCAGATTGAACTGGACCGTCTGGCGTGTTACCAGCAAATAGGGAATGGCAGGTTTTTCCAAATCACCTAACAATTTCCGCAATTGATGCAACGATTGGCGCAAATTGTTGCATGCATTCTGTTCCGACTCCTCCGGCCAGAAAAGCGTTGCCAGCCGTTCACGAGACAGCGGCTTATCTTTTGCAACGCCAGGTAAGCCAATAATCCTTGATTGTTGGTTGAGCGAAAACGGGAAATGGGTTGTCGTTCTAACGTAACCTGGAATGTGCCCAATAATGAGATATTGAGTCGAGCCATGCCTCATTATATACGTTATCAAAAACGCTAACGAAACTGTTGAATTGTGCTAACGAAACAGTAATAAGGGGATAACGGCCGTTGCTTAGACTGTAACCATCAAATGAACAAGCAATGCGGTGAAATGTCAAGAGGCAAAATCACCTGAAATTCACCAAAAAGCAGGCAAGCTAACGCGCACCTGCTCGAAGCACTTTAACAAGCACATAGCAAGTGATGGATAGCAAGACCACAAAGGTCAGCTTATGAAGTTGCCGTTGTCACTCTTTAGTCACCTGCCTTAGCCGATACGGTTCATTGGTCGTCAGCAGCCGGACAACGAGCCGAACCAGCTTACGAGCGGTCAAGACCACAGCGCGTTTATGCTGATGTTTGCGCACTTCTTTGTATTTACGATTGTAGTAATCACGGTACTCAGGGGCGTGCAATCGAACCAACTGAGCCGCTTCACAGAGATAGTAACGGAGAAAGCGATTGCCAGAGCGAGACATACGCCGGTCTTCGGCCTCAAACTCATCGGACTGGGAGCGCGGCCAACGCAGGCCAGCGTAGGCAGCCACTTTGGCTTCGTTGTAATCGAAACGAGCCAGGTCGCCGATTTCAGCGATGATGCCAGCGGCGAAAACGGGGCCAAGGCCGGGGATCGTCTCCAGCGTATGGGGGATGTCCTCCATTTGTTAAGCAATGGCCGTTTCCACACGACCGATGAGATTTTCCAACAAGGCGATGTGACGCAAGTTGAGGGCAATGATGTCATGAATGACGGCGGCCCACTCGTCGGGGAGGCGGTAAGCATCGGTGGCTACCTGTTGCCGTTTGCGGGCGTTTTCCTCTGGATTGGGGAAACGACGTTTGCCTTTGACATCAAGCCATTCGACCAACTCGTCAAAAGGCATGTTGGCAATCTCATCCAGCGTGGCGAATTGGCGCAACACAGCTTGGCTGGTCGCGCCAAAGGTATTGCTGAACGGCCGTTTCTTTTTGTCCGTATAGTCGGTGGCCTTGAGATAAACGAGCGGCAAGCAATAACTCTTGACCCGCACCAGTTCTCGCACTAAATGATAGCGGTAACGAGTGAGTGTGCGCAGCGGCAAGTACATCTCTTCCATAGCAAAGGGTCGCGGCAGCTTTTTGCCAAAGCGTAGTCGTTCAGCGATGATCCCGGCATCCCGCAGGTCTGTCTTTTCTTCTTCGCCCAGCGCTTTCTTGAAATTGTGTACCAGGCGAGGGTTGAAAGGATAGAGCGTCACTGGCGGCTCAGATGGCGGCGGCTGTCTCTCCAACTGACAGAAGAAAGGCAACCAGAAATTGTTGGTTGCTTCGGCTGCGATGTGAATGGTTGCGAAGCCGCCTGTTTCGGCTATGCGAGCCAGATAGCGGACGAAGCGGTCTGTACCTGTGCCATTGTTGGCAAAGTGTTGATGGTTATCAACCACATCGCCGCAGCCATCCATCACGAGCGCCACGTTGGCATGTTGGTGAACGTCTACGCCTACGATTAAGGCTGTGTCTGAAAACATAGTACCTCAGATATCATCGCATCTCTGTTGCTTATGTTGTCGGTCAAGCAGATATCGAGGCTCAGATTCTCTATACGCTGGAACTCGCTTTAGCATAGATGTAGCTGATGGAAAAGGTGCCGCTCTGCAAAAACTTCACCCCAGCCAATTTTTCTGGGGATAATTATACTGTGCGCGGTCATAAACTAACATTTTTTACCCTGTGGGAAATATCAGATTATGCCCGCGTTGAGTGTAAATTGTAACTGTACAGGTCTCTGTCATTTCGACGAGCGGAGTGAGGAGAAATCTTGGCCGCCTTATACGATAAGAAAAATTTGGGTCTTTGGGATTTGAT
Source organism: Chloroflexota bacterium (assembly GCA_024275635.1). Taxonomy (GTDB): domain Bacteria; phylum Chloroflexota; class Anaerolineae; order Promineifilales; family Promineifilaceae; genus JACKCC01. Next base: position 6,191 of record JAJRYT010000195.1, on the reverse strand, counting down.
GGGGTTGACTTGTTGGGCTACAAATTTTTGCAACGAATTTTCACTAATTTTTTTACAATTCGTGCAAATCCGCGCTAATTCGTTACCAATCTCTTCCTGACCCTACGAAATCTTGAAGAACCTATTTGTAAAACATGTATAGTTTGGGTGATGGCGATTGATATTTGAACCTCTTTGTACGCTATGGCTTTCCTACAATTATGGTCTAGTCATCGCCATCGCCACCTTCTGTTTAGCCGAAACTAAAGTACAGTTACGATGGTTTTTAATGAAGAATCAGTCATGCAGGTGAAATCAGACAAAAGAACCGGTTCTTTACCCATGCGATTTCACACTTTAGGCCGCTTGTCCATATTGGCAAACTCACAAAAAAATCCGCTTGAACCCCATATTTGGGGTCTAATGCACCAGCTTGCATTTACAACACCCCAATTTCACGGCCGTTACTACGCATGCTAAACACCTGTTCCGTCAGTCAGAACAAGCGTTCCCCATACATACAGGGCATTTACACCCACCACACCCCATAACTGGGGAAGCCCCCCCCGTGTCAACCCCTTAACCTTAAAAAATTGCAATTTTTTAAGGTTGGCAAACTCTAAAAACATTCAATCTTTTAAGGCAAATTCCGCCCATTTTCATTGCGATTTTGCACGCCATTTGTTACACTTTTTAGACCATTACTTCTCACATGAGCAACAAAATAATCAAGGTTTAAGCCTCATTATTCAGGTCATCCACAGAAGTTTTTGCCAATGCAAAAGCCAGAACTTTGATTGATGTGACGCGATTGGGCAGAGGGGCTTCAAAGCGTCAACTTTCTAGGGCGACGACACCCCACTTCAAAAAAATTAATGAGTTAACGCGGGGAACGGCCGTATTCTTGCCTCATACCTACTTACCAGGATTTGTATTGTTATGCTAACAAAAAATCAATCTCCAGAATCCGCCTGGAAAGCAGCCCTGGGCGAACTAGAATTACAGATGACACGTGCCACCTTTAATACCTGGCTCAAAGACGCGCGCTTACTTTCTGGCAATAACGGCGAATATGTCATTGGCGTTCGCAATGATTATGCGAAGGATTGGCTAGAAGTTCGGCTGCATGACACCATTCTGCGTACATTATCCGCCATCACCAACTGCAAAAATACCGTGCGCTTTGTCGTCTGGTCTGATGAACTCATAGCGCCAGCGCAAACATTAGAAAAAGAAAAACCGGCTTCGCCTCCCCCCCCCCAACCCCAATCAATCTCATTAAACAATTCAGGCAGCCTTAATTATCGCTTCACCTTTGCTAATTTTGTCGTTGGCAGCAGCAACCGGCTGGCTCATGCAGCCGCCCTATCTGTGGCTGAAAATCCGGGCCAGACCTATAACCCGTTGTTCATTTATGGGGGCGTGGGACTCGGCAAAACACATTTACTACACGCCATTGGACATCGCTGCCGCCAAGACGGCCGTTCCGTCCTTTACATCTCCTCCGAAACCTTCACCAACGATCTGGTGCAATCTATCCGCAAAAAACAGATGTCCGAGTTCCGCGAGCGGTATCGTACCCCGGATGTGCTGATGATTGACGATATTCAATTCATCGCCGGTAAAGAAAGCACACAAGAAGAGATGTTCCACACCTTCAACGAATTACACGGCCAGGGCAAACAAGTTGTCATTTCTAGCGATCGGCCGCCCAAGGCCATGGTAACGCTGGAAGAACGGCTGCAATCCCGTTTTGAATGGGGTCTTATGGCCGACATCCAATTGCCAGATGAGGAAACCCGTCAAGCGATTCTACAAGCAAAAGCAGAAACAATGGCTATTCACATACCGGAGTACGCCATTGGCCTGATTGCCCATCACATCCGCCACAACATTCGTGAGTTGGAAGGGGCATTGAACAAAGTAATGGCCTATGCCCAGCTATCGGGGAATGCAATTGATGAAGAACTGATCAACATGGCCCTGGCCGATCTGGTGCAACGGCCGAAAAAAATAACCATTGAGCGCATCATCGAAACTGTATGCGATCATTATAATGTAAGCGGGGAAGCATTGGCCGGCAGCAGCCGGGCGCGTGTTATTGCCTTCCCCCGCCAGATTGCCATGTATCTGGCCCGTACCGAAACAGATGCGTCGCTGCCACAAATTGGCGCCCGGCTGGGCAACCGCGACCATACAACCGTTATGTATGGCCATGATAAAATTTCGTCGTTGGTGGAAAAAGACCCGTCTGCCCGCCGCGAAATGATGCGAATTAAAGCGTCGCTTTATGAAACAAGTCAAGTGTGAGTTTGTAACTATCCCGGTTACATGCTCCCTATAAGCCAGAAGAACCCGCGTTTTTCAAAAAACGCGGGTTCTTCATCTTTCAGAAACAAGGGAAATTTTACCGCACCCAATGGGGGTTGATTATGTACTGCCACCAATTGTTGGCAATGCCCCCGGTTTTGCCGGTGACATGGGGCAGGTGACCTAACCACCAGAGATGATGCTGGCGACTATCGCCATTACCCCATTCCTGGCTGTTAACGCGGCGGGGTTGGCCTTCTAACTGAGGGAAGGTGAGCCAATTATCACAGCGGCTGAGGACAGGACGGCCGTTGCCCCAATCATAATCCCGCTCACTGTTGGGCGCGAAATGGACATTGCCACATTCGGCTAAACCAGGATGGGTCAGATCGTACCGCGTGAACCGCTCCCATAAATTGGCGTCGCCCCGCTTGTGCCGGTACACCTGAGTCATGATGGATTCAGCGCGATGGCCTAAATTCTCCAACATTTCACCAGGGCCGCGCTCGTAGCTGAACCCCATGATGACAAAGCGGCGCTGGCAACGGCCAATTCCCTCCAGCGGCGGCGCATTGCACCAAAACGCCCCTGGTCCTGCCATGATTGATTCGTAATAACCGGCGTAGGGAAAACCCATCAGCCAGACTTCATCAATCTGATCGAGATTGATGCGGGCGACAACGCCAAACTGGTCGAGAAGACGGCCGTAATCCACCCGATCTGGCTGGTGAAAACCGGTGCGCGTTCGCCAGCGGAACAGGTAACTCTCGGCATCGTATACAAAACCATCCTCCTTAACCGGGAAGGCATTTACCTCAATACGTTCGACAATTTGATAGTTGGCGTAGCCAAAACTGGCCGCTTGTACATCAGAGATGTATTGCTGTACCAGCGCATCAGGGTTTTGCCAATGGAGAACCTGGTTGAGTTTACGGCCGTTTTCCGAACCAACAACGGGATCATGAATAATGAGCAGCACGCGAGGCTGGACAGGAGTGGGTAACGGCCGTTCCTGAGTTGCTGCCAATCCCATCGCCTGCCACATTCGATCCCAAATTCTCATACCCATTTCCTCTCGCTCTAGTTATGGTATGATATTTATCAGTAAATGCAATGACAATCGGCACTAGGCGATCCTTGTTCCCCACGTTATTCTACAGGCAGATCATGAACAGGTTAAGCGGAACCAGCAGGTGCGAAATGACAACTTCTAAATGGGTTACCGTCAAAAAACAGTGGTGTGACGTGCTGAAGGATGAAGCCGAGTTATTAGAACATCGCGTTTATCCTGATGCGGTCTTACCGGATACCGAACCGTATCGCGTGATTGGCCAAAAATGTTCAGCGGCCATCGCCTGCAACCTGATCGGCTGTCAATGTCAATGGGCTTATACAAATCCCGGCGCCGACCGCTTCGCTGATTAAGCAGTAGATTGCGTGTTCATTCCTCCTCCTTATTGTAAAAACAGCCACCCATTGTTGGGTGGCTGTTTGCACGTACACACAAGCCAGTCTCTAGTCCTCAGTCTTTAGTCTCAAAAGGCCAAACAACACGGCCGTTACCGCCATCAAGCCCCCCAAAACAGCCGCCACCCGCGCTAGATTCGGTTTCACGTCGGCTGCGTTCAGCGAATCTAGCGCCTCCACCACCGGCTGCACCCGTTGTCGCGGCGTCGCTCCAAAAGCAAAATGTAAAATCGTTGTCCCCAACCGATAACGGCCCGGATAACGCATCTGCGTGGCGATGTCAAACGGCAAAGGCGAGCGTCCAACCGCATACGAACGCAAATGGGTAAATTGCAGCACCTCCTCCTTGCCGTGCGTGCGCGCATTACCCGACTGCTTCACGCCGCCAAACGGCAGCAGCGACACCGGGTAATGGGAAATGGCGTCATTGATATTCACTGACCCCACTTGCAGTCGGTGTGCGGCTCGTTTCGCCTGGCGCATGTCATTACTCCATACACAAGCGCTGAGGCCGTAATGACTATCATTCGCCAGCCAGATCGCCTCCGTTTCATCCCGCACCTTCATGATAGGCAAAATCGGGCCAAACGTCTCCTCACGCATCAGCTTCATGCTGTGGTCCACGTCCACGACAATGGTCGGCTCCATGAACAAACCGTCAATTCGGCCGCCCAACAGCACATTGGCGCCCTTGGCGATGGCGTCGCCCAGGTGGTCGCGGATGATATTGATCTGCCGTTCAAAGGTGAGCGGCCCCATATGATTTTGGTTATTGAGTTCGGTCGAATAGCCCATTTTCAGCTTTTTTGTTTCTTCCAGAACGGCGGCCACAAACTCATCATATACTGCCTCCACCGCATACACCCGTTCCAGCCCCATACACGTCTGGCCGGCGTTGACAAAAGCGCCCCATACGCCCCATTTAGCCGCCGCCTTCACATCAGCATGTTCCAGTACCAGCATCGGGTCCTTACCGCCCAATTCAGACAGGAAAGGGGTGAGGGTTTTGGCCGTCTCCGCCGCGATTTTCTTCCCGGTCGCTGTCGAACCGGTGAGGAAAACCAGGTCAGGGTTAGACTCGACCACGGCCGCGCCTACCTTGCCATCGCCATGTAAAATGCGCACATAGGGGACTAGCTCCGGAATGCGTTTGAACAGCTTCTCGATCAGCGCTCCGGTAGCGGCCGTCACTTCCGACGGCTTAAGGATCACCGTGTTCCCGGCCAGCAGCGCTGACAAAACTGGTGACATGCACAAGTCAAACGGGTAATTCCAGGGGCCGATCACCGCCACCACGCCATGCGGATGGGGTTCGGTATAAAAGCGGCGAAAAACGTACAAACCGGGCGGCACACGGCGGCGGCGCAGCCAGCGTTCCGCATTTTTATAATACTGGTGCAGGCGGTCCACCACCATGAAGACTTCAATCAGCGCATCCTGCCGACTCTTGCCCGTATCCTGGTTGATAACGGCCGTAATCTCATCCGTCGCATCAATAATCGCTTCTTGCAACAAGCGCAAGATACGCACCCGTTCGGCCGCCGGCTTGCGCCGCCATACCTCAAAATTCAGCCGCATTTCCTTGTGCGCCCGGCTCACATCATCCTGCGTCGCCATCGTCACCTGGCCAAACTGCTCGCCAGTTGCCTGATTGATAAAAGGTAAAGTTTCGGTCATTGTTATTTCTCCAACTAGCTCTTTCGTTTAAGCAGGCGGACGGCCAGCAAGGCAGCCGGGACGGCCAGAAGCAGGTAGGGAGCGGCTTGTTTAAGGGGATCGGTACGGCCGTTTCCCCCATTCAGCGCCAAACCAGCCGGGGCGGATAACGGCCGTACCGTCTCCGCCTCCGCTTTCTCCGGAATACGGCTCATTGCCCGCTCCGTCATCGCTGTAATCGTCAGGCTGGGATTCACCCCCAAATTCGCCGAAATCACTGAGCCGTCAGCTACATACAAACCAGGGTAATTGAACGCTTCCTGATTCAGGTCAACCACGCCAGTCATATCATTCGCGCCAATGCCGCAGCCGCCCAAAATGTGCGCCGTCGAAGGCGTATTCAACAAAATTTCATTAATTGGCCCCTGCGGAATCCCGTCCATCTTTTGGGCAAACCGCTCCAACACATCCCGCCCGGCCTCAATAATCGCCGGAATCGGCTGGCTGACATCCCGTTCGCTCATCAACCCCTTACGGAACAGCGTAAACAGGCTGCGGCCCCGCTTCAACTGCATCCGATTTTCTACCTTCTGCATAATCAGCAAGATCGTCGTGTCCCTGGCCCAATTGGCCAGGAATTTGGCCTTGAGAAAATCATACGGGTTGCGAATCCCATACGCGACCAGCCGCCGCAGCTGCCGCCACACATTGCCGTCGCCCGGCAGCAGCGGCATGGCAATATTGCGAATAAATGATGATTTATGCGGGAAGCGCACTGG
>JAJRYT010000194.1 GCA_024275635.1 Chloroflexota bacterium | reverse complement strand
GTCAATGCAACTTTACTCGAGTACGAATATTTGAACATCGCATAAAAAGAGTGACATGCAAATATTATTTGAATACAAACCCACGCGGTCGAGTACGGTTTGGAAGCAATCTGTTAGGAATGTACAAAGTCGAGCTTAGACCGCGCCACTCTGTGAGCAGCAGAACGCCGCGTAAGTGGCTACGCGGCGTTTTGCTGTTGGTTATGGCGGCCGTGTACAAGCAAAATGCAGGCTGTTTTTCCTCTATCTCTCGCTACTCAGATGGATAGTGGCGGTTGGCGATGCTGCCACGGCCGTGCTGCCTCAAGCTGCCCCGCCAGCCGAAACAGCGTCGCCTCATCGCCAAAGCGGCCGGTAAACTGCACCCCAATCGGCAAATTATCATCATTCCAATAAAGTGGAACCGACATCGCCGGCTGTCCGGTGGCGTTGGCCTGCGGCGTAAAGGCGGCAAAGGCAATAGCGCGTTCAAACCCGGCCATGGGATTATCGGGCGTGCTGTCAAATGACCCTAACGGCAGCGGCGGCTCGGCGACGGTGGGAGTTAAAAATAGATCGTATTCCTCATGGAAGTGGGCCACCTGCCGCGCTATTCGCTGGATTAGCTGAACCGATAGCAGGTAATCGGCGGCCGTAATCCGCTGCGCCCGTTCATACAATCCCCATGTGACCGGCTCATACATTTCCGGCCGGGGCGGCAGCCCGGATAAGCGGGCGATGCTGGTCACGCCCCAGGCACATCCCGCCGCCCACATGGCGATGAAGGCGGCGCTAAACTGTTCCCCGTTGATGGCGGGGGCGGCTTCGACGACGGTATGTCCTAATTGTTCGCACAACACGGCCGTTTCCCTCACCGCCGCCGCACAATCCGCATGAACCGGGGTTCCATTGATCGCTTCCGTCGCAAAGGCAATCCGCAGCTTGCCCGGAGCGGTGTTGACTTCGTCGAGAAACGGCCGTGCCTGCGGCGGCGCCCAATAAGGATCGCCAATTGCCGGGCCGGCCGTCGCATCCAGCAACGCGGCGCTATCTCGCACCGACCGGCTGAGTACATGATCAATTACCAGACCGCTGATCGAATCGCCCACCCCTGGCCCTTTCGGCGTTCGCGCCCGCGTCGGCTTTAAGCCAAACACGCCGCAGCAGGACGCCGGAATGCGAATGGATCCGCCGCCATCGGCGCCATGCGCCGCCGGAACGATGCCGGTCGCGACTGCCGCCGCCGATCCGCCGCTGGAGCCGCCTGGCATCCGCGAACCATCCCACGGATTACGACAAGGGCCAAACAACTGCGACTCGGTTGTGGGCAGCAGGCCAAATTCAGACATATTTGTCTTGCCGACAGCAAGCAGCCCGGCTTGTCGGTAACGGCTTGCCATTTCGCTGTCTTCAACCGCTGTCGAATTGGCCAGGATACGAGCGCCATTACTCTGACGTACTCCAGCCATCGCCAATGACTCCTTCAATAAAAAAGGCGTCCCGGCAAACGGGCCATCCGGCAGATCGACTTTGGCCGCCGCCCGTGCTTCGGCAAACATCGGCGTGACCACTGCATTGAGCTGCGGGTTTAGCGCCTCAATCCGGGCAATGGTCGCGTCAACCAATTCTAACGGCGTTACCTCTTTCCGGCGCACCAGATCGGCCAACGCCAGGGCATCCAGTCCACTTAGTTCAGTTGGGGATATATTGCTCATAGGGGAAATATTAGACGGAAAACGGCCAGCTGACCAGGAAAGATGCTGATAGTGGAACGCTTACCATCACTTAACGACACCTGCTCCGATACCTCCCATGGTTTCCTTGCTATTTTCTCAATCAACAAAAAGTCCGGCCATCCTATGGTACTTATCTCTTTACACCGTCAGGGCAAACGATTACACTATTCCCAGTAACGTGGGCTATCCTCCAATGATCGAGCTTATTTCCAACCACTCTGGTTTACAATGATAACAAACCGCTTACTTGATTCCTATCTATTCAGAGTGAGCTTACTCACCCTCCTTTATTTTTTTACTGCTCTACTGGGTGTCCAAATGGGCGCGGTCACGCATACCATAAGTGTCATCTGGCCTGCTTCCGGTTTAGCGTTGGCCGCCTTACTCTTGTATGGCAAGAATTTGTGGCCGGGGATAGCCCTGGGCGCATTCCTGGCTACCTGGTTAACGAATGGCTCGCTTATCTTCGCGCTGAGTACGGCCGTCAGCAATCCGCTCGAAACCCTCCTGGCCGTCTTTCTATTAAATCGGTTTGTTGGGAAATATATTCGATTCAATCTCATCCGGGACACCCTGGGCCTGGCATTCCTGGCCGCCTTTCTCTCGCCAATAATAACGGCCGTGCTGGGCACAACCGGTTTAGTGTTAAGCGGCAATCTTTTCTGGGATGAGTTTGGGTCTACTTGGTGGGCCTGGTGGTTGGGAGATGCGCTGGGAATCATGGTCGTCGCTCCCTTCCTGCTCACCTGGGCATATTATCCCCAAATCACCTGGACCCGAAAACAATGGTCGGAAATAATCCTGCATCTCGCTTTTCTCGCTGCTGCCAGCCTGCTGGCTTTTGCCAACCTTTTACCCACAGCCATTTCTCTCATTATCCTGGCCTACATCCTCTTTCCGCTTGTAGGCTGGGTGTCCATCAAGTTCGGTCCACGCGAAGCGACCACCGCTACCCTCCTGGCCGCTGTTATTGCCATTTGGGGAACAGCACAAGGGCATGGCCCACTAGTACAAGAGAGTTCACTGCAAACAATGTTATATTTGTGGGCTTATATCAATATTGTTGCGGTAGTCACCCTGTTCATGTCCTCCACCACCAACGAACGACAACAGGCTGAAGAACGTTTCCGCAAAGCCTTTCACACCAGCCCCGACTCCATAAACCTCAACCGGCTGGCTGACGGCGTCTACATTGACATTAACGACGGCTTCACCCAGATTACTGGCTACACTCGCCAGGATGTCATCGGTAAATCTTCACTGGAGGTAAACATTTGGGCCGATCCGGCCGACCGGGCGCGGTTGGTTGCCGGACTCCAGGCCAACGGCTATGTTCGAGGGCTGGAAGCACAGTTTCACATGAAGGGTGGAATCACAATCACAGGTCTGATGTCTGCCAGAGTCATAGAGATTGACGGCGAAGCTTGTATCTTGTCCGTCACCCGCGACATCAGCCATCGCAAAGAAACAGAAATAGCCCTACGGCGCAGCGAAGAACGCTACCGTATGATTTTTCAGCACTCTCCCCTGGGCATCTTCCAGTTTGACGCTGGCGGAGTAATTGTGGATTGTAACGACAAGTTCGTGGATGTAATCGGGTCATCACGTGAGAGGCTGATTGGGTTTGATATGCTCCATCGTTTGCGTGATAAGGATATGCAAACGAGCGTCAGGCAGGCGCTGGATGGCAGGATCAGCCGGTATGAAGGGGATTACCGTTCCGTTACCGCCGATAAGGTGACGCCGGTACGGGTCATATGCAGTCCCCTCTCCGATGACCAGGGGGTGATTGCCGGTGGGATAGGGATCGTGGAAGATGTCACTGAACAGCGGCGGGTGGAAGCAGCCATGCGTCAGGCGCAGAAAATGGAGAGTCTGGGCGTTTTGGCCGGCGGCGTGGCTCACGACTTCAATAATTTGCTGGTTGCTATCCTGGGGCAAGCTTCGATAGCAAAGATGCATTTATCGCCCGATCATCCCGCATTCCCAGCCGTTGAAAAGTCAACACGGGCGGCAGAACAAGCAGCAGAACTCACCCGCCAGCTTTTGGCTTATTCCGGCCAGGGGCAGTTTGAAATCAAAGCCATTGATCTGAATGCCTTGATTACCGAAAATTTACACTTGCTTCGGGTAGCGGTTCCCACCCAGGTCGAACTTCGTCCGGAACTGACGACGGCGCTGCCTTTGATTGATGGGGATGTGGGTCAGATTCAGCAGGTAGTGATGAACCTGGTGCTAAACGCAGCCGAGGCTATCGGCGAATCGGTGGGGCAGGTGGTGGTGCGAACAGGGGTTGAGGCGGTAAATGAAACAGGTGTGCGCGTACGGCGGCAGATGGGAGATCCATTGCTGCCGGGCAATTATGTTACGCTTACTGTGCAAGATGATGGCGCGGGGATGGATACGGCCACTATGTCGCGGATTTTTGATCCATTTTTCACGACGAAGTTTACTGGACGGGGATTAGGATTGGCGGCCGTTCAGGGAATTGTTCACGGCCATAGCGGCGCGCTTTTTGTTGAAAGCCAGGTCAATGAAGGGACAACATTCTCTGTATATTTTCCAATCAGCCAGGAAACGGCCGTCCCCCCCAAGCAACTGCCGCCACAACTAGCGTCAGATAAAGATGGCGGCGTGGTTTTGGTTATTGATGATGAGATATGGGTGCGGGAAGCGGCGGTGGACATTCTAGAGATGGCCGGATTGACGGCCGTAACTGCCGATTCCGGCCCCAATGGTATCGCTCTCTATCGTGAGCGTCGGGCTGAAATCAACCTGATTATTCTCGATTTGTCCATGCCGGAAATGGATGGCGAAACAACGCTGCGGCTGCTTAAACAAATCAACCCGGAAGTGTGCGTCCTAATCTCCTCCGGCTACAGTCAGTGGGAAGTGGTCCCCCGCTTTGCCGAACTGGGGGTCGCCGGGTTTCTACAAAAACCGTATGGCGTAGCACAATTTTTGCAAGCTGTACGCCAACATCTGCCATAATTCCCCCCAATTCTTACATATCTTATCCGCTTCCAACAAAACGCCTACGTGCGTTAATCCCCCACAGCAAAACTATCAATATTATCGCCGCCGAAACCGACCAAGATTCCTTCAAAGAACATCGTAAAGTTGCAGGCTGTGTTTGCGCCCAGCGAGACGGGCTGACAAATAAATACGTCCCGTCCCCCGCCGCTGATGCCGCCGGCTGTGAAATTATTTTGCAGCGAGAAGTAAATTTCACCCGATGCCGCATCCAGCCATACGCCCCAAACATCTTCCGTGTGATGCCACACATCCGACCCGTCGAACATTAATTCCCAATCACCGCGGGTATCGGCCCCCAAAACGCCATTGAAAACGATCAGATCGTCATCAGTTCCCAACAGCTTTCCGCCGCCGGTTTTGGGGACTTTGAAGGATGCGTTGGTACTGATAACGAGACGGCCGTCTGGCGCAAAACCAATCGCGTCCACATCCTCGCCGCCTTTCATCAACCCTACATCTGAGCCATCGAAAAACATCTCAAAACTACCGGCCGTATCCGCGCCCAGCGAGGTGGGGATAAATTTAACAATATCAGAATCATCCACTTTACCAAAACCAGGCACCTTAAAGCGCGTATTAAAACTCATCAAGATGCTGCCATCAGCCAGCACATGCACGGCATCCACATCCGTGTGCTTCAATCCCACATCAGACCCATCAAAATAAAGTAGCCATTCACCGGTAGCGACATCATAAGACAAAACGTCCTCATCCTTAAAAAACACGTTGCCAGCCGTTCCATAAGAGTTTGAGCTAATATACAAAATAGGCAGACCGTCAACATCCACAACCGCGCTGGCATAAGCTGTCTGGCTGCCCGGATTGTCGGTGTTGTGAGCCACGCTGTTGGTGAGTTTGCCGTCAGATGTCCTGTCCACCGTCGCCTGGTAGCTGATTTCAACTGGGCCACTGCTGCCTTCCGCCAAATCGAAACAAACAGCCATCCCATCGGTAAGCGCCAGGTCATTGAAGCCATACTGCACGCCGTCCGTTCCGGCGGCGTTCTCCAAGCCAATCGTGCCAACACCGTCGGTGGCGGTCACATTATTGTAGGCAAAAATGTATTCGTAACGATTGGGAGACGCATCGTAATAGGCCACAATCTCAAAATCGTAGGTTGGCCCACCGCCTTCAGGCAGCCACACGGCCACATCATCATACTCCACGACCAGGGCCTCATGTACGTCTCCTCTGGTAAGCGCGGCCAGACTTACCCCCCGGTTAAGCGCTGGATCATAAACGATTTCCAGGTTGCGCCAGAGCATAGCCATCAAATTATTGGGATCGCTGGCCGTCGGGATCGGCTCATTTATCCAGGGGACCGCGCCTGGGGTGGATGGATCGAAGAATGCAAACCCATCATCGGTGAAATAAATCGTTTCGCCCTGATCAGCCCCAAATAAATCAAATGGGCCACCGGCCGGGTCAACAAAAAACATAACGGAATCGCCAAAAATGTCCGGGTCGGTGAAGATGCTAAAAGATTCGAGGTCCAAGTAGGCGTCTGCCTCACCATCTATCCCGGCTAAAGGGGCCGCACAATTGGGATCAGTCTGGCTAGTGGCGACGGCGTAAGTAAAACCGGGCAGCGCCATCTCGCCATTCCAGGTTAGTGTATCGCCGGTCACATGCACCGTGCCGTCGGTGGCGGACGCCGAGCCAGGAACGTAGGTTAAACCGGTGGGAATGGTATCGGTGAGGACGTAGGTGAGGTTTTCTGTTGTGATGTTGGGCTGGATGGTGATGGCGTAGGTGAGGGTGTCGCCGGGCACGGCCGTATCGGCGCTCACCGTTTTAGTCACATCATCTTCATGACGAACCAGGTTTACAGCGACAGTTCCAACATTGCCGGGATGGGCCGCATCACTGCCAACGGCGAATTGGCCATACCAACGGTCGCCCGTCGCCAGCGCCGGATCATCCCAAAAGAGGCGCAAATCAAAAGGCGTGCCCGCCGGAACGGCCGTTGGCCCCTCCACAGACATATTGCCTTCATCCCCGGTTACGACGCCATAGGCCAGCGTCACCGCGTCGGGCGGCGCAGCCGATGCATCTGCATTTTGAACCAATATCCACCAATCACCGGCCGCCGGAGCGGGGATATTGCAGTATTCAGCGGCCGTTCCCGTCACCGTACTGGCGCAAATCTGCGTACCCAAATTAGGAACCAGCCCCCGGCCCACATATAAATTCATGTTGGCGCCAGTTGAATCCACCGTTTCCGCTGCCAGACGCGCCGCTCCTGCCGGCACAAGCACAGAATAGAATTGCGTCGTCCCATCATTCAAATTGTCAAAAGGATCGCCGCTCGTCGCGTCCTGGCTCAAGCTCACCCTCGCCTGCGTGGCGCGGGCCAACCCACTCGCCGACACCGTCAAGTCCGTAATTTCAACTGTTTGCAGGTCAGCGACCAACTGTGAACCGGCGTTACGCCGCGTTGCGATATCCACCCTGTTTGGAAACGCGCTGGCAGCGCCATTCGCTCTCAACCAGCCAAAATCACCCCTGTCGTTAGGCATAGGAAAGCCATCCAGAAAAGCAACAACTCCATCGCCGTTCCTTACCCTTGTACCCACAACCGCTATCGGCTCAACTGTCAGTGTGCCGTCTGAATCAGGATTCCCCCCCTGGGCAAAAATCGTCGCTGCGGATATTGTCAGGGCTGTGAATAACAGCAAGCTGAAAGTCAGTCTCCTTTTGCGTACTTCTCTGACCATTTTTCTCCTTCCGCCTGCGCCTGTTCCCTGACTTACTTTACCCTGGATAAGCTGCTGGTAAGCAGGTATGCCAATAAGACTTGCAATCCGAACCCGGTGCAAGTCCCTGATAATAAATTAGAAATAAGTAGTTACTTCTAAGTGCAAAACTGCTGTGGTCCCTTCCGTTCATGATTTCTATATTGATAGCTGGAGTCTGGCAAATTGCCTCCCTTCCCTGCCAGAGCAATTAAGTAATTACACAACTACTCAATTACCAAAGCACGAATCAAAAGCGCCAGTGTTCAGTTGGTTATTACGGTAAAACGGATAGTACCAGAGTACCATATTTGCAGGATTGTACCTGCTTTTTCTTACAAAGAAAATTAAGGTCAGCTTAATATTCGACCGGCAGCCCGGCCAGACGCATGATTTTGAGCGCGTTGGTGGTGGGACAGGGGCCAGAGCGTAGTTGGTAATCGAAAATCATACGGCCGTTTCTCACAGCATCCCGAAAATGATAATTCATCACCCCCGGCAGATCATCAGCCAACGCGGCCAGTTCCAAATCATGCGTCGCAATCACGCCAACGCCGCGGCCCGCGGCCAAAGCGCGAATGTAGGCGCGGCTGCCAACAAGCCGTTCACGATTATTTGTGCCGCGAAAAATTTCATCAATCAAGAAAAATAGCGGCGGCGCATTGGTATCTCCCAGCGCCTGCAACAGCATGTGCAGCCGCTGCACCTCAGCATAAAAATAAGAAAAGCCATCGGTGACGGAATCGGTGATGCGGATGGAGGTGTACAGGCGGAATAAGGAGACGCGCAAAGAGCGGACCAACACCGGGCCGCCGGCATAAGCCAGCGCCAGATTCACGCCGATGGCGCGTAAGAACGAACTTTTACCGGCCATATTGGAGCCGGTAATCAACCCAATCGTACCTGGCTGCTGAATAACAAAATCATTGCCGATGCGCGTCTCATCGGCAATGAGCGGGTGGCCCATCGCTTCCGCCTGAAACAATACGGCCTGTTCGGAAACAATTTCAGGGAAGATGTTATCCGGGTTAAGATGAGTGAATGTGGCTAACGAGTTGAGCGCTTCCAGTTCAAACCAGGCGTCTAACCAGACGGGGAGCAAGGTCTGCAAATCCCGTTTGCACTGGTTGAGACGGCGGGCGAAGTAAATATCCCAGGGAATGAAGGCGTTGAGCCAGAACCAGACGAGCGGGTTCTTTTGCAAGCTGATGGCGGCGACGACGCGGCCAATGCGCTTCAAAGCCTGCGACGGCCGTCCCCCTCCCCCGGTAAATGGCTTACACAATGCTTGGAGATGGGGGAAACGGCCGTACCGGTAGCGCTCCAAAAAATCAAACACCGCCCCCAACTGCTCCAATCCATCCCGCAAAAAGAACGCTTCTTCAAACATGGGCCCAATCCGGCGCAATTGCCATACAGAAATCGCCCCGTACAACAGCCACGTCGCCGCCCACCAGGGGAACCATCTGTTGTCGGTTACCAGCAAAAGCATCGTAATGTTCACTGCCGCCAACAGAATCAAAACCAGCAAGATAGGGCGCAGTGCAGGCAGGTCCATTTGGGCGGCCAGCCAATCAAGCAGCCGATGGCCGGGCCATTTCTCGCCATCATTACGCGCAACCAGGGTCGCATTCAAGCGTAGTTTATCACGGAACAGGGTCAGTCGGGCCAATTCCTGTACCAGAGCTTGACGTTTTATCAGATACGCCTGGTCGGGCTGTTCCGCCAACAGCCAATCACGCAGGCGGTGGCTGCCTCCCAGGGAAACGGCCGTATCCAACAATTGGTGCAGCGACCGGTCGCCAATCAAATCCAAATCAAGCGCAAACGGATGTTCCAGCCGGGGCGGAACCGGCTCCGCCGCCGGGATGCGGGCCCAATCCAGAGTCATGCGGGCCAGGTGCGTTTCCTTGATGGACAGCCAGATTTCATAGCGGCGTATCCCTTTTTCCAATTGGTGATGGGCGTAAACGGCCGTAAAAAACGGACCCGCCGCTACCACGCTGACCACGCCCCACCACCACACACCCGCCGTCAATAGGGTTACACCGCTGCCAGCCAGGCCAGCCATAAAAAGCAGCAGCCGCCAACGCACCAGTCGGTCGCTGCGGCGGCGCAGGACGGCCAACTGCTGCCGCAAGCGGCGCGCCTGATTTTCCAATACTTTTTGCCGCGTTTGTTTCCGTGTCATCAATTCGTCCTCAACATCGTTTCTACCCATGCTCTGGTCTCAATAGGCCGCAAAAATTGGCCCAGATATTGCTCGTTCAACCAGATTTCAAAATGGAGATGGGCGTCGGCCGTTTCGCTTTCCAGTGACAAAATCGAGCCGGAATTGCCCACTTCGCCTAATAACTGGCCCTGCGTGACGGCCGTTCCCGCCACAACCCCCGGCGCGATGCGGCTGAGATGGATGTAGCGCGTCACCAACCCGTTTTCGTGCTGAACCCACACCTGCCGCCCGCGGTACACATCCAGCGCGGCATCGCTGGTGTAGCCCAACTGCTGCACCTCGGCGCGCCAGGCGTTGAACTGCGCCTGGGTCGGCGGCGCGTAATCCACCGTAGCGCGGATGACAACGCCGTCGGCGGCCGCCAACACGGGCGTCCCCGGCTGCCAGTAAAAATCTACCCCCTGGTGGATACCCAGCCGGTAATGGCGCGGCGCGCCGGGCATTTGCAAATCGCGCCGGGTGATGCCGGAGCCACCGATGGGCATCGCCAATCTGGACAGAGCGGACAGGACGGCCGTATCATGCAGCCGCGTCATGGTCTGGGCCGCACCCGGAACCGTCAACAGCCAATCGGGCCGGGCATAGAAGTAAAGGCGATCCCGCCCGGCCAGGATGAGTTGCCCGTCCGGGTCAACAACAAAGGCGCTGATGGGGTCGTCCGGCGGCAGTTGGTACAGGGTTTGCAAACGGCCGTTCTCGCCATCAAAAGCCAGCAGGCGCAAACCGGCCCGGTCAAGCGCGAAAACGGCCGTTTCTCCGGCCACAACCTGGCGCGGCTGTTCAATCGGGAATTGGGGCTGGAACGAATCCATCAGGCGCGTGTCGCGGTAACGGGACAAGCTGCCCGCCGTCCCGGCCATCGCCCGCAGGAGAACAAACACATCCGCGCCGGAAACGCTCACGTCAACGGCGTGGGATTCAGGCAATGTCCACAGCGCGTCCCGCTCCCCGGCGGCGTAGCGCATGGTGTACAAATAGTTGGTTTCGAGCAGATAACGGCCGTCTCCCGCCCCATCTAAAGCCACAAAATAATGACCCGACGTATCCCGCACCGGCCGGTCATACCGCGCCAACCGCCATGCGCCGGACGGCAAATCGGTGGCGTACACATCCCCCGCCCGGTCTAAAACCAGCAGTTCGTCGCCGCTGACGGTCAAATCGAGCGGCTCCAACACGCGCACGCCAGCCACGTGTTCCGTGTTCCGTATTCCGTGTTCCGTATTCGGTTCCAGCACGCGCGCGCCAGCCACGTCCATGCCGGGAGCCAGCATCGTTGCCGGCGCTGCCGGGCGGCTTAGATCAACGGCCAGCACGCGCCCGCCGTCAAGTAAAAACGCGGTTTCCCGCCAGATTGCCAGGGCGATGGGATGGATGAAACTGCCGGCCGGGAACTGCCATAGGCCGGTGTTGGCCGGAGTCAGCAAAACAAATTCGGCCCCGGCGTCGGCAGCGGTTGACTGCCACGAGTCGTTCCGGTGGTTTGTGAATTCGGGCAAAATGGCAGTTGCTGTTGGCGTGGGGAGGCTGGTGGGAACGGCCGTCGGCAGTTGTGGCGGCGCGATGGTCGGTTGGGCGGCGGGTGGGACGGCCGTCCACGCGGGAACAGCCGCCAGGACATTCGGCTCATCCGGTGGGTTGATTGTGCAGGCGGTCAGGAAAACGACCGTTATCCCTAGTAGAGAGAAAAGACACAGATAAACGCAGATGAACACAGATTTTGGTAAATATACCCGCAAAATCTGTGTGAATCTGCGCCATCTGTGTCCAATCATTCGTTTCATGACTGGCGGCGGACCTGCCGGTACAGGTAAAGAGCGGCGGCCAGCGCCAGCGCGGCGGCGGCCCACGGCCAGACGGTTGGCCGCGCCTCCTGGCTGCCGCCGGTTACGGGCGCAGGCGTCGCATCGGCCGCCGCCGCGCTGATGTCAATCGGCGTGATGGGATTGACGCCGTAGCGCAGTTCATGTCGTTGGTTGGCAGCCATCGGGCCAAGCTGCTGGGTTGTGCCGTCGGGCCATTGGATGGTAACGGCCGTCGCCTCCGCCTGCCCCAGCCCAAAATACAATTCCAGCGCATTGCCCGCCCCCAGGCTGGAGCCGCATTTGACTTCTTGCATCTGGGAACGGCCGTCACTGTCCACCACCGTCACCCGCGCCCCAATGCCATCCCGGTTCACCTTGCCGCCGCCAACCAGCTTCAGCGTCAGCCAGTTATTCACGCCGCCCTGGTTGCGGTACAGCCGGTAGCCCTGGTCAAAATTGCCGATGACCAAATCAACCCAGCCGTCCTGGTCATAATCGGCATAGGCCACGCCAATCGTCGCCCCTTCGTCGGCCGCGCCGCTGCTTTGGCCCAGATTGACAAAAGCGCCGTCGCCGTTGTTACGGAAGAGCGGATTGCCGGCGCTGGTCGAATCGGCCATTTTCATCACCGCCAGGTATAGGTCACGCCAGCCATCGTTATCAAAATCAAAGAAAACGGATCCCCAGCCAATCCCCTTCGGATAATTCACCCCGGCCAGTTCAGCCGCATTGGCAAACGTGCCGTCCCCCTGGTTTTGCAGCAGGGTCATCGGCCCGGCGTTGGAGAAGTAGAAGTCCAGGTCGCCGTCGCTGTCATAATCGGCCGTCGCCAGCCCCATTCCCATCACCTTCTCATCGGCCCCGGCTTCTTTGGAGACGATGGTAAAACACCAGCCATCGCCGCATCCTGGCCCATCGTTGCGCCACAACACGTTGCCGATAGGGTTGATGAATTCGTCATTCACCAGGTAAATATCCAGGTCGCCATCATTATCGTAATCCACAAAGCTGGCGACAAAGCCGGAACCGCGCGTCTTGCCGCCCAGCAGATTGGTCACATCGGTGAAGGTTCCATCGCCGTTGTTGTGGTAGAGTCGGTCCCGGTCGCCCTCGCTGGGACGGCCGCAGTTAGGGTAGCATGACCAGTTGGCCACGTACAAATCCAGGTAGCCGTCCTGGTCGTAATCGCCAAAGGAGGCGGTTTGCCCGTTGGCCTCGTCGCCTACCCCGGCCAACTCGGTCACATCGGTGAAATTATCGCCGCCGTCGTTGTGAAACAGCACATTGGCGCCCCAGTTGAGGACGTACAAGTCCGGCCAGCCGTCGTTGTCGTAGTCGGCAAAGACGGCGCCGCCGCTCAAGGCGTCGGGCAGGGAGATGCTGGCCGTCAGCGGAGAGATGTTAAAGGTTCCATCGCCGTTGTTGTGGTAGAGGACGTTGGCCCCTGCGGTGTCGGTCAGGTATAAATCGAGCCAGCCGTCCTGGTCGTAGTCGCCCCAGGTCTGGCCGGTGACTTTGTTAGCGCGCCCAATCCGGTCGGGCAGGACAATGCCGGCCAATTCGGTCACGTCTTTGAAGGGGGGAACGGCCGTTTCTTCCTGCGCCACCGCCGCCACAACCAGCAATAACGGTAAAACAAACCCGGCCAATCCTTTTATTTGCTTCATTGCCTGCGTCTCCATCTCATTAGACCTCAGATGTTCTCGATAATGTCTACTGTTTGTCCAGGGAATTATGCGCCGATTTGGCTGCCTCGTCTAACAAAAGCAATTGGTGGGGCAGCGCCTGCCACCACGCTTCGTCGGTGCGCACGCCCAAAAGGTGTGTGCTGCCCGGCGCGTCTCTGGCGCCCAATCCCGGCGCGAGGATGCATGTTTCCGGCTGCTGCGCCAGCCAATGGGCAACGGCCGTTTCCAACCGCACCCGGCTCCGTAAAACGATCACGTGAGTCAATACCGCTTCCGGCCGTTCCAGCAGATAATCAATGTGCCAGTGCAAGCGCTTGGGGGGGGACGGCCGTTGCTTCCCCTTTACCAACCCCGCAGCCAGAAACCGTTCCCACAACGCTGCCCGGATTGGCTGCGGCGTAGCGCCATCCACACGACCGGCATGGCGCAACACACGCACCCCCACCCCCCTCATCGCCGAGCCGACGTACAAACACTCACCTGCCGGAATCGTGATTGGCTCCCCACCACGAAAACGGCCGAACCGCACCGCCAGCCCCTCCCGCGCCAAAAGCCGCAGCAGGTACGTCCCGCCCAACGACTCGTCTCCCAAAATGGTGATTGGGAAATTGGTAGATTCACTCATCCCTCATCCCTCACCATTGCCACCGCCCCCCACAGCGGCGCATCGTCGCCCAGCGCCGCCGGTACAATGTCGAAATGGATCTCGGGCAGCGCTGTCTCGTGGGCAGCGCGGCGCACGGCTTCCCACCATAAATCGCCCGACTTGGTCACGCCGCCGCCTAACACAAACAACTGCGGGTTAATCAAGTTCGCCGCGTTGCCAATGCCCACACCCAACGCCCAGGCTCCCCGCAGCAAAATCCGCCGTGCGTCCTCATCTCCTTGCGCCGCTAACTCAGCTACCGTCTTGCCAGTTATCTCACCCTGCCACTTTGCAACTTTGACACTTTGCAACTCTGCCGCCATGTACGGCCCGGACGCCAGCCGCTCCACACAGCCCTGCTTGCCGCACAAGCAAACCGGCCCACTGGGGTCAACGGCCGTATGCCCAATTTCCCCGGCCATCCCTGCATGACCGCGCCAGAGCTTGCCCTGCAAAATCCAGCCGCCGCCCACACCCGTGCTGACAGTGATGTACATCAGGCTGTCATGGCCGCACCCAACGCCAAATTGATGTTCGCCCAGTGCGGCGGTATTGGCGTCATTGTCTATGCGAACCGGCGCGCCAAATTCAGCCTCCAGCCGCGCTTGCAGCGGCGTGTTCTCCCAGCCGGGCACGTGGTGGGAGAGGCGCACGGTTCCCGTACCATAATCCACCGGGCCGCCGAAACTGACGCCGATAGCTGTGGGGGAACGGCCGTTCAGCAGTTCCCGCCCCATCCCGATCATCGTTTCCATATCGTGCCCGGCATCCGCGCCTTCAGGCGAGAAGACGCGGCGCATTCCCAGCCAGCTTTGTGCGCCGGGAGTGGTGAGTGCGGCCGTTAACTTCGTCCCGCCAAAATCAAACGCCAACAACAAATCATCCATCATGCCCCCAAGTATAAAGCCGTCCGCCCAAAGCAGCTATCAAACTTGCGTAGGGCGATTTTGAAAATCGCCCTACAACGTTACAATTCCCTATGCACGATCATCCGACCAGCCTTTACGATTTGACCCATGACCAACTTGCCGCCTTACTGAACGGATGGGGCTACAGCGCCTACCATGCCGGGTTGGTGTGGGAGAAACTGTACCAACAGCGGGCGCAGTCGCCGGTCGAGATGGGCGATTTGCGGCCCGATTTGCTGGCGCGGCTGCAGGCGCATACAGTCCTCAACCGGTTAGACACGCAGCTCGACACCGCCAGCAGCGACGGCTTCGCCCGCAAATTCCTGCTGCGCCTGCCGGATAATCAAACCATCGAAACGGTGCTGATGCGCTTTGAAGGGCGCGAAGGCGAAGCGCGGGCAACCGCCTGCGTTAGCACGCAGGCGGGCTGTGCCATGGGCTGTGTTTTTTGCGCCACCGGGCAAATGGGGTTCACCCGCCACCTGTCACCAGGCGAGATTGTGGCCCAGGTTTTGCACGTAGACGGCATCTTGCAAGCCAGTGGGGAGCGGCTGCGTAATATCGTTTTCATGGGCATGGGCGAGCCGCTGCATAATTACGAAGGGGTGATGACGGCCGTTGCCATCCTCACCGACCACAAAGGGCTGGCTATCGCCCCCAAACACATCACCCTTAGCACCGTCGGCGTCGTGCCGGGCATCATCCGCATGGCCGACGAGGCGAGTCCTATCCGCCTCGCCGTCAGTCTACACGGCGCTACCGACGCCGAACGGCAGGCTCTGGTTCCGCCCGCTCGCCGCTGGCCGCTGGCCGAATTGATGGACGCCTGCCGCTATTACCTCGCCCAACGCAAACGACGCATTTTCTTTGAATGGACGCTCATCGCCGGGGAAAACGACACGCCGGAACAGGCCCATGCCCTGGGCGGCCTGCTGCAAGGGATGGCGGCGCATGTCAATCTCATCCCGCTCAACCCGACCACAGGTTATGGCGGGGAACCATCCCACAGCCGGGCCGCCAAACAGTTCCAGGCCATCCTCGCCCGGTACGACCTGCCCAGCACCATGCGCCAACGGCGCGGCATTGACATTGCCGCCGGATGCGGCCAGCTTAAAGCTGAAGGGCTGACCCGCTGAAATACTAAAAAGCGATTGCATACTCCCATTTGCGCTTTTCAGCGATGGTTGAAAACCGTCGTCTGTCATTCTTCAACCTGCTTCAGCAAGTTTCTTATCTCAGCCGATAAATTCCATTCATCGGCAATCAGAGTATACAATCGCCCTATATGCCCCCTTTCTCCCCTTGTCCAAAACAGCCCAATACCGTATCATTTTCATCATGTAAAACGATTGGACAAATCGGGGATGGTCATCGTTTGATCCAAAAAGTGTAGGACAAGTTTGTAACTTGTCCAGGGCAATTTGCAAAATTGCCCTACGTGGGCGAAACGATGACCAACGCCGACAAATCGTTCTACGGCCGGACAACAAATTACAACGAGATTGACCCAAACCACTATGAGCGACACATTAACCGGAACAACCATTGGCAAATACAAAATCCTGGAAAAACTAGGGCGCGGCGGGATGGCCGAAGTCTACAAAGGTTATCAGGAAAATCTTGACCGGTACGTAGCCATCAAGCTCATGCACACCTTCCTGGTAGCCGAGCAGGATTTCTTACAGCGGTTCCAACGCGAAGCCAAAGCAATGGCGGCCATGAAGCACCCCAACATTGTGGGTATTTACGATTTTGACCTATATGGTGAAAATACCTACTACCTGGTCATGGAATACATCAGCGGGGGGACGCTGAAGGAAAAGCTGGAAGCGCTGACTAAGGATAATGAGCGGCTGCCGCTCACAGAAGCCGTCCGCATTGCACGGGAAGTAGCCGACGCGCTTGCTTACGCTCATCACCGTAATATGATCCACCGTGACATTAAACCGGCCAACATCATGATGGATGAGGAGACAGATCGGGCGATTCTGACCGACTTTGGCATCGTCAAACTGGTTGGCGGGCAGTCAATGGCCTACACAGCTACAGGAGCGCTCATCGGCACCCCAGCCTACATGTCGCCAGAGCAGGCGCTGGGGCAGTCGGGCGACGAGCGGGCTGACATTTACTCAATGGGCGTCCTGTTGTTTCAGATGGTGACCGGACAACTGCCCTACCAGGCTGATACCCCGCTGGCAGTGGTCATGAAGCATGTCAACGATCCGACGCCCATGCCGGTTTCTTTCAATCCAAATATTCCCGAATCATTGCAGATTATCATTCTCAAAGCGATGGCCAAGATTCCAGAAGACCGTTTCCAAACGGCCGCGGAACTGGCAACAGCGCTGCGAACGGTTGATTTAACCGGGGCGCGGGCAACTTCATACCCTACGGCCGTTTCCCCCACCCAAATCGCGTCTCATGATACCCCTACTACAACCGCGCCTGCTCAAACAGAAAGCATGCCAGCCACTGACACGGGAACGGCCGCCATCACCCCAGCCCCGACAAAAAAACGTTCTCCCTGGCTAGCTATCGGGATTATAGCGCTGTTAGCCGCCATCGCCGGCGGGGTCATCTTTGGTCTAAACGGGCGCAGTAACTCGCCGACTCCCACCGCACCGGCTGTAGCCGAGTCCTCCCCTGCCGCGGCTACGCCTGCCGCGGCAACAGCAACAACAGAACCGGGAAATACGGCCGTTCCCAGCAGCACCCCCGATGTTGTTGCCAGCGCTGTGGCCGCCATTGCATTAACAGAAGCGGCTGTGCCGACAAATACGGCCGTTCCCTCCCCCACACAAACACCCACCAAAACACCTACACCCAATGCCACCCTTGACTTCCTATCCACCTGCGTCTCTGACGCCGAACTTGTCACCGCCTACTCCTACCAGAGCCAGAGCAGCAGCGCCGCCCCGGTGGGAGCCACATTCCCGATGCACTGGATTCTGAAAAACAACGGCGCCTGTCCCTGGCCGGAAGGCGCCAGGTGGACTTACGTGGAAGGACGTGACTTTGGCGTAGACGAGCCGGTCACCTTAGAGAATGAGGTAATGGCCGGCGAGGAAATTACGTTAACCGCTAATTTAACGGCTCCGGCCACCGTCGGCGCTTTCGACAGCGCCTGGCAGTTAACAAACGCTGACGACGAACCGATTGGCCCGCCTATTGAGTTCAGCGTGACGACATACACGCCGGCAACCGCTACGCCCCGGCCCACCAGCACACCGGCAGTCTCGCCCACCCCGGCCGAAGTTCAAGAACTCAACTATGCTTTTGATATTCAAAACTGCGAGTATGTCGGCGACGACTGGCGCTGCCGGGTGAGACTAACGCCTTACGGCGGCGGCGGCGGCCCTTACACAATGTTTATTTTTCTCAATCCCATCGTCGAATTACGCGATCAGTTCTCGTATGATTATTACGTGCAGGCCCGCCGCTGCGCCGCCTGGAATACGGAAATCAAGGTCATTGACGAAGCCACCAGCCTGGAAATGTCACGGCATCTGTACATTGACCCGGATAGTTACATCGCCGGGGGCTGTGTCAAGCCGTGAAGAATTGAAGATTAAAGATTGAAGATCGGGCCTGATCTTCAATCTTTAATCTTCATTCAATCATTAATCCCCTTTTTTATCGCAAAACCGCCTCTGTCCAATCCTCAATCCATTTTTCCCGGTTTGCATCTACAAGGGCGGGGTCAAGAACGGCCGTTTCCGCCGGAATCTGCGCCCATTCGACAAACGCATCGGGCAGGGCTGCCTGCTCATTGGCCGGGAAAACAAACATATTGAGGGGGATGTCCTCCTGGAACGTCTGGCTCAACATGAAATCCACCCACGCCTCGGCCAATTTTCGATTGGGCGCGCCCTTCAAGATGCCCACAAATTCCACCTGGCGGAAACACATGCCGGGAGCCACGATGCTGGCGCTGGGCGACTCTGTTGCTGGCGGATCGGCAAAGATAAACTCGGCCGGCGGGCTGCTGGCGTAGGAAACGACTAACGGCCGTTCCCCATCCCCAGCCACCGAAAATTGACCATAATACGCATCCTCCCAGCCGTTAGTGACTAGCACATCATTGGCCCGCAAATCAACCCAATAATCCAGATACCCATCGGCGCCAAACTCGCCAATAGTCGCCAGCAAAAAGGCCAGGCCAGGGCTGGATATGGCCGGATTTTCCACAACCAACAGCCCGGCATAAGCCGGGTCGGCCAGGTCGGCCAGCGACTGGGGCGGTTCCAGGTCACTGGCGGCAAACCACGCCTTATCATAGTTCAAGCAGACATCGCCGTAATCCACCGGCAGTAAACGGCCGCTCTCATCCAGTTGCAGCGTCGCGTTCACATCGGCCAACGCCAGCGAGTCATACGGCTCGAAAATATCGGCCGCCAGCGCCCGGCTCATGAAGGTGTTGTCTACGCCAAAAAACACGTCAGCCAACGGATTATCCTTCGCCAAAATCGCCTGGTTCAGCGCCGCGCCGGCGTCGCCGGATGGCAGCATGACGACAGTCACATTGTTGGCCTGTTCAAATGCCGCCATCGTTTCCTCGCTGATGGCAAAGCTGTCGTGCGTCATCACCGTCAATGTCGCCGATTCTTCCAGCGCGGGGCTGCAAGCCGCCACAACAATCATTAATCCAATCCATAAAATCATCATCTTTCTCATCGCTTTCTCCTTTCAGGCTCCACGTTTCACGTTTTACACAATTACCCTCAAACATTTGCGCCAACCGCGCCAATAATGATGGGCGGCGATCCCCACTTTAGTCACTTTAGCCACTTTCCACTTTAGTCACTTCCCACCTATGAATACATAACAAACGGCCGTTTCCCACCCGCACCGTCGCCACATCCTCCACCATCACGTTACTCACGCCCCGCGCCAGACCAAACTGGAGCGTTTCATCCTGGAGCGTCCACTGCATGCCGGTCGTTTCACGCACCAGCGCATCCCCACCCAGCGGGATAAGCGAGACTGTATCGCCAACCGCGCCATGAATAACGGCCGTTTCCGTCACCAGCCAGGCGCGTTCGTGGGGCGCGACCAGGATAATCGGCCGCTGCGCCAATGCCGGATGAGTCAACAGCAGGATATTGGCTAACATCTGATCCAGCCGCCCGCCCAGCGCGCCGAACAGCCAAATCTCGCCATCAAAATGGTCGACGGCGTACAGCAAAGCCAGTTCCAGGTCAGTTTCATCTTTGGCGGCCGGATGGGTGATGATGTGCGCCGCCGAACCCGCTAACCAGGCTCCAACCTCATCCGGCAACGAATCCATGTCGCCAATGACCACATCCGGCAGCCAGTCCAACGCCATCAAATAGCGCGTTCCCCCGTCGGCGGCAATGACGGCCGTAGCAGGGGAGAGATACGGCCGTATCCAGGCCACATCCTCCATCACCCCATTCGCAAAAACCAAAACAGCCATTAGTCTTTAGTCTCCAGTCTTTAGTCTCCAGTCTTTAATCTTCAATCTTTAATCTTTAATCTTTAATCTTTAATCTTTAATCTTTAATCTTTAATCTTTAATCTTTAATCCAACAAAAAAACCACCCTTCCGGGTGGCCGATTGAATAATGAAGTTCGCTATTCCTCCGCCGGTATTACCCGGATCAGGTTCGCAGGTCCGTGACAAAACGGTCACACTCTCAGCCGGGCTTGCCCCAGCTCCCTGTAGACAATTCGTTTGTTATCTGCATTATACGGCGAGTGGGCAGGTTTGCAAGTAGCAAGTACGCACCGGGTCTGTGAGCAACTTGGCAGTCGTAGAAGCAGGCTGCCAGCTTGCGGGCGCAAACCATCTGGTTTGCGCTTACAATCTCTGACAACGCTTTCGTGGACATTACGCGCCTTTGCCCTCCTGTCTCCTTGCGTTATCATTACGCCATCGAAAAAAACGAGGCGCCATGAGCAACGAAACGGCCGATCCCAACTTCATCACTGATCTGCAGCGAGAACTGCGCGAGCTAGGCCAGCGCATTAGAGACGAATTCAATCAACTTGCAGTCGCTATACGCAACGGAATGCGCCGTCTTCAAGGCGCGCGGGTTGATTACATTATCCTGCCCATTGGCGGCGCCCTGCCGGAACGGGACGAGCCGCCGCGGGGCTTCTTCCAACGTCAACTGCCCCTGCCGCCCCCGGCGCTCAGTTTGGAAACCTTGAACGCTACTCTCAAAGCCATCACCGACGCCGATAATGTGAAAGGCGTGTTACTCCTCTTTCGCGGCTTCAACGCTGGATTGGGAACAGTGCAAAACCTCCGCCGCGCCATCCAGCGAACCCAGGCGGCGGGGAAAGAGGTCATCGTTTACACCCCCGCCCTGGACATGGCCCATTACGCCGCCGCCGCCGCTGCCGACCGTATCATCGTTCCGCCCGGCGCACAGTTCAGCGTCCTGGGCCTACGAACAGAGGCCGTCTTCCTTAAGGATGCGTTGGCCCGCATCGGCGTGGCGGCGGAAGTGGTGCAGATTTCGCCTTACAAAGCGGGCGCCGATATGTTCAGTCAAACGGAGATGTCGCCGGAACACCGGGCGCAGTTGGATTGGCTGCTGGACGAGCAGTATGATTTGCTGACGACGGCCATCGCCGAGGGACGGGGCAAATCGCAGGAGGAAATCAAGGCGCTGATTGACCAGGCGCCTTATCCGGCGGAGCAGGCGCGGGAATTGGGGTTGGTGGATGGGGTAGCGTATGAGGATGAGCTAGAGCGAGAGCTAGAGATAGAAGAAGAGGGAGAAGAAAAGGAAAGGAAGGTGAAGTTATTGACGTGGGAGAAGGCGCGGGGGATGTTGTGGGAACGGCCGTATCGCCGCCCGTCACAATTTATTGGCGTCATCAGCCTGGAAGGGATGATTACGATGGGGCCAAGCCGCCAACCCCCTATCATCCCCCTGCCCTTCTTCGGCGGGGCGACGGCCGGGGCCGATACCCTGCTGCGCTTGCTGCGCCGCGCCGAAAAGAGTGACCGGATGGCAGCGCTCATCTTGCACGTGGACAGCGGCGGCGGCGGCGCGCTGGCTTCCGACCTGATCACGCGGGAGATTAAACGCATCCGCCAAAAACGGCCGGTGTTGGTCTACATGGGCAACGTGGCCGCGTCCGGCGGCTACCATGTGGCCGCGCCGGCCCAACATATCATGTGCCAGTCGGGGACGATTACCGGCTCGATCGGCGTGTTTATGCTGCGACCCAACGCGCAAAAGCTCTATCAAAACCTGAGCGTGAATCGGGTAAGCTTACAGCGGGGCGAACGGGCCGGTTTGTACAGCGACGCCGCGCCGTTAACGCCGGAGGAAACGGCCGTTTTACAACGCGGCGTTGAGGAAACTTATCGCCAATTTAAGCGGGTGGTGGCTGACGGCCGTGCCCTCCCCTTCGACGAATTAGACCCGATTTGCGAAGGGCGGGTGTGGAGCGGGCGGCAGGCGCTGGCCCACAAGCTGGTAGACAGCTTCGGCGATTTTGAAGACGCCGTCCGGCAGGCGGTAGAGTTGGCCGGTCTGCCCACCGGCAGTGAACATGCCATTCCGGTCGTGAATTTGTATCCTAAAAGCGACGGCTACCTGCCCCCCCGCCCCTTTGAGGCAGCCGAGCCGGCCGCCGCCCTGGCCGAAATCGGCCGCTGGCTTTCCGGGGAGCGGCTGGAAGCGATCAGTGGACGGCCGTTGCTGATGATGCCATATGAAATTAGATTTAGATGATTAATGATTGAAGATTGATGATTGATGATTCCAATCTTTAATCATCAATCTTCAATCCTGATTCCTTTCGCCATGCGTATCGCCCTTATCTCTGACATTCACGGCAACCGGCCGGCGCTGGAAGCGGTGTTGGCCGACATTAAAAAAGCGGCCGTTGACCAGATCATCTGCCTGGGAGACATCGCCAACGTCGGCCCCCATCCCAGCCAATGCCTGGATATCGTCCGCGACCTGGACTGCCCCGTTTTACAGGGCAACCATGAGTTATATTTGTTGGGCCAGTTTGAGAATGACGAGTGGCGGACGGCGCCACTCTGGGCCAGTATGCGCTGGGCGCGCCGCCAACTCCGGCCCGATCAGTTCGAGTACATCCGGCAGTTGCCCTTTCAGCATGAGATCGCGGGCAACGGCCGTTGCCCAGCCACATTCGTTCACGGTTCGCCCCTCTCCCAATATCGTGGCTTTATGCCGCAGCAAGATGACGAAGCCATTGCCGCGCGGATGAACGGATTGGACAACACGACCTTATTCTGCGGCCACACGCATCTACCGCTTTATCGGCCCTGGTCAAATTCTTGGCTGGTAAACATCGGCTCGGTGGGGATGCCGCTGGACGGCAGCCCGGCGGCCAAGTACGTCATCGCCACCCGGCAGGGGCAAGATTGGCGCGTCGAATTTCGCCGGATCGCGTACAATACAAAGCAGTTGATGGCTGATTTCGATGCGGTGGGATTACAAGAGATAGGCGGCAAGGTAACGGCCGTATTTCGCCAACAAATGCTCACCGGCGAACCCTTAGCGCCCCGCTACTTTCATGCCCTGCACCAACGCGCCAAAGCCGAAGGTATCTCCGCCACAGAAGCCTATGATTTAACGGCCGTTCCGCCGCAAGCACAGCATTGGCTCAGGAATGAAAGGGAGGCCAAGTAACTTGCCACTTTCTCTCGTTCCACGCTCCGCGTGGAATGACCCACCAGACGCTTCGCGTCGAGCGGAACGCAGAGCGTTCAGACAGGCGTTCCCACGTAGAACGTAGGAACGAGAAGATTGGGAAAAAATGAACAACGATTTACTCCATATTGACACAGAAGTAACTCAGCTTGTGCTGAGCAAGTTTTTGATAAACGAAATCGGTAAAGCCGGCTTCCACAAGGCTGTCCTGGGTTTATCCGGCGGCATTGATTCGGCCCTGTCCTGCTACCTGGCGGCGGCGGCGCTGGGAGCGGAGAATGTGCTGGCGCTGCGCCTGCCCTACCAATCCTCATCGCCGGAAAGTCTGGCCCACGCCCAACTCGTCATTGATGATCTGGACGTTGCCAGCGCAACCGTGGACATCACCGGCATAGTGAATGCGTTGGAAACGGCTACCCCCGATATGACGCCGCACCGCAAAGGCAATGTGATGGCGCGGGCCAGGATGACCGTCATCTACGACCGCTCGGTCAGTTGGAACGGTCTCGTTATCGGCACGAGCAACAAGACAGAACTCCTGCTGGGCTACGGCACGATTTTTGGCGATCTGGCATCGGCCGTCAACCCAATTGGCGACCTGTACAAGACCCAGGTGCGGCAGTTAGCCCAAGCGATAGGCGTGCCGGAGCCAATCTTGAACAAAGCGCCTTCTGCCGACCTGATTCCCGGCCAAACGGATGAGGATGATCTGGGGTTTACCTATACCGAAGCCGACCAACTGCTTTACCGGATGCTGGATGAACGTTTTTCGCGGACCGATTTGATTGGCGTCGGGTTTGAGACGGCGATAATTGATCGGATTCAACAAATGATCCGGCGGGCGCAATATAAGCGGGCGCTGCCGATTATTCCCAAAATTAGCGCGCGCACAGTAGGGCATGATTTCCGTTATTTGCGGGATTGGGGTACGTGAGACGGAGAGCGAGAAACGGGAAACGTGAAACGTAAAGCTACTGTTTTATTGACGGCCGTTTTTCTCATAACGGGATTGATTGACTACGCGGCACAGCCGCAGGGCAGCGCCACTGCCTGGACGCAAAAGGTAGATGCCTGGGTCCTGGCAACGGCCGTTGCCCAGCCTCAAACGGAATTCCTCGCCTACCTAACTGAGCAGGCTGATTTGAGCGGAGCCGCCGCGCTGCCCACCAAGCAGGCCAAAGGGGAGTACGTATTTCAGCAGTTAACGGCCGTTGCCCAACGCACCCAACCGCCTGTCATCGCTGCCCTCAAGGCGGCCGGGGTCGAATTCCGGCCCTATTGGGTAGCGAATATGATTTGGGTAAGAGGGGATACGGCCGTTATCCAAACCCTGGCCCAGCGCGCCGACATCGCCCACTTATACGCCAATCCCGCCGTCAAACTAGATACATTGCCCCTCCCTGACTCCGCCGACCTCATCCAGGCGGCGCAGGGCGTGGTCTGGAACATCGGCCTGGTTAACGCCCCGACCGTGTGGGCCGCCGGCCACACTGGGCAAGGCGTCGTCATCGGCGGGCAAGATACCGGCTACGATTGGGATCATCCGGGTCTGATCAACCAATATCGCGGCTGGAACGGGGCGACGGCCGACCACAATTACAACTGGCATGACGCCATTCACAGCGGCGGCGGCGTTTGCGGGGCGGATTCGGCCGTGCCCTGCGATGATCATGGGCATGGCACGCACACGATGGGCACGATGGTGGGCAATGATCTGCCGCCTACCGACCCCGATTGGCCCGCCGGCGCCGCCAACGCCGTGGGCATGGCTCCCGGCGCAACCTGGATTGGCTGCAGCAACATGAACGTCGGCTACGGCACGCCGGCCAGTTATAGCGAATGTTATCAATGGTTCATCGCCCCCACTGATCTGAACGACCAAAACCCCGACCCGGCCCAAGCGCCGCACGTCATCAATAACTCCTGGGCTTGTGTGGAGAGTGAAGGGTGCAACAACACCAATCCGGAGGTTTTATTGGCCGTTGTTCAAGCGGTGCGGGCGGCGGGTATCGTCACTGTGCATTCGGCAGGGAATAATGGGTCGTCTTGCAGTTCGATACGCTATCCGGCGGCCATTTATGATGAATCATTTACGGTGGGCAATACGACAGCAAGCGATACAATTGCCGCCAGCAGCAGCCGCGGCCCGGTGACGGTTGACGGCAGTAACCGTCCGAAACCGGACATTTCCGCGCCGGGGACGGGTATTTACTCGACAAGGCGCGGCGGCGGGTATACAACTATGTCGGGCACGAGTATGGCTGGGCCGCATGTAGCCGGATTGGTTGGGTTATTGCTCGCGGCTAATCCGGATCTGGCGGGGAATGTGGACTTGATTGAAGCGTGGATCAGGGCAACGGCCGTTCCCCTCACAACGTCTCAGGGCTGCGGCGGCGATGGGTTAACAGACGTGCCCAATAATGTTTACGGCTGGGGCCGAATTGATGCGGCGGCGGCCATATTTGTGTACCAGATCTACTTAGTGACCATCCAGAAATAAGTTCCCTGTTTCGAGATTGGAGACTGGTTAACTGGAGACTGGTAATCTCTAATCTCCAGTTGTGGAAAGTAAATTTTAGATGCTTACTTACCGCTTATCATAAACAATGCGCCCTGACAGGCTAGGAGGAATTATGGATTGTATTGTTGTCGCCGGGGGCGTTCCCCAAGAAGAAGATTTGCTGTACGAATATACACAGGGTAAACCCAAAGCGTTGTTGGATATGAACGGCCGTACCATGCTGGAGCGTGTCGTTGATGCCCTTCAATCAGCCCAACAAGTGGAAGATGTCATCGTCGTTGGGCTAGGCAGTGATATGGGGCAGCAGTTCAAACGCCCAGTTCACCACTTGCCCGGACAGGGGCGTCTCATTTCAAACACCATTGCCGGTGTGGATTGGATCTTGCAGCATAAACCAGATACCAAAGCGATTTTGGCCTCTTCAGCCGACATCCCTTTGTTAACGGGCGAGATTGTTGACGCGATCATCGACGTGTGTAAACCCTTTGATCATGGCCTGTATTACAGCTTTGTCGCCAAAGAAACGATGGAAACCCGTTTCCCAGGTTCTAAACGCACGTTTACCAAACTAAAAGGGGTGGAGGTAGCTGGGGGTGATATTGGCATCATTCAGCCGGATATTATTGAGGCCAACCGGGAGTTGTGGACCGCGCTGTCCAATGCCCGTAAACATGCCTGGCAGCTGGCGCGAGCAGTGGGCATAGGCGTCCTATTTAAGCTGCTGACACGCCAACTCTCCATCACTGATATTGAAAATTTAGCGGCGCGTCTTACCGGGCGGCCTATGAAAGTCCTCTTAAACCCTTATGCCGAAATGGCAATGGATGGGGATAAACCGCACCAGGTCGATATGCTGCGGGCGGAATTGAAGAAGCTGGAAGCAAAGAGCTAGAGCTAATGGTATGAACCTGGAGCAAATCCTGGTCCGTGACAAAACGATCTCATACAGGCTGGCACAATGGGGAAACGGCCGTTTCTCCCGCGCCCTTGCCTGGATTTTAGCCAGCACCGGGGACAGCGTGTTCTGGCTGGCGGTCATTGGTTGGCTGCTCTGGCAAAAGCAGGCATTGGGCTGGGAGTTGCTGCTGACGGTGATGATAACGGCCGTTCTCGTGGGTATTCTCAAAGGTATCTTCCGGCGGCAGCGGCCCAAAGAAAAATGGGCCATTGCTACGGACAAGTATTCCTTTCCATCGGGACATGCAGCGCGGGCAACGGCCGTTGCCATCATCCTGGCGTTTACAATGCCATCGTTCACCTTGCTCTGGTTGTTGTGGGCTGTGCTCGTCTCCCTGGCCCGCGTGGTCCTCTCCCATCACTATTTAAGCGACGTTGGCGGCGGACTCGTCACTGGCATTCTAATCGGCCTCACTTTGCAGTTATTGACGTGAATTGTGATGCGGAAAACGTGATAGAGATACTTTTCACATTTAACGCTTGATCCTTCACGAACGATTCATTTACTCAAAAAGGACACATGACGTTATGCACAACAAATACATCGCCATTGAAGGCGTTATCGGCGTGGGCAAAACAACGCTGGCCCGCCTGCTCCAGCCCCATTTCAACGCTTCCCTTCTGCTAGAGGTATTTGAGGAAAACCCGTTTTTAGCTAAGTTTTACGGGGATCGGGAACGGCACGCCTTCCAAACGCAGTTATTCTTCCTTCTCAGCCGTTACCACCAACAACGCCAGGCGGTGCCAGATGCGCTGCAGCGCGGCACGCTCATCTCTGATTACACCTTTGCCAAAGATGAGTTGTTTGCCTGGTTGAACTTAAAAGATGATGAGCTGGCGATGTACGGCCGTGTCCATGCCGCCCTGGGCGAGAAAATCCCCAAACCCGATCTCATCGTTTACTTGGACGCGGAACACGAGGTAACGATGCGCCGAATCATGCTGCGCGACCGGCCCTACGAGCGCGACATGGACCCGAATTACATCAAAGAGGTTGCCGCCGCCTATAAAGCATGGCTGTCTCATTTGGAGGGAACGGCCGTTCTCACCATCAACAACACCCACCTCGACTTCCTCGCCAACGAAGAAGACCTGCTGCACGTCGTCGGCCTCATCCAGAATGCCCTGGAACAACAAACAAACGGCCAGGACACACCAGAGCAATCACAAATCACCCTATTACAACAAGGCGATCTGGCCGCCTACCAGCAGTTCCACCGCCAGCTCGACGCCAGCAAACAATTCGATCCTGACCTGTTTTTCAACTACATTCTCCTTACCGAAGAAATGGGCGAAATTGCCAGCGAACTGGTCAACATCTGGCGTGACAGTCAGCGATTGCTGCAAGACGGCCGTTTAGCCACCGCCGCCCGGCAAGAAGCCATCACACAGCATCGGGCCACCCTCCGCAGTGAATTGGCCGATCTGCTCGCCTACACCTTAAAGCTGGCCAACTATACCGGCATAGACCTGGGAGCCGCCTACCAGGAAAAAATGAAACGAAATATCGGCCGTGATTGGGCCAAATAAAAGTTTCACGCCTTTATCACCCCCGCAAACACAAAAGAAATTACAATCAACTGGAGATTGGCGTTGTGATTAATTTCTCTGGTAATTGGATAATAACATCATCACCCAATTACTCGCAGGTGCAACCCATGTGACGTTTGCGCTATTCCAACGCGACATGATTCGCAGTATCCTAAACACAGTAGCCAAATTGGAATAAAGTCCAATATAGTTCTTCACAATGAGGTAGATTTCACTGTGTTTACCAAACCATTACACCCCCCAACCACTTTCACACGTCGTCGTCAGATCGTCCTCAGCGCCGCCCTTCTTGTGATCGGCCTGACACTATTCATTAACATACTTTCTACACCGGCCGCGTTAGCTGTCCCCGCGGCCCAAGAGCCAGATTGGCAACTATTATTTGACAAAGCCAGTGAATCGGGAACAGTCAGGGTTATTATCGGCTTAGATATAAATTTCACGCCAGAAGGTGATTTAGCCGGTCTACAAGCCGCCCAAGCGCAACAACAAGCCATTCAAACCGCTCAAAACCTTATTTGGCAGCAGCTAAATGGAACGAAGCACAAGCTCATCGCCAACTTCAAATACATCCCTTATCTGGCGGCAGAGATAGATACATCCGCTCTAAATAAATTGACCGGCCTGCCCGGAGTTATGAGTATTCGGGAAGACCGGCTGTCTGCGGTTACATTAGCCAGCAGCATTCCCATAATCAGCGCTGATGCCGCCTGGAACAACGGTCATACCGGGACCGGCCAGGCTGTCGCCATTCTCGATACCGGCGTTGATAAAACCCACCCATTTTTCACCGGCAATAAAGTCATTTCGGAAGCGTGTTACTCTTCAACTGGCGTTGACGCCACCTATGGGCCTTATTTCTCTGTCTGCCCAGGCGGCGTAACTACATCCACGGCCGTTGGATCGGGGATTGATTGTGTGGCCGCGGCGGCGGGTTATTCTGGCGCGCAAGGGGACTGCCAACATGGCACGCATGTTGCCGGTATCGCCGCCGGTAATCCGGCCAGCGGATCCAACATTGGCGTCGCCAAAGGCGCCGACATCATTGCCATCCAGGTCTTTACTGTATTTGAAAATTATGATGCTGCCTTTACCTGGGATAGTGACCAGCTTAAAGGGCTGGAACGGGTCTATGAGCTGCGTAACACCTTTGACATAGCGGCCGTTAACATGAGCCTCGGTGGTTCGCGGTTTTACTCCGAATCTTCTTGCGATTCGAATATATACAATTTAGATCGCAAAGCAGCGATTGATAATTTGCGTTCTGTGGGCATCGCCACAATTGCCGCCAGCGGCAATGACGGCTACCGGGACAGCATGGGGGCGCCGGCCTGCATCTCTTCGGCCATCAGCGTGGGCGCAACGGATGATGGGGACAATGTGGCCTCGTTCTCCAATGTGGCCTCATTCCTGGATGTGTATGCGCCTGGCGTCTCCATTACCTCCTCTGTTCCCGGTACCGGAACGAGCACATGGAACGGCACATCAATGGCTACGCCGCACGTGACCGGCGCCTGGGCTGTTTTGAAAGCAGCTGTGCCAACAGCCACTGTGGACCAAATTTTGGCTGCGCTGCAAAGTAACGGGCTAAGTGTTGATGATAACCGGATCAACGGAACGGTTCAGGGTATACCGCGTATTAACGTGAATCAAGCATTGAGTTCGCTCACGCCGCCATCGGCTTCTGCAGACAGTGCGCTTACACTTCAGGATATGCCCATAACGATTGATGTGACCGCTAATGATTCGGACGCCAACAATGATCCGTTAACGGTAACGGCCGTAGGCACGCCAGGAAACGGAACGGCCGTCATCGTGAGCAACACCATTGTCTATACCCCAACCCTCAATTACAAAGGAATCGACAGTTTCAGTTACACAATTAATGATGGATTCAACAGTGACACCGGAACAGTTACCGTCATCATTGGCGGCGAATCGGTTTTCTTGCCGCTGATCATTAAAAACTAACACAGCTTGGTGGAAACTCCCCGCCGACAACTGGTAACTGGAGTCTGGCGGAAATTGATTTTCAGTCGAGACGTAGGGGCGGTTCGCGAACCGCCCCTACCAGAGAGGATTTCA
Source organism: Chloroflexota bacterium (assembly GCA_024275635.1). Lineage (GTDB taxonomy): Bacteria > Chloroflexota > Anaerolineae > Promineifilales > Promineifilaceae > JACKCC01. The sequence goes on along the minus strand of JAJRYT010000194.1, from coordinate 885 downwards.
AAAAACGCCAGAGTTCATCTGGTAATTACCAGTTACCAAATTACCCTAAACCAGAAATAAAACACACAAATGAGGAATCATGCTTACAGCCTCTACCCATTAATGTGGCATAGTAGGCAGCATCCCCTCCCGGAGGCTAGCTACATGAAACCAGGCAACCACTCGTAAACCTCTGGGCGGATGCCAAGGAGATTATTAAAACATGCCTGAATCTGCCGCCCTCCAGCCCGAGTCGATAATAAAGAAGGATGCTGATTATGTATTTCATGAACTGACGCGGAGTATTTGTCCCGATTGCCGCCGGGTGATTGACGCCCATATCCTGCTGCGTGACAACAAAGTATATATGCGAAAGCGCTGCCCGGAACACGGCCGTTTCGATTCCCTCATTTATGGCAACGCCAACGCCTACGTCAACTCCGCCAAATTCAATAAACCGGGGACCATCCCGCTCCAATTTACCACCGAAGTCAACAACGGCTGCCCACACGACTGCGGCCTTTGTCCCGACCACCAACAACATGCCTGTGTCGGCATCATCGAGGTCAACACAGCTTGCAACATGGACTGCCCCCTCTGCTTTGCCAACGCCGGGGCCGGTTACAATTTAACGCTGGCCGAAGTAGAGGACATTCTCGATCATCTGGTGGCCGCCGAAGGCTTCCCGGAAGTGGTCCAGTTTTCCGGCTGCGAGCCAACCATTCATCCCCAAATCGTAGAGATGCTACGGGCTGCTAAATCACTACACATTCGCCATATCATGATTAACACTAACGGCAAACGGCTCGCTTATGATGACGCCTTTGTGGCCGAATTGGCGGAAATACGGCCGGCGATTTACTTCCAATTCGACGGTTTCGAATCCGAAACCTACCGCATCATTCG
>JAJRYT010000193.1 GCA_024275635.1 Chloroflexota bacterium | reverse complement strand
CAGATCAACGCCCAACACGGTGACGCCAGTATAGATACGGCCGTCATGCCGCCCCCGGTATGAGGCCACAACAACGGCAAAAATCAATGCAGTGACCACAAACGCTGCTATCGGCAAAGTTAAAAGATAGCGGAGGTTGCGTGTGAAACGGCCGTTCCAAAACGGCACAGGTTGAGGCGAAACAACTTGCATAAATCCTCAAATAAAAAGAAACCGAGTTCTTCGAAAAGACCCAGTTTCCCCGATTATACCACGTCGCTCATTATCAACTTGATAAATTAAGCAGATATTCACCCTTCCGGTATTCACTCCTCAGTGCGGGCGGCAATATATTCCATCGCCGCTTGTGTGATTAAACCGGATCGGGGGCAACTACAGCCCAAATCCCATCGGCATAAGCTGGATCGTTTCGATGAAATTCAATGCTTTTGGGGAGGGGAATAGGCTCTGCTTCTAATAACAATCCTTCAATATGACATTCAATCGCTTCAACAACCTGTGCCAAGGCATCATCAAGCGTATCGCCGGCAGAAAAACAGCCGGGTAAGTCTGGAACGGTTACGCCATAATCACTGTTAGGCTCTTTGTGAATAACAACTGGATAACGCATCGTTCACTTCGGTGGCCACTCTGTGTAACAGCGAATCATCTCAATATTTCGGGGCTGTGGCCGGTCCCGCACCGGGCGCGGTCAGGAGACCGGCCCGAGCTTCTCCAGGTCTTTGAGAAGATACGCGAATTACACGCAAAACAAGTCCTTAATTGGTGAATTTTGTGAAATTCGTAGCAGATTTTGGATCTACTGAGACTCGTGTTTATTCTGGATTCTGCGCTTCTGCCCAAACGGTTTCAAACTCTTCCACGAAGAAGCTGGTGAACGTGGGATCGTGGACGATGATGATGTTTTCGTCATTTTTGCGGTTGGCGCTGTCGCTGAAGTTGAAGGAGCCAAAAATCACCGTTTCCCGGTCAATGATGATGACCTTGTGGTGCATGATTCGGGGGTTGCCGTCGGTGCGTACCTGCACGTTATCTATGCCGGCGGCCGCCATGTGGGGGTAGTAGCTGTACACGGTGTCGGAGCCGGTCGTCTCGAAAACGCCGCGAACGGTCACGCCGGCATCAGCGCGGCCCAGCATCGCTTCGCCAATCTGGTCATCGGTAAAGGAAAAGGCCATGAAGAGGATTTCGCTCTGGGCGCTGGCGACGGCGCGGGCAATGATGGGCGATATCTTCCTTTCCGGGCCAAAGTAGTTCTCTACCTGAATGCCGTTGATGGTCATTTTTTCGTTGGGCGTATTTTGGGGCGAATCGGGGCCAAAGAGGCGGTCGTCGTACATCTCGTCCATTTCGGCCGTGTAGTTGGCGGCTATGCGGGAGGAATCTATGCGTACCAGGTTGTTGTTGTTACAGTAAACGCCGTTGGCGGTGTAGTTGAGGGATCCCATCCAGGTGTAACGGCCGTCTACCACAATAAACTTGTTATGCATCAAGGCCGAACGCTTATCCTCTACCACGCTAATCCCATTACGCCGCAGCCGCCGGATGCTGGACAAATCGCCGTTGTCCTCATCTGTCACCACGCGCACGGTGACGCCGGGCTCCTCCAGGTCAATCAGCGCCTGCACGATGGGATCGGCGTCCAAGTCAAATGCGGCTACATCCACCTGGAGTTGAGCCTGGCTGATGTCTTCGGCAATCGTTTCATCTAATCCGCCAACGCGCTCCGCCTCCGGGGGGCAGGTGGGCGCGGTGAAGTAGATGTCGTACCAGTCGGGATTGTTGTCGCCGGCCGGCGGTAGATTAACTGAATCATCGTCGGACGGCAGGCTGTCAATGGGGGCGTCGTCTACGGAGACGCCTAACTCGGCAAAAAAATCTTGACCAAAAATGACGGAAAGGATGGCAATAATGAGAACCAGTATGCCGCCGCCAACGCTCGTTGTTCGTTTATTCATTTTCGTCCAACTCCTGAGTAATGAGGATGAGTCGTTGAAATACAGCCTCATTATCCCAGGTTTGGCGTTCGGGGGCTAACAGTTCAAATAGGTATGAAACCGGGTCAGCTCCGGTTAAATCGTGCCAGTTGGATAAGAGTTGTTGGACTTGAAAAGACGCCGCTTCTTCATCGAGATGAGCCAGTTCGGCGGCTAATTGGTTGAATTGGCGGAGGAAGCGGGAAACGGCCGTAACCATCTCCTCCATAAACAGTTCCGCCGCTTCATCTGGCATCGCCACCGTTTGGTTGGCGCGCTGGTTGACAAACGCCAACGCCCAATTCAAGAGCATTTCCGCCTGCCCATCCGTCAAATTATCACGCAGGCGGCTGTTCGTCATAAGCTGTTCGGCGGCGTCTCGCTGGCGGAGGCGCAGCAGCTTTAAGGCTTGAACTTCATCGTCTATCATGATGGTGGGGGGATGATTGATGATTAATGATTGATGTCAACCGATCTTTAATCATCAATCTTTAATCATCAATCTTTAATCATCAATCTTTAATCTCAAAGCCCGGAATTTCATCCACCCGCTCCCCATCCCTTACCAAATGGTACGGCATCCAGGCCACGCCGAAGAGTTCCACGGACACATCTTTCTTATAGGGCGTTACCGGGATATCCGTGACGTCGGCGGCAATCTCATCCCATTTTTCTTCTAACTCGTCCAGAGCCGCTTGCATATCGGCTTCCATCTCATCAATCTCCTTTTTAAGCCGCTCAATTTCTTCCTCCGACTCTGCCACATCTTCACGGGCGCGGGCGGTCATGCGCCGCTTGGTCATGGAAGAGGAGACGCTTTTGCGCCGCTTGCTGAACAAGCTGAACAGGGTTTCGGCATGGGTGGCCGCTTCTTCCATTTTGCGTTGTTTGTACTCGATCTCATCCTCCTGAAGTTCTCGCTCTTCCCGTGTGAGTTTTGTTTCCAGGCTGTCAATTTTCTTTTCAAAGCGGGCTTCTACCTTATCGGCTTCAACTTCGGCTTTGGCGGCGGCCGCTCTCTGACACTGCTGGGCGAACTTTTCGTCGGACACATCCGGCCCGGCGTATACTTTGAGCGTTTCGTTGGCTTTAACGATGACCTCCGTGCCGCGATAGACCCAGTCTACAAAGTCGGTTTGCAGGGTGCGCCATATCTTGGCATCGGCAAGGGGTTCTTCCAGGTTGGCAAAGCGGGCATCCGGCACGGGTGCGCGATCCAGGCCGCCTGATGGGATGGGTTTTGCCGTGAAGTCGTCCCAACGCACGGCGCCGCGCCGGTCAGGTTCGATGACAACGGCCGTTTTCTTCAACTCATGGTCTAAATTGTACTTGCGGTTCAGGAAGCGCACGTCAGCCTGGGCCAATAAAACGGGCCGGTAAAGCAGGCCCATGGGCTGGGCGTCGGCAGCGAGGGAACGGCCGTCTTTCTGCGCCGCCTGCGAAACCGTCAAATTATTGGGCAGGAAATATTCCGCCACCCGTCCCGGAACCGCCGGGCGGGACATTGTGCCGGGCAACTCATCAGATGGTGGCTGGGGAGTGGCCGCTGGGGACTGGAGACTGGAGAGTGGAGGCTGAACACTGATGGGCTGACCGGCTGACTCGCTGACCGGCTGCACGCTGGCTCCCGCAAGCGCATTCAACGCCGGAATCTGCATCCGCGTCACCGGCCCGGCCAGATAGTTCATCGCCCAGCGCGTCTGAAACAGAGTGGGCTGCTTGTCGTGGACATTGCGCAGTAAGAACACCCGCTTACCGATGGCCGAAATCAGCGTATCGTATTCTTGGCGATCCAGGCCGCCGGGCGCGGTCGAAGCCAGGCCGTCCAACAGCCGCTGCTTGTCCTGGTCGGTGCCGAGCTTGCCGATGAACCAGGTTCCAGCGTTGGAGAGCGCTTTGTAATCAATATCTACCGGGTTTTGCGTTGCCAGCGCCATCCCTACGCCAAAAGCGCGGGCCTGTTTGAGCATCCGCAGCATCGGTTCTTTGGAGGGCGGGTTGCCGACAGGGGGCAGATAGCCAAAGATTTCGTCGAAGTAGACGAGCGCTCGCAGCGATGTCGTGCCTGCCTGTGTCCGCATCCAGCTTTCGACAGCTGAATAAAGCAGCGTCACAAAAAACATGCGCTCCTCATCGTTGAGGTGGGCGATGTAGAAGATAGTGTGACGGGGACGGCCGTCCCCGTCATACAGCAAGTTGGCAATGTTCAACGGCTCGCCCTCGATCCAGGTCTGGAAGGCAGGGGCGGCCAAGATGTTGTTGAGCAGCATCGCCAGATCAAAACGATCTTTCTCCGGGAAAAAGCGGTTGATATCGAAAACGCCCAACTTTTCAAAGGGCGGCGACTGCACCTGCATGATCAATTCGCCCAAATCCAGGTCCTGGCCCTGGCTCCACGCCGTCTCGAAGATGTTGGCCAGCAGGATGTGTTCCCGCGAGCGCACCGGGTCAATATCTTTTAGACCGATGAGTCCGAGAACGGCCGTTACCGTACCCGAAATCTTCTCCCGCAGCAGTTCCTTGTTCGCTTCCCAGGCGATGGCCGGGGCCTGGAGCGACGCCAAAATACTGATGGGCAGCCCGGCGTCGGAGCCAGGCGTGTAGATGGAGAAGCGCGCGCTGTCTTTGAGTTTTTGGATACGGGCCGGGGTAATTTCCCATTTAGCCAGACCGCTGCGCCACAAATCGGCCGTATCCGCCGCCGCCTGTTCTACCGATTTGCCATCGCGCCGCGCTTCATCAGCGTTTATCCAGGGCTGGAAATCGGCCGGGGCCAGGTCGGGAAAGTGGAGCAGCGCGTTGGTGATGTCGCCTTTAGGGTCAACCAGCAGCGCCGGAATGTTGTTAAGAGCGGCTTCTTCCAGCAAGTCCAGGCACAGGCCGGTTTTGCCGGAGCCGGTCATCCCGACGACGACGGCATGGGTGGTCAGATCATCGGGATCATATAACAAAGGGTCACTGCCGGGTTCGCCGGTTTTGGGGTCGGCGATGCGGCCCAGGTAAAATTTTCCGTTTGTATCTATCATGGGGTGTGCCTCCGTGCCTACTAGTTTAGCACATACCTACGAGGTTTTCGAAAACCTCGTAGGTATGATCAGAGACATTGGAATGGCTTTTGTGGTCGCGGCAACGGTAAAGGCAAAATGGCTGAATGTAGGGGCGCTTCTCAGACTTAGAAAGCGTTCGGAAATAACTTCCCGGTGTTAGTAAACCGTATTCCGTGTTCCGTGTTCCGTGTTCCGTCACGGATAACGGATAACGGATAACGGATTACGGATAACGGATAACGGATAACCAAAGCGCTAAGTTGATTACGAGCGTCGCTTTAGCTATTGTTCGGTGACTTGAAAGATATAACCGGCCCCCCGCTCGGAAACGATGTAACGGGGGCGCGATTTATCCTCGATCTTGCGGCGCAGCCGGTGCATATGAACATGCAGCCGGTCTTCAAAAGCAAGTTCCAGCGGCCAGATGCGCCGGATGATGAATTCGGTCGTGACGATATGACCAGCGTTGCGGAGAAGGATGTAGAGGAGTTTAGTCTCGGTGGGGGTAAGGGAAACGGTTTTTTGGTCTACGATGGCTTTCCGGTCGGGGAAATTGATGGTGAGATGGTTGTCCACGCGGGTAAGCGGCTGCAAGGTGTAGGCAAAGTCGCCCATGCGCCGCAGGACACGCTTGACGCGGGCAACCAGTTCGGCCGGGCTGAAGGGTTTGATGATGTAATCTTCGGCGTGTTCTTCTAATCCTTCGATGATGGTGGTTTCTTCGTTGACGGCCGTTAACATGATCACCGGCAGATCGCTAAATTGGTGAACGGTGCGGCAAAATTCAAACCCACTCATGCCGGGCGGCATATGAATATCGACAACAGCCAAATGGGGCAATCCCCTTTCGCTCATCATTACCAGCGCTTCTTCGCCGGAAACGGCCGTCAGCGCCTGAAATCCGGCTTGTTCCAGCGTATGCTGCACAATCCGGAGCGTATACAGGTTATCGTCAACTGCCAGAATGATTTGCTGTTGAGAATCAGAGTCCGTCATAAGCGTATTTGGCATGGTTCAAAACTTGGTTTTGCATCTTTACAAATCGGCTTTGCGTTCGGCCATCGCTGTGCATCGCAAATGCACGGCGGAGACAAAAAACCCGTTGAAAACGGGTTGAAATGCGCTCAAACCGGGTCTTTAGCGCGTTTCAACGCACTTTTGGTATTAGATGTGGATTTCCAATCCACATCTAATTGTAAAGATGATTTTGT
>JAJRYT010000192.1 GCA_024275635.1 Chloroflexota bacterium | reverse complement strand
GCACCTGGCATTACAACGCCTCTTAGACCATCCTGGCGTTGCCGCCGAACACGCCCGGCGCATGAAATCCTTGGAAAACCAGGTAGAAAAAGCGTATCGGCGCAACCTGGCAGCCTTGTTCCAGGGGCCGGAAGATATGCATCACGTAATGGATATGCTAAAAATGCGCGAAGTACAGCGCCATCTGTCAAACGCCGCCGACCAGGGCGATATGGCCGCTGACATCATCATGGATATTGTCGTGAAATGGAGCTAAACAGGAGATTGGTTCAATCTCCTGAATTGAACCAATCTCCTATCCCCTATACCTTCTCCAAAGCGTGCGTTAAATCGGCGATAATATCCGCCACATCCTCAATGCCTACAGACAGCCGCACCAATCCGTCGCTAAGGCCGCGCGCCAGGCGGTCTTCCTGGGGCACGGCGGCGTGAGTCATCGAAGCCGGATGCGTGATCATCGATTCCACCGCGCCCAGGCTCTCGGCTAGCGAGCAAAGTTTGACGTTGTTCATAAGGGCAATACCGGCCTGGATACCCCCTTTGAGTTCAAACGAAATCATCCCGCTGAAGGCTCGCATTTGTCGTTTGGCGATGGCGTGTTGGGGATGGCTGGGCAGTCCCGGATAAATCACTTTGGCGACTTGGGGATGATTTTCCAGGAATTGGGCAACTTTCATCCCGTTTTCCGAGTGGCGTTCCATGCGCAGGGGCAGGGTTTTGACGCCCAGGAGCGTCAGCCAGCAGTCGAAGGGGCTGGAAACCGCGCCGACGCTCCTTTGCATAAATTTGAGTTGTTCGTAGATGGGTTGGTCGTTGGTGATGACGATGCCGCCGATGATCTGGTTGTGTCCGCTCAGGTATTTGGTGGCGCTGTGCAGCACAATGTCCACGCCCCAATCTAACGGCCGCAGCAAGTAGGGCGTGGCAAAGGTGGAATCTACGCCGAGCAGGATGTTGTGCGCTTTGGCGATGGCGGCCACGGCTTCCAGGTCGGTCACTTTCAACAGGGGGTTGGTGGGGGTTTCGACCCAAATCAACCGGGTGTTGGGCCGGATGGCCTGGGCGACGTTCTCCGGGTTGGTGGAATCAACGTAGGTGAAGGACAGATTGTAGCGGCTGAGGATTTGGTTGAACAAGCGGGAGACGCCGCCGTAAACATCGTCGCTGCAAACGATATGGTCGCCGGCGGAGCAAAGGCGCAGGACGGCGTCTACGGCCGACATCCCCGACGCAAATGAGACGCCATACTCGCCGCCATCCAACGCCGCCAGGTTCGCCTCTAAAACGGCGCGGGTGGGGTTGGAGGAGCGCGTGTAATCGAAGCCTTTGTCTTTGCCGATCTCTTCTAAGGTGAAAGTGGCTGTCTGATAAATTGGCGGGACGATGGAGCCGGTAGTCGGATCGGGGATGATACCGGCGCGGACTGCTTTTGTTGCAAATTTCATGAATGTCTCCTTGAATGGTTTTCAGTTGCCAGGATTAGCGTGGAGATTATAGAATAGTCGTAGAAAAAGATGAAATATTTACGCGCAATTATTGGGTTGTTCAGGGAAACGGCCGTCGGCTATAGTCAGGGCAATGGGTCTACGTTGGCGGCGGCGATTGCTTACCGGACGTTGTTCTCAATGGCGCCGCTGCTGATTATTTCGGTGGCGGTGGCTGGCTGGGTGTTTGGCGAACGGGCGGTGGCTGGAGAGTTAGCGGCGCAGATTGAGAATGTGGTGGGGTTGGAAGCGGCCGTTCTGGTGCAAAGCCTCATCAGCAGCGCCAGCCGGGGTTCAACCGGCCTCGCGGCGACCCTCAGCGTTGGTTTGCTATTTTTGGGCGCGTCCGGCTTGTTCGGTCAGGTCAAAACGGCCATTAATCTTATCTGGGAAATCACGCCGCCGCCGGCTGAAAATGGGGTCAAAAGCGTTTTGGCCGTCATTTGGGCGCGATTGGTCGCTTTTTTGATGGTGGCGCTGATTGGGTTTTTGCTGCTGTTGACGATTGCGCTCAATACGGCGCTGGCGACGCTGGATGCGTATTTGCTGAATTTATGGCCGGGGCTGGGCGGCGTGTTGTCGTCGTTGGATTATCTGCTGTTGATGGGAGTGACGGCCGTTCTCTTTGCGCTCATCTTCAAAATTCTACCGGATACGGATATGGCCTGGCGGGATGTGGCTTTGGGGGCGGTGGTGACGGCCGTTCTCTTTGGTCTGGGCGAGTATTTGATTGGACTGTACCTGGGCCATACCTCAGCCGGTTCGGCCTACGGCGCGGCCGGCTCGCTGGTAGTGACGCTGCTCTGGGTCTACTATTCGGCCCAGATTTTTTTGTTCGGGGCTGAATTTACGCAGGTGTATGCCAACAGGTATGGGTCGCGGGTGAGAAATGGGGAGGGGGTGACGGCCGTTACGGATGCTTGAGGCGGTTCCAATGTTCATCCGCATCCCATCATTTCCGCGCCACGTACGCCACCCACTCGTCGGCGTCGTACAGCGGCAGTTCAGCCCACGCCGGGTAAACGTCAACGGCCGTAAACCCCGCCCCTTTCATCATCGCCACCATCTCATCCACCCCATACGCCTGGTCACACAGATGAATCTCATCCAGCCGCCCCGTCTCCAGGTGCAAAATCTGGTAACGTTCCACCGAGATTTTGTTATCGTCATCCCAAAAGCGTTCCCCCAGGTGTAAAAACGGCGCGTCGCCCCACAGCCCGGCGTCATCCGTGAACCACCAACTGCTGTCCGTCTTGTCCACCTTCTCCTGATTGAGCAGTTCTACGCATAACTTGCCGCCTGGCTTGAGCGCCTGGGCGATTTGCGCCAGCAGCGCCCCCGCCTCCACCCTGATCATGACGGCCAACTGCCCGTACAGCAGGATGGCGGCGTCAAAATCGCGCCCGGCAAAATCCATCCGGCGCACGTCTTGCTGAACGAATGAGCATTTATCGTCCACCCCGGCCTTTTTAGCCAACGCTTTCGCATAATCAATCGAGGCCGGGCCAAAATCCACCCCCGTCACCCGGCAGCCGCGCCGCGCCATCTCGACAGCGTACAACCCCGGCCCGCAGGTCACGTCAAACAGATGATGGCCGGGTTGCAGGCCAAATTTCTGCCACATCCAGCCGATTTGCGCCTCGCGTTCGGCCCGCTGCCGCGACGCCGCCCCGTGCGACTCGTCCAGATGTTCGCGCAGCATCCGCTGCGAGAAGTCCGGGTCGTTCCAGGGGAGATTGCCGCCGGTTGTCCAGGGGGACGGCCGTTCCATCCGGTTATAAATGCGCCACAAGGCGTTGGTCAGCTTGCTTTTTGCGTCGTGCATAGTTTCAGAGGCTGGGGACTGGGGACTAGAGACTGGGGACTAGAGACTGGCTCCAATCTCCAATCTCCAATCCCCAATCCCCAATCTCCAATCTCAATTTCCACTCGCCCCCAATTATAACATCCGGTAAACTATCTGCCCCTATGGATGCATAAGAACGACGCAATTGCGGCGTCATGTTGCAGCGGGTCAAAATCTTCTGGCTTAAAGGCGTGCTGGATAGATCCTTGCATGGCGCGGAACTGAAAACTAACTATCAATTATCAATCGTCAAGCGCTATTCTTAAATTGTTCAATGTTTGATTCATTACCCGACTACCCACTAAAACGCCGCTGGCGAGAACAGATTTTCCCCAGCCCGATTGTGGTGGCGTTGATTCAGCGGCAAACGGCCGTTTCCCACCCCCATTACCTGCTCATCCAACGCAAACGCGGCGCGTATCGCGGTCAGTGGGCATTAGTAGGCGGCAAGTGGGATTTTGGCGAGACATTGGTGACGGCCGTTACCCGCGAAGTCAAAGAAGAAACCGGTCTCGATGCTGTCTTCACCGCCCTGCGCGGCCTTGTCAGCGAGCGGTTGATTCCGCCCGACCACGAAAACATCGGCGCCCACTTCCTCATCTTCGTTTGTGAACTATCGGCCCCCGCCGGATCGGCCAGTGAACAAAGTGAAGGCGCTGTCGCCTGGTTTTCCCGAACCGAGATCGAAACTCTGCATGCAAAAAACGCCATTATTCCCAGCGATTACCTGATGATCCAGCAGTTTGCGGAAACAGCCGACTCTATTCCTCACTTCGAGGCTGAAATGCTGACTGTTCTTGGCCATGATCAAGAACACCCATCCCGGCTCATCCGTTTCGAGCGCATCAACGGCCTGGAAACAGAATGACCCTTGCCTTTACTGGAGCCGAAACTTTTTTAGGACAAATGGTTGCCGTCATCATTGATCGCCCCCTGGGATCCCGGCATCCTGACCATGGTTTTGTCTATCCTGTTAATTACGGCTATGTTCCTAACACGCTGGCCCCTGATGGAGATGATTTGGATGCTTACGTTTTGGGTGTTTTTGAGCCAATTTCGACTTTTATAGGTCGCTGTATCGCCATCATCCGCCGCCTGGATGACAACGACGACAAACTCGTACTGGTTCCCGACGGCAAAACATACACCGATGCGCAAATCATCGCCTTAACAGAATTTCAGGAACAATTTTTTCAATCGCAAATAATACGAAATGGATAATTACATCAATATACTCATATTCATCATCGGCTTTGCCATTGTATCACTCGCTGCCCAACAGATCGGCCAATACTTCAAACGAATCAACCTACCCCTGATCAGCGGCTTCCTCTTCGCCGGCATCCTTGTTGGCCCCTTTGTACTCAACCTGGTTCCCGCCGAATCTATTAAACACCTGCGCTTTGTAGACGAGGTCTCACTGGCTTTTATCGCCTTTGCCGCCGGCAGCGAGTTGTACCTTAAGGAACTCCGCAGCCGCTTTAAGAGTATTGCCTGGGCTGATTGACTGACAAATCTTATTTAACACAAAGGTGGTGTCCCCTCGTTTTGAGATAAACTTGTGAGTAACCAACAACACAAGTCAAAACAAAGGAGACACCATGTACAATCATAACACGCTCTTTTACAATATCGTG
>JAJRYT010000191.1 GCA_024275635.1 Chloroflexota bacterium | reverse complement strand
TGTTGGAACCGGTGGATATTGTCTTGCAATTATCCACTCAGGAGTCGTCCTATGCCCAACTGTTTTTCGTAAACGCTTCCGGCTTTGCAGAAAATTCAATTGTCAAAAAGGCTCTGACAATTTTTCGCCAGAGTCGAGTTGGTAAATGGTAATTGGTAACAGATTGTCAGCTACCGGCAGCCTATTTGTCAAGCGCTTGCAAAAACGTCTGCGGCTCTGGCCGAAGGCGGTAATTGTCTGTGAGATCGGCCAGGATGATTTTACCAGAGGCGTCGGTAATAATCACGGTGGGGAAGACTGTTTCAGCAGCGTAGCCCATTACCCCAAACCCGGCGGGAACGCCGTTTTCATGGGCGATATGGAGCTGGCGGGCGGCTTGATTGCCCACATCAACCAGGAAGCGGAAGGGGACGTCAAATTTTTGCGCCAGGCGGCGCGTGTGTTCATGCGGCTGCGGGCTGATGAGGGCCACCTGCACGCCGCGTTGGGCCAAATCCCGGTAAGCAGCGGCAACTTCCCGAATTTGGGCCATGCACAAGGGACACCAGTTGCCGCGATAAAACATGAACAGCGCTGGCTGCCCCCGGAAGGCGTCCGAATTAACCGTGTTTCCCGCTTCATCTTGCAAGGTGAAGGGGGGTAACATGTTACCGACGCAGAGGCTGTTATTACTGCCTCGACTAAGATGGGAATACCAAAGGTCGTAAATGAGCCAGAGGATGAGCATGAGCAGGCTGTAAATGATCACCCGCCAGCTATTGGCCGCGTCCATGAACGCGCCGATGATAGCGAGGATAACGCCAGCCCCGACGATGAGGCTCATTCCGGTCAAACGTGGGCTGGTGCGTGGCGTGCGGTAAAGGTACAAATTGGCAAAGTAGCCGCCTACAGCCAGGGCGGAAAGGGCGACGCCCAGCCAGGCCAGACTGAACCCTTCATTGAATAATCGAATGAGCGCATAGATGCTGTTAGCGGCGGCGGCAAGGTTGATGGCGATGATGAAGATGGATTTAAGTTTGTTCATCGGTTGTCTCCAGATTTGGCGGGAGAAACGGCCGTTTCTCCCGCCAAATTGTATGAAGCCAAACGTGAACTGACAAATTATCTATGCAATCACAAAATAGCCGGGTCCATCCCTTTGGCCATCATATTACCGAACATCGTTAAAGCAGTTTGCCGGGACATAACGCGCGTAGCCATAAAACTCATCACCTTATTCATACCGCCGGGGATTATTGTAGATTTCTGCCCCAACGCTTGCAGCCCGGCGGCGGCCACAGCGCCCGCTTCCATCCAATTCATGGGGATGGAGCTAAAATCAGTTCCTTCCATCTCCATCATTTCGGTGCGCGTTGGGCCGGGCGAAACGACCAGCACATCAACGCCTTTTGACTTCAACTCAATATGCAGCGCTGCGCCCAGATTGAGCAGATAGGCTTTAGTCGCGGCGTAGTTAGCCATGTAAGGCGATCCCATGTAGCCGGCAATGGAGGAGATAAAGATAATGCCGCCATATCCTTGCTTGATCATCTGTTCGCCAAAGATATGGGTTAACTGCATCGGTGCAGTGACATTGAGCTGCACTACTCTGGTGTAATTGTCCAGACTTTGTCTGAGGAATGCGCCCGGCGCCCCCGCGCCAGCGTTATTGATCAGCAAACCGATTTCGATATCGGCTGTTGCCGACTGGATGATATCCAAATAATTGACTGCTGTCAGATCGACCGGGATGGCGCGTGTTTGAATGTGGTGTTTATTTTCTAATTCCTGGGCAAGCTCCTCCAGGCGATCCTGGCGGCGGGCGGCGACGGCTACATTGATGCCATTCGCGGCCAACTGCCGGGCAAACTCTTTACCAATGCCGGAAGAGGCTCCCGTTACCAAAGCCCAAGGGCCGTATTTCGTCTTAAACTCGTTCATTATTATCTCCATTTGTTTTAGGCAGCGACGGCAACGGCATCAAGATTGAGTCGCGCTTTGCTGTCAACAGTTTCTCCGGTTTCAATGTAATGCTTGATGCCGGCGATGAATGCTTCCCAGGCTTTTGTGTTCTGGGTGGTCATCATCTTGTCCATAATTTTACCGATGGGGCCATATTTCATGGTGTAATTCAATGTGCCTTGCAGACGGGTACGGCCGTCCTCTTCCTCCAGTTCAAATTCAGCCCCCATCGAATTTACTCCGGGCAGGTTAGACCAGGCGTAGATGTTAATTTGCATCGCCTTGTTTTCTTGCCAGCCGACAATACGTTCTTCTACAGAAGCGCCCATCATGTTGAAGTCACAATGGCGGGTCGTTCCCACGCCCTCCGTTTGCTCGGAGGTGAGGTAAGATTTGGGTACATTAGGATTGATGCGGTAGACGTTGCCAAAATCGGCTAGAATGCCCCATACTTGTTCCTGGGGAGCGTCAATCCAAACTTCGCGCGTTATTTTACTCATTTCATGAACTCCTTGTTGTTAAAAATGAACTTACAGAAACTAATTACCAGTTACCAGCCCCACCGCTTACCTGGCAGGTTTAGCGTACAACCAGGACTGCGCGATAAGCTGTGAACAATGGGTGGTTCCGCTTACGATTTACGTGATGCAATTGTGTGGTGTTGGGTGTGAATCAGGACAGCAGCAAACTCGCGTTGTCCTGTTTGGTGATGGGATATTGGATTTCCATGACGGTTTCTTGTTCTTTGCCGGGCTTTGGCGGTACGATGAACAGTTCACGGCCGTTCCCATCAAATTGGTACCCGTTGGCCTCGACCCAGGCCGCCAACGAGGAGCGGCATTGATGGGCCGTTTGGGGCATACCCACGCGAACGGCCGTTACCATCATAGCTACGGCCGGCAGGGTGCGTAGATTCATCATTCTTTCACTTGGCAGCATAATCGTCGCGGTGGTAGATTCTGATAAGACGAAACCCATCTCCAGATCAACATCTTCAGACTCGAACATCTCGGAATGCATAATAGCTATAAAATGACCGAGAGATTTACGACCCACTTTGTCAGGCAAAAAACGATGCATCTCAGCCATGATCAGGCGAGCGGTGTCGAACGAAGGAACAATCTCACGCCAGGACAGGAAGAGTTGTTCCGGGATTGACTTGACAATGATTTCATAATCATCAGGCAGATCGCCCTCGTCAATCTGTTGCAGGCGGGCTTCAATGTGGCGCAGGTTGGTCAGATCTTCGCGTAAATTTTGTTCAATTTGAGCTTTTTTAAGTGCAAACATGCCGCGAATCTCATCAGCAGAGATGTCTCCGTCCAACAGGCGTTTAACCTGGTCAAGCGACAGCCCCAAATCTTTCAGAGCCAGAATGCGATTTAGGCGAGGCAGCTGCTGAGCGCTGTAATAACGATAACCGGTCCACTCATCAATTTCAGCCGGTTTTAGCAGCCCAATTTCGTCGTAATAACGTAATTGGCTGCCGGTAACTTGCGCGATTTTTGAGAATTCACCTATTCTGAACATCAAGACCACATCCTTTTTTGAACTTGGTCAGTAGTATAAAGCTTCAAGTAACTTGAATGTCAAGGGGGAATGTTCCCGCAAGGAGAAATTAAGCGTAATCACCAACTACATGTATGGGGTTCTGCGAATCGACCAATTTGGTAAGCGGTTATCTCGTCACTGGAGACTGGCGTTTTTTACTTTTCCAGTGTAGGGCGATTCTCAAAACCGCCTTATACCCCAGGGAGAAACCAGAAATTTGCCAGACTCTATCTCATTAGTTGGGTCGCGGATTTTATTTATGTAACCAATAACCTTTAACAGCCGCGTGTAAATTGAGACGGCACAGCGGGTCGCGTAAATCCATCGAACACAAATTTTCAATTCGTTCCAAACGATGCAAGAGCGTATTGCGATGAATGTGCAGCGTCTGGGCAGCGTCCACTAGAGACCCGGCATGATCAAGATACACATCCAGGGTATTAACCAGCCTTGTTCCTCGCCGCACATCATAAGCGGCTACTATTTGAACCCGTTTTAGGTATTCATTATTGGCGCGAATGTCAGGCGGGAGATGATACAACCAATGGAGTAATCCCAACTCATTAAAGGTGATGACCCCCTCCTTTTTGCCCATAGCTACGCCAATGCGAACGGCTTCCTCAGCTTCCTGATAGCTGCGCCACACACTGCCTGAATTGTCTTTATCGGGTTCTGAAACTGTTCCCACACCAATTAATAATTGCCACACCGGGTGATTGATGTCCTGAATTAGACTTTCAGCTAATCTTGCGCCGTATGTCGCTTCTTCGCTTTCAATCAACAGCGCCAGGTGAGGGTCACGGCGAATTAACAAGGTGTGATCGCATGATTGCTGGGCCAACCAAAGCGCTAAATATCTCAAAAGAGTATGATTCTGATTCCCTGATTTTGCTGTGCAGGCAATCATCAACGCCTGATGGCTTTGATTGGGGCGATAATTCAGCCGGCGGGCCTGTTCGGAAAAATTCGAAGAAACTTTTTTGCTTAGCAGCTGCTCGAAGAAATCGCCACGCAGCGCCTCTTCAGCTTCACGAACAGCCTGCTCCTTGAACAGGATGAGCGCGGCTACTGTTGCGCCGTGACTGAGCGCTAACTCGTCCAGGGATGTGAGGGGATGGTTCCCGGCGATGATCCAGATGTAGCCATATATTTCCCGATCAACGATGATGGGGGAGACGAAGCGCTCCATGGTCATGCCCAACTCGATTATTGGCGGCACGCGGAGCGGTTCCATTTGCTCTAATAGACGTGTGTAAATGCCGGAATCTAATAAGTGCTGGGCTACTTCGGGCGTAGTACGGCCGTTAGCCACACTCCTCTCCCGCGCTTCATCCACAGACCCTTGCCGGGCTGTTGCCAGAACATGAAAATTGGGGTCTTCAATCGTGATTGATCGTCGTAAGAAACCAGCCAACGTACCGGCTAAATCCACCAGCGTCGCTCCTTGAAGCGCCAACTCCGTAAGTTGTGTAAATATTTTGGTTGATTGTTGCAAAAGATGATGCTGCCGGTTGATGATGCGCTCCAAAATCGCCTCTGAGACATCAATAAATAGCAAATCTGGGGGCGTTTCCATAACCGGGAAATTTAAATCATTCGCTTTCTCTTTGATAATGGGCGGCGTTTCTTGGAAATAATAGCCAGTAGCCAGAACCATGCCGGCAAACCCTTGCTCAACCAGTTTTGGGACCAGCGCTACTTGCCGATCGGGCGCTTCCCGCAACCCAAAACCGGCCGTTAAAAGTAAAACCCCGCTGCGATTCCATTCATAACGGGCATCGGCCATGTCCACAACATGAACCCAATTAATCTGATTGTCCAACCCGGCATGGCCAGCCACGACCCCCGCTGAAGAAAGAACAGGTAATTCCAAAGCCTCACGAACAGTTAGCATATCACCATTTTAACTGAAAAGAAGTCCGTCACAAGAAGCAGAATTATCAAAAATAAATGTTCAGCCCTTTGCCGGACGGCAACAAACAATTGTAATATAGTAAGCGTTCACTCCCCCCTGGAGACTTTTGAAGTTTTGACGCTCTGTGTGGTTGTGTACTCGACTGCAAAACTTCAAAAGTCTGTTGGCGGCTGAACGGTTACGTAATATATTAGATTTATAGGCAAAATTTGATATATCAGTTATATATCAAGTGGGATATATCCTTTGCCACGCCATTACACTACGTTATAATCGCGTATAATAAAGTTTATACGCATATAATCGTGTATTAACCACTCACCGTTGCTGTCACTTTGTAGCTCCCTCTCCAACAAATGCAAATCGTAAATGATAAGCAGGCTTTGGCATGGCAAGAAAAGCAAAAACATTTTGAAGCTTATTTACAGCAATCTGGGCTTGCCCACCATACAATCAATGCCTATGTCCGCGATGTGTGTAACTTCTTGGACTGGCTAATAAAACAAACTGAACAAGAATTTTCAACAAACAATATCGCAGTAAGCGATATTGAAAAGTATAAGTGTTATTTGCTGGATGCCGTGGAACAATCGCCGACCAGCATAAACCGCAGTTTACAAAGTTTACGCAAATTCGGCAGTTTTATGTTGGCAACAGAAGGGTTCAACCCAATTCAAGAAATAAGTTTACTCGAAGGGATTGAACCAACGCCGCCTATCACATTGACCGGGGCTGAGGTGACGCGACTTGTTGAGACAGCCAAAACACGCCCCACGCGAACGGCCGTTCGCGATTACGCCATCTTGCAACTATTACTTCAAACAGGGATCCGCGTTAGTGAACTTGTCAACTTACAATTGGAAGACGTTGCCATAACCAAAAATACGACAACCCTCGTTGTTCGTGGACGAAAGGAACACTTAACGCGACGACTTCCCTTACCGCCCACATCTTGCGCCGCCCTGCAAGCATACTTACAACAACCTCGTCCTCCACAAACGGCCAATCTTTTCCTTGGTAGAGAGGGCAATCCCCTATCTATTCGTTCCGTACAACAGATATTTGCCAACTTAGGAAAGAGCGCCGGTATCAAAGTATCGGCGAGAATGTTACGTAATACATTCGCCAGATCATTATGGCAGGAAACTGGAAACTTGGATTTACTGGCCCGGCGCATGGGTTACAAAAATGTAGGCGCCACTTTAAGGCATATCATCATGTCTCGGAAGTGAATAATAGGATACTGGCATTTTTGTGTGCCGAGAGGAGACCGGCAAGATTTTTTGACTGATACCAGGAACTTTGCATTTATAGATGTTAAGAGAAACGGGATGGTTCAAATTACCTTGACAACCTGTAAGGTAATTTACAAAATCGCCCTACAAAGTGTTGAAACATACCAGAAAAACATTTTGGGTTTAAGCCCAGAGTCTAGGCTTTAGCCAGAAGGCGGCCGACTAAAGCCCAGACTCCGCTCCCAAAAAACCGGAATGTGTATAGAGATAAGTTTTTTATAGGAGGTGATGCCTACATACCTAACAGACAAATGAAGATCAACTATATTGACCTTGATAAGTTTTGATTTTAGCTTCATAAGCCGTAGGAGGAGTGAAACGTGAAAAGAAACGTAATTTCCAAAAAGAAAATGGCCCAGGTACACCCATATATACCTGAAGCCTATGACAAACTAACTGCCGGCCGTATCTCTCGGCGCGAGTTTATACGCATGGCAACATTATTAGGCATGACGGCCAGCCTGGCCGTAGCCTGCGGCGGTGGCGCGGCCGAAGAACCGGCCGCGCCGGCCGTGCCGCCGGCCGCTGGTAGCGAAGAAGCTGCCGCTCCTAGCGGGGGGATAAAGCGCGGGGGAACATGGACCAGCTCCATGAACCTGCAATTGCTTGACCACCCAGCTCGCCTTTCCTGGGTAGAAGGAGCCAATATCGTGCGTCAAATTGGCGAATACCTCACCGAAACCGGCCCAGATAACATCACCCGCCCCTACTTGCTTGAAAAATGGGAAGCAAGTGATGATGTCAAAACCTGGGATCTTTTCCTGCGGCAAGGCATCAAATTTAACAATGGGGACGAACTAACGGCCGATGACGTGATGTTCACCTTTGGCGAATGGCTCAATCCTGATGTCGGGTCCTCCATGTTAGGGCTGCTTTCTTACTTGAACGGTATGGAAAGCGTGGAAAAGGTGGATGATTATCACATCCGCCTGCACCTGGAAACAGCTAATATTGGCGTGCCGGAGCACCTTTTCCATTACCCGGCCATCGTGCTGCACCGTGATTTTGAGGGTGACATCATCAAGCAGCCTGTGGGCACTGGCGCGTTCACATTGGAAGAGTATGCCGAAGGCGAACGAGCTGTCTTTAAGCGGCGCGAAGATTACTGGCGCATGGGTGATGATGGCGAATCGCTTCCCTATCTGGATGAACTGATTTACGTCTCTACAGATAAAGACGCTGGCGTTGCCGCTTTACAATCCGGTCAGGTAGATACATTGTATGACCCGCGCCCCAGTGATTTCCAGGCCTTAAAGGATGTAGACGGCTTAACAGTACGTCCCGCCAGCACGGCCCAATGCTTGATTTTACGGATGCGGGTTGACCTGGAACCCTGGGATGATAACCGTGTCCGCACCGCACTCAAGATGTGCCAGGATCGCTCTAAAATCTTGCAGTTAGCCTACTTCGGTGAAGGCGATCTTTCGATTGACGCCCATATGGCCCCAGTGCATCCATCTTATGCTGAGAAGCCCATTCCTGAGTACGATCCCGAAGGCGCGAAGGCGCTTCTGGAGGAATATGCGGCTGAGAAAGGACTTGAATTGCCACTGAAGGTAACGCTGGCGACCAAGAATGACCAGGCGGAGCCGGAAATTGCGCAAACATTGAAGGAATCGGCCGCAGCAGGTGGTTTTGATATCTCGTTGGACATCACAGAACCGTCTGGTTACTGGGATCGGTGGACAGAGGTTGATCTGGGTATCACGTCCTGGACGCATCGGCCGTTGGCGACGATGGTCTTGCCGCTGGCTTATATCGAGGAAGCAATTGGCGCCTGGAATGAGACGCGTTGGTTCGACGATGAGTTCACCACGCTGCTGCGTGATGCGGAAGCGACGCTGGACGTGGAGGCTCGCCGCAGCATCATGGGTAAACTTGAGGACATCATGCAAGAACGCGGCCCGATTGGTAACAGTTTCTGGAAGAATATTTGGAACATCACTAACTCAAAGTTCCAGAATGTCAAAGCCCATCCAACCGCTTATGATTTGATGTACGACGTTTGGATTGACGAATAAGAATTAGGGCACGTTCGTTTATAACTTTGGCGGTAACATCTCAATATTTCGGGGTCGAAGATTACAAAAGTTTCAAAACAGGTACGATATAGGTAATATGTGGCTAAAACTTTTGTAATCTCCCCAGTTTATTGAGAAGATACCTTTGGCGTTTGAAAAGTTGTAACCAGGTAATTGGTAACTGGTAATTACCTGGTTGCTCAATTACCAATTACCAGCAAACTGCAAAATTAATTTTGAACGAACCCTTAGCTCGACTTTGTACATTCCTAACAGATTGCTTCCAAACCGTACTCGACCGCGTGGGTTTGTATTCAAATAATATTTGCATGTCACTCTTTTTATGCGATG
>JAJRYT010000190.1 GCA_024275635.1 Chloroflexota bacterium | reverse complement strand
TTGGGCAGCATGGCCGCTAATGCGCCAAAGGAAAGCGGCTGTAGTTTTAGCCGCGCTGTCGCTCGGCCGTAAAGCGGCGATTGATAGTCCAGCGTCGCGCGTTGAATGATGCCCGCCAGGGATCCGGTGAGGATGAGGAAGACGTTGCTCTCCTTTAGCTGATGATCCCACGCTTTTTGCAGCAGACTGGGCGCTTCCGAATCGGCCTGCATGACGTAGGTGAATTCATCCAGCACGATGACAACGCGCCGGTTGGCCGCCAATCTGGCGACTTCGGCAAAGGCGGCGTCCCAGGACGGGTAGCTGAAGGTGGGGGTTACGGCCGTTTCCGGATTGAGAAACTGGAAGAGCGCTTGCGAAAAATTTCGCAGTTGGTTTGTCGCCGACGTTTGCGAAGCCATCCAGTATAGATAAGGTTCATCCAGCCCCCTGCCCCAATGGGTGATGAGGGCGGTTTTGCCGATGCGGCGACGGCCGTAGAGGATCAAGAATTGGGCGCCGGGACGATGGTATAAATCGTTTAATAACGCCAGTTCCATTTCACGAGAGACAAAAGACATCTGTTTACCTCTTGAAAATAAGTATTAACAATAGTATTATACTTACAATAACCCTTGCAAACAAGCGCCAACAGAAAGAAATATGGCAGCAACAGACATGACCGATTTAATTCCTCAAAACGACTGGTACGCCGTCATTGATTTGGTGACGCAAAGCGTAGACAGCCCGCACAGCAAGCGCGCTTACAGCCGCGCCCTCATTGATTTCCTGGATTGGTACGAGCGGAACGGCCGTCCCCCATTCACCAAAGCGACCATCAACGCCTACCGGGAGGAGATGCTGCAATCTGGCAAAAGCCGGAGCAGTATCAATCAGGCGTTATCAGCTATACGAAAGCTTGCCAGCGAAGCGGCCGACAACGGCCTGGTTCCCCCCACCCTGGCTTACGGCGTGGAGCGGGTGAAGGGCGTTAAACAGGCCGGCGTCCGCGCCGGCAACTGGCTGACGAAGGAAGAGGCGGAGAAGCTGGTCAATACGCCGGTCTACCGTTGGCGGCGGGAGGAGATTCCGGCGCTGAAGGCGGCCCGCGACCAGGCAATTCTGGCGGTGATGATTGGCACCGGCCTGCGCCGCTCGGAAGCGGCCGGGGTGACCTGGGAGCAGATTCAGCAAAGGGATGGGAGATGGGCGATTATTGACCTGGTGGGCAAGGGGGGGCGGGTGCGCTCGGTAGGCATCCCGCCCTGGGTGAAGGTAGCGCTGGACAGGTGGGCGGAGGCGTCGGGGGCGCAACGCGGCCATTCCGATCAGGCTCAGGGCAAGCGCGTCTTCCGCGCGTTGAATAAAGATGGGCAGCTGGCCGGTGCGGTCAGGACGAAAGGCGGCCGCAAAACAGACGGCAACCTGACGCCGCAAGCCATTTACAATGTGGTCAAGGAACATGCGCTGGCGGCGGGGTATATTAATAGGAAGGGCGAACCTTCGTTAGCTGCGCATGACTTGCGGCGGACGGCGGCGGCGCTGGCTTTGAAAGGGGGCGCGGATTTGCGGCAAATACAGCAGATGCTGGGTCACGCCAGTATCATGACGACGGAACGTTACCTGGAACCGATGCGTAGCCTGCAAGTGACGGCCGGGGATTTTATCCAGATTGAGCTGACGCTGGCGACGGGATAGCCGCCTGCGCGTGGAGTCTATGCCGACAGGCCGGCGTCCAGCGCTGCCAAATCAATCATCATGGCCTGGTATTTTTGCCCCTCAGCCAGCGCCGCGACCGTAAAGCCCTGGCGACCAAAGAAAGCATAGTGGATTTGCCAATCCTGGCCGTCATCCGGCAAAGCCTTACGGACGATAGGCGTCTTCTTTTCCACCAGTTCGCGTACCACGTTGCGCCTTACCTTATCTTTGCCCCATTTACATTCGCCCAGTAACAATTGGCGCTTACGCCAGTTAATGGCCGCGACATCTACCTGAACCCCCTTACCCCAGTGGGCGCCCACCCGTTCGGGTGTAAAGGGCAGCGCCCAGGCAGCTTGGGCGCCTTGCCTCGCTTGAACCAGCGCCCACTCCTGACATAACTCTTCAAAAGCTGTTTGTCCGATGAAGGCGCGGAACTGCTCGCTGATTTCCTCCCATAAGGCGTCGTGCAGGCGTTGGGCCAGCATATCCTGGCGCGGCCAGATAAAGCGGAAATAAAAACGCAAATACTGATCCGCCAGCACGTAGCGGCCCAGGCGCGAAGCGGCCCGTTTAGTTTTGGGGACGGTGGCCGGCGTCTCCCGGCGGATGATGCCCAGATCGCGCAGTCGAGCCAGGTAAGGGTCAGCCTGCTTCAACTGTCGGAAAGCGGCTGCTGAAGCAATGTCAGTGACACGGTGATGCCCGGCAGCGATGGCCAGCAAAATGGCGACGTAGTTTTGCGGATCGCGCAGTGATTCATGCAGCAGGTTTTCCGGGTCGGTATTAAAAATGCCCGTCGCTCGGAAAATGTGACGTTTGACGTTCTCGCCAATGGTGCGGCTGTCCTTGAACTCCTCCAGATAGGCCGGCACGCCGCCTAACATGGCCCAGACGGCCACCCGCTGCTCGCTGTTGTAACGGGGGTAGAACTGCTGTAACGCGCTAAACGGCAGGGGTTCGACGCGCAACGGGCCGGCCACCCGGCCGAACAAGGGCGCGTCGTAGCGCATCAGCCCTTCCATCATCCCGACCTGACTACCACACAAGACCACGATAGCCTTCGTCTGTTTAAACTGGTGGTCCCAGGCGTTTTGCAGGATGGACGGCAGGGCCGGTTCCGTTTCTACGGCGTAGGGAAACTCGTCGAGAATGACAATGAGGGGTTGATTGGCTGCCAGCCGCGCCAGTTGTTCAAACGCTTCCGACCACTGGCTATAGCTAAAGTTGCCGGGCATCACGTCATCGGGATACAGCCGCTGCCAGATGAGTTGGGAGAATTGACGCAACAAAAGCGTAGATGGCGCCCGGCTGGCAACCCAGTACAGATAAGGGAGGTTACTCTGGGCAGCCCATTCCAAAAGCAATGTGGTTTTGCCCAGGCGCCGCCGGCCGCTGACGGCCAATAGATACGCCCCACCCTCTTGTAAGAGGAAGTTGAGTTCTTCCAGTTCTCGTTCGCGGTCAATGAGCATGATAATAAAAATACCTAATCATAATTATCCTAATGTACATTAGGGTAGTTATACTTCAGATAATTATTCTGTCAACGTAGAAATTTCTCCATTTGATCTGGCTCTGACCACGGGGTGACAGTCTGTCTTAATGAATGACTGGGGCGGCGGCTAATCTGACAACCCCTCGTCCAGCACCGGCAGGTCTACCAGCAACCCCTCGCGCGCCGATAATTCAGCCGCGGCCGCTTCCGTAAAGCCAGCCCGCTGGTAACAGCGTGAAATGTGCCTCTAACTCATCAATATTCCATTGCGTTTTCATTGAACTTACTTCGTATCTCGAGTGTTGTGTTTTTTGTTCTTGACATTTCTGTAAATGTATGATAGTTGCGATTTTGATGCTTTTTGGACTAAAAATGCCCTTAAACGGACAATTTTCGGCATTAGACAATCATTTTCGCAACACTTT
>JAJRYT010000189.1 GCA_024275635.1 Chloroflexota bacterium | reverse complement strand
GTCGGCGTCCAGCAAAATAATCCGGCATTCCGGGTCTTCGTCGCCGGTGGATACCCAGAGGTTGCGGCTGTAGGGGTCTTTGTCTACGGTGTGGATGTGGCGGATGGTTCGGGCGTTGAACTGGTAGAATCGGTCTGTTTTACCGGTGGGAAGGTGGATCTTGTGGAGGGAAACGGCCGATCGCTCAGGATTAGGCCAATACTCGCCCACGAATAGATTTTCACCCACCACACACAAGCCGCGGCGTAACGGCCGTCGCCCGCGTGGTATTTCATAAATAAATTGCATCTTACGCCCAGACGCGGCAATTTGGAATATTTTGCCTTCGGCGACAATTATCCAGCCTGACTCATCTTCAACTTTTATAGGCAGGATTGCGTGGATGCCGCCGCGCACGAGCCGGGCGCTCAACGAATGAGCGTTCGCTATTTTCCTTGCCGCCGCAGCGGGCGCTTTACCCAGTTTGCGCCAATTTGCGCCGCCGTCATGGCTGAACAATACCGTTAGCTTTTTGGACGCAACGCAAGCGCGAGCGGCAGCGTAATGCGTTTGAATGCCGGGGAGTTCTTTCAGGACGCGAAGTTTCATCAAGTTAAAGTCAATCCCATTGCGGCGGCCAATTGGGGCGCTACATTTTGGACGTCAAATTGATTGGAGCTTGTTATTGAGCCGGTGGATAATTGCCGACGAAAATCGGGATCGACGGCCAGACGCCGCATCGCTTTTGTTAGAGTTGAGACTGAATCGGATTCAATCAACAAGCCGTTTACTTCATTTTCGATGATTTCATCTATGCCGGGCAGGTTGCTGGCGATGACCGGCAGTCCGGCCATGAACGCTTCGATGAGAACGCCGGGATGCCCTTCGTTGGCGTAGCGGCTGGGAAAGACGAAAGCGTCGTAAGTGGGTAATCGTTGGCGCAAGAGGGCGTTCTCAACTTTTCCGTGAAAATGAACGTCTGGCGTATTTTGTAATTTTCGGACCAGTTCATCCGGCCCGGCGCCGTAAAGGTGCATCTCGACCGGTTTGTCTGGCGGCGAGGTTTGGGTTAACTGGGAAAAGGCGGCTTGCAAAACTTCCAGCCCCTTTACCGCGGTGACGCCGCCTACGTAAACGAAGCGGACGATGTTGTCTTGTGGGGGAACGGCCGTCGCCTCTCCTCGCGGCCGATAAGCGGGAATGGCTTCTGTTTTGCCGCGCAAGAAGGCGGGAAACTCATTGGCCCCAATTTTGGTTTCTAGCGTGATTTTTTTTGCCAGCGACAACAATCTCAATGGGATAGCGCTGATAAAACTTGGCTTGTTGGCAAATTCCAACATTGGCCGACCGCCAAAAAAGCGGACGTAACTCGGTTTTCCTAACAGTTTGGCAACGGCGAGAATGATTAGCCCATAGCTGAAACAAAAGCTCCGTGAACCAAAGATGAGGACGGAATTAGAGGATGGCAGTTGGCGTAAGCATTGGCATAAGACGCGAAGCGTTTTGCCGTGGTTGACGTTTCCAGGCGGGTCGCCGTCGCGGTTGTTCCGAATGGGGATGTCGTAATGTTGGCAGGAAACGGCCGTTTCTTCCTGCAAATAGTCGTAAAACAACTGAAATGAAACTCTGGCTCCTCCCCAAGGTGGCGGCAGTGGGCCAATCAGAAGCGGCCGTTGCATTCTACTTCCCATGTGACTGCTATCCTTCTTGAATTGCGGCGTGTCGCCTGGCTCCAGACCTGACTTTTTGTTGTAGCAGCGACTCGTAAATCTGTTCCAAATGAGTCACGGACGCTTCTTTACTGAAAATATCTCTAACCCGTTTCTGACCGGCTTCAGCGATACGCTCCCGTTCATCTGCCGGCATTTGCAACACCGAAGCAATGGCCTCGGATAAAGCATTTACATCGCCCGGCGGAACCAGAGGCCAACCAATATTGCCTACCATTTCCGGCACGCCGCCAACGGCCGTAGAGGCCACCGGACACTTAGTTGCCAACGCTTCCGAAATAACGCTGGGCAAACATTCCCAATGGGAAGGCAAAACCAACAAATCTATGGCCCGCAAAATAACCGGCACATCCGTTCGTTCGCCCAAAAATGTAACCTGATCTTTCAAACCCAAATCAGCGGCCTTCTCTCGTAATTCCTCTTCCATATCGCCGCTGCCGATGAGTACGCAATGCGCTTGCGCCTTGAGTTCATCGGGAAGCGCCGATAACGCCTGGAATAGTCCGATGTGGTTCTTTTGTGGGGTCAGGCGGGCGATGACGGCAACGAGCGCTTTGTCATGAGGCAGCCCGGTTTGCCGCCGCGCCTCTATTGGCGTCAGATCGGTGGCGAATTTGTTGATATCAATGCCGACATAAACCGTTTCCACTTTGTCCGGCGGCAAATTCTCCTCTTGAATGAGCAGGTCGCGGTCAAATTCAGAAACGGTCAAAATCCGATCGGATAATGGAGCCATCGCCCGATCAACCATATGTCGGGCGAAACTTTTCTGGTCGGCGGCCGTATGCTCCTGGGTGATAATTACCGGCACGCGAAAGAGCTTGCCCCATAATCGTCCCCAAAACCTCGATCCCGTTTGATGCGTGTGCAAAACATCTACCGTTGGTAAGACGCGCCACAAAGCCCGCCACGACAAAAACTGCCAGCGCGACCGCCGATTTAGGGCGACCAATGGAATCCCGGCCTGTTTTAATATCTCATCTTGCCCGTGCGTTGGGGCGTCGCGCGTGGTGCAAACAATGGGCGAGAATTTTTCGCTGTTCAATGTTTTGGCTACATTGAGCGTTACCTGGGCAACGCCGCCCCGACCAAGTCGGTCAATCATTATTAAGACTCTAATTGGTTTCATATCAGTATGTTGGTACACCTCGCTTTTCTTCGCTTTATAATTTGAATAACTACTAGAGAAAACATCATGATAGTACAAAGTACAAACTTGATTGGTGCAAGGTGTAATCAGCGTGGTATGCTGGTTATTCGCGTCGTGCTGAATTTATACTTACCCCCATTGTCAAGACCAAAAAGTGACCAAAATAAGTGACATTGATAACGGGATTAACGATTGTCAAAATAAACCTCAGCCGGAGTGGCGTAAGCCAGACTTTGATGCGGTCGGCTGTAGTTGTAGAGATG
>JAJRYT010000188.1 GCA_024275635.1 Chloroflexota bacterium | reverse complement strand
TCAACAGCTTTGGTTTCCGGCGGCCATTTTTTCAATGTCCGCCGCAGAACCAGATATTGTGAAAATACCACGGTCTCTTTTTGACCGTCTGGCTGATACTGTTTGTTATTCGACTTAAATGTACAAAGTCGAGCTTAGCGCTTTGGTTATCCGTATTCCGTAATTCGTCTCGTGACGGAACACGGTTCACGGTTAACGAAAATTAGATGAAAAAACGGCCGTTTCCTCCCTGAAACGGCCGTTTTTCATTCCCCCTGACCCGTTTTAACCAGGTAATCGGTATACCCGCCCAGAAATTCGGTGAAACGGCCGTCGCGCAGTTCCACCACCCGATCCACTGCCTTGTCCAAAAAGTAACGGTCGTGGGAAATAACCATTACCGTACCCACAAACTCATCCAGCGTCTCTTCCAACACCTCGATGGAGGGGATGTCCAGGTTGTTGGTCGGCTCGTCAAGCAGAAGCAAATTAGGTTTGTCCAGCACCAGCCGCGCCAACTGCAGGCGGCTGCGTTCGCCGCCGCTCAGTTTGCCAATCGGCTGCTGCACCTGGTCGTAGGTGAAGAGAAAACGGTAGAGAAAAGCAACGGCCGTCTCCCGGCTCACCGGCGCCGATTGGCAAATCATTTCCAGCGGAGTTTGGGCATAATCCAGCGTCTCCTGCTCCTGGGCATAATACCCAATCTTGCTGCTCGGCCCAATCTTCACCTGGCCGCCATCAATGCTGTCTGGGTTTAACATCTGCTTCAGCAAGTACGATTTCCCGGCCCCGTTTGGCCCCACCAATCCCACCCGCTCCCCATGCCAGAGCGTGAGATTAAGTCCGCGAAAAAGGGCATGATTGTTATCAAAGGTCTTAACCACATCCACCAGTTCCACCGATTTTTTGCTGCCGCGCCAGCCGGCCAACCCCAGCGCCATGCGCCGCGCCTCCGTCACCTTTTCCACCTTGTCCATTTTATCCAGCATCTTTTGGCGGCTGCGCGCCTGGCGGATGTGCCGCTCGTCCACGACCATAGAAGCCCACAATTCAAAGCGCTTAATGGCCGCTTCAATGCGGGCGATCTCCTTCTGCTGGGCGGCGTATAGCTGCTGCTGGCGCAAACGGCGCAGCGCGCGCTCGTTGGCGTAGGCGGTGTAATTACCATGATAGAGGGACAAACGGCCGTTTTCCAATTCGGCAATATGCGTCACCACTTCGTCCAGCAAATAGCGATCATGGGAAATAATCACCACACACCCCTCGTAGCGGTGAATGATTCGCTCCAATTTGCGCTTGGCGGCCAGATCGAGATGGTTATCCGGCTCATCCAACAGTAGCAGGCGGGGCCGCTGCACGATCAACTTGGCCAACATAACCAGCTTCTTCTGTCCGCCGCTTAGATGATCGGTCAGGTTGTCCCACCGCTCCGCGCCAAATCCTAACTGGCTTAAAATCTCTTTGACTAGGCTTTGATAACGTGGCCCGTCCATTTGTTCATGAGCAGCCAGCAGCTTTTCATGCCGGGCCATAACTTTCTCTAATGCCGCCGGGTCGCCGTACACCTCCGGCTGGCCCATTTTCTGTTCCCAATGGCTTAGTTTTTGTTCAATTCCGGCAATAGCGGGAACGGCCGTTAACGTCTCTGCCAACACCGTCTGCCCCGGCGGCAAAGCAGGTTCCTGCGCCAGTCTGCCCCAGGTCAGGCCGGAAACGCGAAAAATGTTACCAGAATCGGCTGGCAGTTCCTGGGCAATGAGCTTGAGCAAGGTAGATTTTCCGGCCCCGTTTGGCCCTACCAATCCCACACGCTGGCCGGCCTGCAATTCCCAACTCAACTCGCCAAAAATCGGCCGGCCGGCCAGACTCACGCTTACTTTGTCCAAATTGGCGATGATTTCTGCCATGATAATTACTCCAGAATAATGATTGAAGACTGATGATTGAGCATCATTGTTCTTCAATCGTTAATCATTAAATCCTCTTAAAACAAAAAAAGCCGAGACGATTTCGCCTCGGCTTCGATTTACAGCAATTAGTTTACATAAAATACAAGCGGCAGGCGCGTTTAATCATTCCCCCGTTGTTCAGAACCAAGAAATAACGGCCGTAACAGCCGCCTGTTAAAACTCGCCATGTACATCATACTCACCAGGATACCTGCGAGTGCGCAAGTAGGCAAGTTTGCAAGTGAGAACATGCACGCCCATCCCTCATCCCTCATCCCTCATCCCTCGTTCCTCGTTCCTCGTTCCCCATCCCTCATTGCTTCCCCACAAGGGGCAAGTTATACTTCAAACATGTGCCATAAACGCTCTTTATTCGCCATTTGGCTTCTGTTCCTTCTCTCAGCCTGTGACTTAATTGGCCGCGCCCCGGCCCAACCGGCGGTTACCCCTACCCCAACGGCTGAAACTGTAGAGGCTGCGCCAATTTTACAGAGTACGCCCGACATTGCCGTCCCCATCACCGTGACTGAAACCACGCCCAGCCTCACCATCTGGATTCCCCCAGATACGCTTTTAAGTTCAGAAGCGGGAACGGCCGTCTTCTCCAATCAGCTTCTGGCTTTTCAGACCACCCACCCTGACCTGGAAACCCGTGTTGAGCAAAAACCTGTTACCGGACAGGGTGGCATCCTAAGCTACCTACGTACCGGGGCCAATGTTGCCCCCAACATTTTGCCTGACCTTATCATGCTGCCCACAAACCAACTGGCCGCCGCGGCCAATGAAAACCTCATCTACCCATTGGATGACCTCATCGATCCGGCAGCATTAGATGATTTGTACCCGGCCGCCCGTTCTTTATCGCGCAGTGGGGAACAGACAATTGGCTACCCTTTTATCATCACCAATCTGACTCACCTGGCTTACCAGGGCAGTGTCATCACCAGCACACCCCCTCTCCGTTGGCACGAATTGATCGCCACCAAAAATGCTAATTTAATCTTCCCGGCAGCGGGGCAGGAAGGCGCCAATTTAGCGCTCCAGTTTTATCTGGCAGAAGGCGGCACGCTGGTGAATGAAGCCGGCCAACCGGCGCTGGATGCGCCGCTGCTGACGATGGCCTTGCAGCAGTTAAATCAGGGCCGCTCAAATCAGTTCATTTTGCAACAAAGCAGCAACATGGCCGCCATAGAGGAAACCTGGCAATTTTTTCAGGAGGGAACGGCCGTCTTCGCTCTCACAACCGCCGAGCAATATCTAGCCGGGAGAACCCCCGAATTTTCTCCTGGCTATGCAGTCATCGCCGGGCCAAATGGCCCGCTGACGCCGCTGGTGGATGGCTGGGCCTGGGCCATCAGCGCCGCCGATCCTACCAGGCGCGCTCTGGCAGCCGAGATGCTCGATTTGCTCATCTCCAGCCCCTACCTGGGCGAGTGGAGCCTGGTAGAAAACCGCTTACCATCTCGCCATCAGGCCTTTACTGTGTGGCCTAATGATGATACTTACCTGAATTTCATACAGCTAGAATTAGAACGTGCCCAGCCCGACCCGGCCGCCCCCAGCAGCCCAATCATGGAAGCATTGGGCAATGCTGTCTTTGATGTCGTTTCTCTAGCCCAAACGCCGCAAGAAGCTGCTGGGGAAGCGGTAACGGCCGTACAACCATAGGGAAACTTGTTTCCAGTTTTTAATCATTGCCATATTTCACGAGAAGTACCATGACTCAGTTACCGCAGTTTCAAGATTTTCCGGCACAAGCAGCCCAAATAATTGACGCCGCCCTGGCCGCTGTGGATCCGGCGGCGGCCGTCAAACGCCATTTACAACGAGACGGCCGTATCCTGACCATCGGCTCAGAACCGATTAATTGGGGACAGGGGCAAATCTTTCTCATCAGTGTGGGCAAAGCGGCCGTCCCCATGGCCCTGGCCGCCGCCGACATTTTAGGCGACACGCTTACAGAGGCTATTCTGATCACCAAGAAAACAACCCGGGATTGGCGCTCGGAAGTCGAAAATGCTTTTCCCCACCGCCCGCCTTCTGCCTTCCAACTGTTCCTATCCGGCCACCCCCTCCCCGACGAAGAGAGTGTTCGCGCCGGAACGGCCGTACTCGGCCTGCTATCTTCAACAACAGAAAACGATCTGGTCTTATTCCTCATCTCTGGCGGGGCATCGGCGCTGCTGACGCAGCCAATCTTGCCGCTGTCCGACTGGCTGCAGGTTAACCAGGCGCTGCTGGCCTCCGGCTGCACAATCAATGAGCTTAACTGTGTCCGCCGCCAACTTGATCGGGCAAAAGGCGGCGGTCTGGCCGGCGCTGCCGCGCCAGCCGCCTGTGTCAGCCTCATTCTTAGTGACGTCATCGGCAATCCCCTGGAAACCATCGGCAGCGGGCCAACCGTGTTTGTCCCTGAAACCCGCACCGCGGCGTTGACTGTTTTGGCCCGGTATCAAATTACAGAAAGGTTAGAGACGGCCGTTTGGCAGCGTCTCCTGACAGCCCTGGAATCCGAACAGCCGCCCCTGTCCCCACTACCCAGCGAAAATCGGCACCTCATCATCGGCGACTTACAACAAGCCGCCGCCGCAGCCATGACCAAAGCAGCCCAAATGGGCTTCATCGCTCAAATTTTAACCACCCGACTGGAAGGCGAAGCCCGCGAGATTGGCAAAGTGGCCGCAGCGCTGGCGAAAGACGCGCCGGCCGGCCGCTGCATCATCTTAGGCGGCGAAACAACCGTTACCCTGCGCGGGCAGGGTCAGGGCGGTCGCAACCAGGAGTTGGCTTTGGCCGCCGCCATTGCCCTGGAAGGATGGGCGAACCGGGTTGTCATCTCCTTTGCCAGCGACGGCGAAGACGGCCCTACCGATGCGGCCGGGGCAATGGTAACAGGGGAAACGGCCGTTACCGCCCGCCATCATCAACTCTCCCCCGCTGCCTACCTCGCCAACAACGATAGCTACACTTTCTTTCGCCAGCTAGATATGATAGAAACAGAGATAGAGATGGAATATGTTCCACCGGCTCAACGCCATATCCGAACCGGCCCCACAGGCACCAATGTCAACGACCTGCTATTCATCTTAACCTACCCAGAATCAAGGAGCTAACATGACCATCAAATTCGGAACAGACGGCTGGCGCGCCGTTATCAGCGACACATTTACCTTTGCCAACTTGAGGCTAGTCGCCCAGGCCATAGCCGACTTCATCCGCGAAGAAAACAACGCCGATCCCAGTGTCATCATCGGCTACGACACCCGTTTTCTTTCCGACCGGTATGCAGCCGAGGTAGCCCGCGTCATGGCCGCCAACAAAATCGAAACCTGGCTGGCCCGCGCCGATACGCCCACCCCGGCCATAAGCTACGCCATTGTCCATAAAAAAGCCACGGCCGGCATCATGATCACAGCCAGTCACAATCCGCCGCGTTACAACGGCGTCAAACTCAAAGCCAGTTATGGCGGCAGCGCCAGCCCGGCTCAAAACAAGCGGGTAGAACATCTACTGGAGCGCAATCTATCGGCTGGACACAGCCCTGATTTGATGGATTTGGAAACGGCGCTGCGCCAGGGCATTATCCATAAATTTGACCCCACCTGGGCCTATTACGAACATCTCAGCACATTAGTTGATCTAGATTGTATCTCGGCCGGTGAACTGCATGTGGTAGCCGACGGTATGTACGGCGCCGGGCGCGGTATTATTGGCGAGATGCTGGCACGAGGCCGCACGCATATTCAAAACATCCGTCACAAAATGAATCCTGGCTTTGGCGGCATTCACCCGGAACCTATCGCCCAACATTTGGGCCTGCTGCGTTCCACCATCCAGGCCGGTCACTGGGATGTCGGGTTGGCCACAGATGGCGACGCTGACCGCATTGGGGCCGTGGATGCGTGTGGCGATTTTGTAGACCCGCACCGCATATTTGCCCTGGTACTGCACTATTTGTTGGAAAAGCGAGGGTGGCGCGGTAAAGTGGTACGCACTGTATCTACAACTCGCATGATTGACCGGATTGCCCAGGCATATGACCTAGAAGTCATTGAAACGCCGGTTGGTTTTAACCACA
Organism: Chloroflexota bacterium; assembly: GCA_024275635.1. GTDB lineage: Bacteria > Chloroflexota > Anaerolineae > Promineifilales > Promineifilaceae > JACKCC01. The sequence continues at coordinate 10,591 of JAJRYT010000188.1, read as the reverse complement.
TCGCCGATCACATGCTGGCCGGCGGTGTCGTGATGGGCGGCGAAGAATCGGGCGGCATGAGTGTTCAGGGGCATATCCCGGAAGGAGACGGTGTTTTGTTGGGGCTGCTCCTATTGGAAGTTATAGCTAACGCCGACAAACCATTGCATAAATTGGTTGATGATTTATTGGCAAAATATGGCCCGGCCCAGTATGCGCGGACAGATTTGAAACTCACCGCTTCTATCGCTAAACCAGATATGGTCAAACTGCTATTGAATCTGGCTCCGGAGACAATTGCCGGCGTCATTGTGGAAAGTATTCAAACGACGGATGGCGTGAAGTATTATCTGGCTGATGGCAGTTGGTTGTTGATACGGCCGTCAGGCACGGAACCAGTGCTGCGTGTCTATGCTGAAGCGCCCAATGACAAACGGGTTCGCGCTCTATTGGATTTCGGCGAGGAAATGGCCCAAAAAGCCTAGCCGTCGTTTCGCATCTCGCCTTGTATCATTATATAATCAGCATATGATCGGTATTCTTTAAGATATAAAAACTTATTCGGACCTGCGAAGTTGATGAATAAAGCCTTGCAGGCCCTCAAATTCTCTGGGCATTGGCATTCTGCATTATCAAAGCCAGTGTAAAACGGCTCGACACACCGTTTTACATTATCGAGTCAAGTGGGAATTCACCAAACGCCAGTTGTTGTTATTGAATTGGATAACCAAGTGACCACTCGCCAAGAGCTTGAACAGGCCATTTTAGTATTGGAGTCTCATCGTGACATCTTAGATGTTGACGTGATCAATACAGCAACATCGGCTCTGCAAGAAAAGCTGCTAACCTTACAAACAATTTCTCCCGATAATCAGCAAAAAAATATGGCCGTCCTGGTCGCCGATTTGTCGGGCTTTACGGCCATGTCGGAAACGATGGATGCCGAAGAAGTGCGCGATACGATTAACGCCATTTGGCAAAAATTAGATGGCGTCATTGCCGCCTGGGGGGGCAAGATTGACCAGCACATCGGCGATGGCGTCGTCGCTTTGTTTCATGTCGCCACAAATCTGGTAGATTGCAAAGAACGGGCTGTGTTAGCCGCTTTGGATATGCAAATGGAACTGGCCCTGTTTAACCAGGAGCAAAAAAACCTTCGTGAAACTGGCCCGCTGGGGCAGCGACCGGCAGCGCTGGGCCTGGGAATGCGAATTGGGGTTCATTCTGGCCTGGTCGTGTTTGGTAAGGTAGGCAGCAGCAGCCAATATACGGCCGTTGGCGATGTCGTCGCCGTTGCCAATCAATTGGAACAAATGGCGCCTATCGGCCATATTCTCATCTCCGACGATACGTATGTTCAAATCCAACATAATTTTGAGACAGAATCGCTGCCCCCGTTTTTGCTGCCGGGAACGAATGACACCATGCAAGCTCATATTGTCCTGCGGGAAAGACATCATGCGCTGCAAGATGTGGACCGCGAATCTGTCCCCGGCGAAGCCCGGTTTGTTGGCCGCAGCGATGAAATGGCGCGTCTGCAATTTATATTGGAGACGACACTGGAAAGCAGATCGGTGCAGGTTATTACGATTCTGGGCGAGGCCGGGGTAGGCAAATCTCGTTTGCGGATTGAATTTGAAAAATTGTTGGCCTTACAACCCATTCCGATCCATGTATTTAAGGGAACGGCCGAAATCGGGTTAGCAAGTACGCCTTACGCAGCAATGCACCGCTTGATGGCTAATTATTTTGATATTCACCGGCGCAGCAGCCCTTCGGCAGCCCGCGCTAAATTGATAGAAGGCATCATGAGCGTACTGCCTGATGATGACGGGCATGCCCGGGAACGGGCACATTTTATCGGCCATTTACTTGGTTTTGATTTTAGCGACAGCCTATTTTTGCAAAATTTCCTCCATGGCCCCCGCCGCCAGCGTGAGTATGCGTTTCAGGATTTGGCTAAATTTTTTACGGCCGTTACCGAAAACAACCCGGCGGTCATATTCCTTGAGAACTTGGAATTAATTGATGAAGGGTCATTGGACTTATTGGAATATCTGGTACATGCTTGTGCGGAACGGCCGTTGCTCATCGTCTACCTGGCCCGCCCCGCTCTGTTAACCAGATGGCCCGCACTCCAATCACACCTGGCCTTTAACACATTGACCTATAACCGGCTTGATCTCGCCCCGCTTTCTCCCATTGATAACCGCCACCTGATCGCCAGCCGCCTGCAAAACATTCCCCGGCTGCCGCTGCGTCTATCCGACTTGTTGGCGGAAGCGACCAGAGGCAATCCTTTCCTCGTTACAGAAGTGATCGAAGTATTAGGTGAAATTGGCGTTATCATCAAAAGCGGCAAACAGTGGCGGGTTCAATTAGGCCAATTAAATGATTTGCGCGGTAAATTAACATTGGATTGGCTGATCAATAAACAACTGGAGCGATTAACGGCCATCGAGAAAGATATCTTAAAAAAAGCAGCCGTCATGGGACAGGTATTTTGGAACACGGCCGTTACCGAATTCATCCAGGGTGAGAACCCGGCTGTTACCACCCGGCAGATAGACGCAGCCTTACATAACCTGGCCCAGCAAGCGCTCATTCACCAGCACACCACCTCGCTGTTTCCTGGGACTCAAGAATATCGTTTCCGGCATGACACGCTGCAACGCATCGTTTACACGTCTTGTACCCAGCCGCAGCGCCAGGCCAGTCATGCGCAGTGCGCCGCCTGGCTCCGTAATCAGGCAGCGAACCACCTTACCAATCTGGCGGCTGTTTACGCCCATCACCTGGAACAAGCCGGAGACACAGCCGAGGCAGTAATCTGGTACACACGGATCGCCGAGCAATCCGCAGCTGACTTCGCCCCGGCAACGGCCGTTCGGCATTTCCAAAATGCGCTCAAACTCCTCCCCCAAACAGAGAACACCCTGGCCCAGCGAATCCAACTCAACGAAGCCCTGGGCAAGGCATTAAACCAGCAATCTCGCTTTGATGAGGCCATTATCGCCTTCACCGAAATGCACGCCATTGCCCAACAAGCTGGCGATTTAGATGCTGTCACCCGTGCCTATCACCATATGTATTTCATCCAAAGCTTTCAGGGCGCGTACCGTGTCGCGCTGGAAACAGCGCAGCAAGCCGAAAAAACAGCGCGGGCCAGCGCCGCCACGAGCGAGCTGGCAACGACCCTGGTCACTCAGGGATGGGCTTATATCCATCTGGGCGATCTACAGCAAGCATTGGCATTGAGCAAGGAAGCGCTCAAGATCAGCGCCCAAATTGGCGCCCCGCGAGAAACAGCCTACAGTCAGGCGCTTATCGGCGCGATTGGTCTCGTTTTACGCAAGTTCGATCAGGCCCAAGCGGCAACAAAAAAAGCCCGCGCGCTCTTCCGTGAGATTAACGATGGTTTATGGGAAGGCATTATGCTTCACAACCTCGGCCGTATCGCCTTTGCCCAACATGATTACGTCACGGCCACAATTTATTGGCAGCAAAGCGCAGAAATTGCCCGCGATATTGGCAATCATCATGGAACTATAGACAGCTTACGCGATTTGAGTAAAGTCGCCCAACTGCAAAACGAGCCGGAGGAGGCCGAGTCATATCTCAAGCAGGCCCTCATTTTGGCCGAGAAAAGTGGTGATGTGTCTTCACGAATCCTGACGGCAACAGATTTAGGGCGGCTTTATTTAACCCAGCAAGAAACAGCGGAAACGGCCGTTGCCCAGAGTGAACTTCTCCGGCAGGCCCATTTTTGGCTGGAGCGCGGTCAGCAACTTATCCAACAAACTACCCAACCGCTTCCTCGTGTCACCAACCAGATCGAATTGGCGCGGCTCCGTCTGGCCGAACAAACGCCAGCCAACGCATTACACCAAATACGCGCAGTTCTGGCCACAACAACCCAGGACGAATTTTTACGACAAGGAACCAGCGCCCGCAAGCTCTGCGCCATCGCCTGGCGTGAACTGGGCATGATTGCCATTGAACTCCCTCCAACCGATCTCCCCGTGCGGATCAACAACCAGGCCTATACAATCACTGATTGCTTCCAGCAAAGCTTGGAACTCCTTTCCGCAACCAACACCGGAATCAGGCTGGAAAAAGCCCATTCCCTCTTTACATGGGCCACCTATGAACTACGCTGGGGGAATCATCAACGCGGGGAAACCTTGTGGCAGCAAGCCCAGGCCATTTATACTCAACTAGGCGCCACCGAAGAAATCGCCAGGATGGAGCATTTTGCGTTATGAGCAAACGCGAGCAACTTCAACACGCCATCGCCACTCTGGACACCCAACGCATCCTTTTGGGAAACACTGTCGTAGATACAACCCTGGCCGCCTTACGCGAACAATTGGCCGCCTTAGAATCCGGCGGGCCCCGACAATCAATCCAGCGCACCGCCCAACGTAAGCAAGTAACCATTCTCTTTGCCAACGTCACCGGCTTCGCTAACGTCGCTCACGCTGTCCCCGACACAAATATGTTGGATGTTATGAATCTGCTCTGGCAGCAGTTGGATAAAGCGATCACCAATCAGGGCGGCAAAATAGACAAGCATATCGGCGATGCCGTCATGGGACTGTTTGGCGTTCCCATCGCCCGCGAAGATGATCCAGAGCGCGCTATTCGAGCCGCCCTGGCCATGCGGGCCGCCCTCAGTGAATTTGTTAATGATCTGAATGCCCAGGTAAATAGTTTCCGACCCTCTCGATCTTTATCGAACCAAACAAACGAGAATTTGATTCCCGATTTACAACTACGCATCGGCATCAACACCGGCCCTGTCCTGCTGGGCGGTGTTGGCTCAAGGGATGAATACACAGTTATTGGCGATGCGGTGAATGTCGCCAGCCGGTTGGAACGCGCAGCCCCCGCTGGCGGCATTTTGATTTCCCATGAGACGTATTTGCTCGTGCGTGGCATTTTTAATACAGAACCGTTAGGGCCGGTCATCATTCGGGGCAAGAGTGATCCGGTACAGGTTTATCTGGCGCTGGGCGCTAAACCGCGCCGCTCGCTTCTGTCCAGCAGGGGGGTAGAAGGCGTGGAAACGCGCATGGTCGGCCGAGATGAGGAAATGGCGCTGCTGCAGAATGGGTTGCAAACGGCCGTTTCCACTGGTAGAGGCCAGATCATCACCATTGCGGGCGAAGCTGGCGTCGGCAAATCCCGCCTTATCCAGGAATTCAACGATTGGGTACAGGCACAACCAGAGGAGATTCCCCTGTTCAAAGGGCAAACCGACCAACGTATGAGCCAACAGCCTTATTCCCTCATACGAAATATGCTCTCTGCCCATTTCGATATCCAGGACAGCGACTCCTCGCGCCGCGTCGCAGAGAAATTGGTACGAGGGATGCATCAGCTTAGCGGCTGGTCGCTGGAAGATACCCGTATCCGCGCCCGCACTATTGGGCAGCTCATCGGTCTCGACCTCACCTCCAGAAGACAAATTGCAGTTGCGCCGACAGAATCACCCCAGGTTCGCAATCGCGCCTATGGCTATCTTATTGATTTCTTTAAACAAATCACTGCCAACACCCCAGCTACGCTTCTCTTCCTGGAGGATGTCCATTGGGCTGATGATGCATCGTTAGATTTGATTGACCGCCTGGTAGACGTATGTCGTAACGCCCCGCTCCTCATTTTCAGCTTAACACGGCCGTCTCTATTTGAACGACGCACACAGTGGGGCAAATTAGAGGCCGATGGGAATGGGAAAACGGCCGTTTCCCAAACCACTCTCCATCTCCAACCTCTCACTGAAGCTGAAAGCCGCCAGCTCGTTACCGACATCCTGCGCAAGCTCCCCAAAATCCCCGTTGATTTATGCAACCTGGTTGTCAAAAGAGCCGAAGGCAACCCCTTCTACGTCGAAGAACTCATCAAAGTCTTTATCGAAGACGGCCTCATCCTGGCCGGAAAAGATACCTGGCAGATACAAGCTACCCCCCTGGATAATATCCGCGTCCCCTCCACCCTGACCGGCGTCCTTCAAGCCCGTTTAGACCGTTTATCCGAACTGGAACGCACCACCCTCCAACGCGCCGCCGTTATCGGGCGTACATTCTGGGACAGCGCCGTCATCCACATGAACAGCCTGGCCGACGACCCCCTCCACGCCAGTGAAACAATAGCCGCCTTGCAAGCCCTGGAAAAACGGGAGATGATCTTCAAACGGCATACCTCCATCTTCACCGGCACACAAACCTACTACTTCAAACATGCCATCCTGCGCGAGGTGACTTACGAAAGCGTGCTGCTCCGCGACCGGCCCATCTTTCACAAACAAGTAGCCGATTGGCTGGCGGAACAAAGCGGCGAACGAATCGCTGAATACGCCGGACTCGTCGCCGAGCATTACCAATTGGCTGGTGAAAAGTCAAAAGCGGCCGAACTGTATGAAATGGCCGCCGTCCGCGCTCAAGACATGTCTAACCCCGAAGGAGCCATCGAATATTATGGTCAGGCGCTCTTCCTTCTAGCTGAACAATCCCACGACGCTGCCCGGCAGATGCGCCTGCAGCGACGGTTGGGAACCCTCTTACAAATGCAAGCCCGGCTGGTCGAAGCAGCCCAAACCTACATGACCATGCGCTACACAGCCGAAATGGACGGCGATTTAACCGCCCAAGCCCACGCCTGGAACGGTCTGGCCCGCGTCTACCTGAAACAAGCTGATTTTGCGGCCATGTTGGAAGACGCCACTCAGGCTGAACAAGTAGCCTGGCTGGTCAATGCCGAAGATGAATTGGCCCATGCGTTGTTAAATAAAGGCGAAGCGCACCTTTACCTGGGCGATACTGAACTAGCCGCTGCCGCTGCCAACCGCGCTCTTTCTATTGGCGACGCCCAACACGACATGCCCGTCATCACGCAAAGCCTCAGCTTACTCAGCCGCATTTACATCGAATCTGGCCGACACAATCGCGCCTTGCTTTATCTAGAAGAAATGGGTGACCAACTCGATCTTCAGGACTTAGACCCTGAAACCATCGTCTTGAACAGAACCGAACAAGCCCGCTTATTCTGCCAATTGGGGCAATATGACCAGGCCGCTCATGAGCTAATCAGTATATTGAGTTTATATCGAGAATTAGATGATCAATCGGGGATAGCCGCCACTTTGAATCAAATGGGGGAATTAGCTCATTTACGCGGTAATCCGACCGGCGCTATCCCGTTATACAAGGAAGCGTTGGCTATCGTCGAGGCGATTGGAGACAGATATGCCGGTCTGTTTTACCGGACTAATTTGGGCGCCGCTTTGACTGAGAATGCAACCCGCAGGGAACAGTTTGAAACGGCCGAAACTACATTACAAAAAGTTATTTCCTTGTCAGAAGATGTCGCCCGCGTTGTCAATTGGCTGGAAAAACCGAAGGTATATCGTTATTTGGCCCAGGCATATTTAGGGCAGGGTAAGCTTGAAGAGGCGTTAGCAGCGGCTCAATGTGTTTTGTCCTCATTGGCATATGTTGGTCAAGGGCGAGTATCGGGGGCCATCTGGCGCATACTCGGCCAGATAGCCGACCAATGGTCGCCATCCGGTTTGCCGCTGACGATTGAAAACCAGGAATATGATGCGCCGGCTTGCTTTGCGGAAAGCTCCCGCCAATTACGCCGGCATTCTGGAAATGCGTCCACAAAACGGGAGGAAGCGTTAACGATGTGGGCCTGGGCAGCTTATGCTTCCCGGCAGGGCGATGTTGATCGGAGCCAGGCGCTGCAAGGCCAGGCACAGGCGATAGCGGCCCAATTGGCGTTTGAACTGCCGGCTTCGTTTTAACCTTCCTCATAGACAACTAAAGTTGCTTCCATTATCAAGACCACGAAACGGGAGAAATAAGGGGGACTGAGTAAACATAATGTGTTCGTGTGTGTTTCCCTCCCATGGAAAGATAAACAGTGGAAAAGAATGCTGTTTGTCTCTTCGGATGATTTTTATTAAAAATCCGGTGTATCTTCTCAATAAACTGGGGAGATTACAAAAGTTTTAACAACATATTGTCTGCATAGCGCCCGTTTTGAAACTTTTGTAATCTTTGCCCCGAAATTTCGAGAAGATACAATCCGGTTACGCGGGTGGAATTAGACAATTGTTAGTCGGCCCTGCTCGCTTATAAGCCATTTTTCAGGGAAAAACGGCTGGCTGATTAGCTGAGATGCTGATAGCTGAACGCTTACGATTTAACGATGACTACCTTATTTGATGAGCCGTATCCGAACATTGTCTGGTGGTGCAAGACGGCCGTATCGAGATTAGTCGGGACGAATACAGCGATTTGCTTATCCGCGTGCTAGATGAAGGCGGGCTGGTGTGGGAAAGCGAGAAGGCATACGAGACGGTAGCGGAGGCATTGGCCGATGCAGACGCAGCGATTAGACGTTTGGCAGATGAGCAGGGTTTATGAACGGCCATGATTCTTTGTCGCGCTGGGGAATACGCGGAAATACGACTTCGGCGATAGCCCTGGGAAAAAGTTAAGGATATGAAAACGGTTAGAGTCGTAAAGTTTGATCCGATGCCCCGGCTGCACGCGACGAAGCCGATTGAGCAGGCGCTGGCGCTGCTGCTGGCCTTGTATCAGTTAGGGCGCGTCGAATCGGCGGCGGTGGCAGCCGGTTACGTGCAGGCGTGCCATTTCTGGCGCGGCCTTCCGCCTGATTGGGAGGCGACGTGGCAGGATCGGTGTGTCAAGCGGCAGTACGTCGCCTTGAAAGATGGCTGTTATTCGCTCACCGCCCACGGGATTGCCCGACTGCATGATTTATGCACGCTGGCGTTTGCCATGCGCGAACCTTTCTATCATCTGACATCGCCAGGGTACCAGACAGTTTGTCGCACACGGAAAGAGATTAAGGGACGGCCGTTTACGAACCGAGCGGTGAGCAAGGCACGGCCGCAATTGAAAGGAGGCCAGTTTCATGTCTATGTGATCTTGCTACGAACGGATGCGGTAAATACCCATCCCAATCTCCGGGATATTAATCCCGAACGCCGCGCCAACCATCCCTGTTTATATGTAGGGTATACGAGTATGACCCCGGAAATTCGTTTCAAAGCGCACAAAGACGGTAACCAGGCCAGCCAGATTGTGATGGATTACGGGATTTGCCTAGTACCGGACTTGTATGCGGATTTGAATCCGATAAACGGCCGTGAGCAAGCCATCGAAACAGAAAGGCGGTATGCTGCCGGTATAAGGAAACATGGGTACACGGTCACAGCCGGTCATCATGACTGGGAGTAAGAGCGGCGAAACGAGGTAAATAGCCGCTAAAAACATCGCCAAATAGTCTAAAGGAATGAAAAACGGACGATTACCAACAGATGACAGAAAAAACAGGCTTGCAATTGGATGAAAGTAAAGCGCTGGAAATTTTACATCTGGCACGTAAAAAGTAGGCGTGGTTCATTTTTGACAAAATTATCTTTACAATTAGATGTGAATTGGAAATCCACATCGTAACCGTTCAGCCGCCAACAGACTTTTGAAGTTTTGCAGTCGAGTACACAACCACACAGAGCGTCAAAACTTCAAAAGTCTCCAGGGGAGAGTGAACGCTTACTCCACATCTAAGGAACGAGGATTTTATTAAATCGCAAACGTGACTATACAGGACACAGAGATTCGCAGAGAAGACACAGAGGGCACAGAGAGAACACAAAGGTTTTTTCTCTTTTTTCTCTCCGTGTTCTCTGAGCCGCCTCTGTGTACTCTGTGTCCACCTGTATAGTCTCATGTTTTACGTTTCACGCATCACGTTTCAGAACCGACCTAGCCAGCTCCCGCCGCTAAACCGTTCTTCCCTCCAGGGGTCAGCCTCATTATGATAGCCGGCTTTCTCCCAGAAACCAGGCTGGTCATCAGCGCAAAACTCCAGACCGCGCAGCCATTTGCCCCCTTTCCACAAGTAAGCCGTTTTAGGCTCGCTGCGGTCGGCAAACGAGCCAATTAGACCACGAAGGGGGTAGCCATGATCGGGCGTAATCGGTTTACCGTCATAATGCGTCGCCAGCAAAAAATTATCTTGCAAAACTAACTCAATCGGCGTATTGGTCGTGTAACCATACTCGCAGCGCTGCACCACAAACTTCGCTTCTGGCTTGGGCGCGACAAATCCTTCACGCACCAACTGGCCCAGCGAAACCCCTTCCCAATCCATATCAAACTGCGACCAGCGCGTCACGCAGTGCAAATCCAGCTTGATTTTGGTGCGCGGCAGTTGGTTAAACGCTTCCCAATTCCAAATAATTTCTTCCTCTACTAGGCCAAACAACTTCAAATCCCAGGTCGCCAGATCTACGCGCGGCGTTGGCCCGTAATGCAACACGGGAAACTTTTCGGTTAGTGACTGCCCAGGCGGTAAACGGTTTTGCGAGCGAACGATCTCTTCCACCTGGCGGCGATCTGATTGTCTCTTAAACATCTTACATCTCCTGCGTTACAATACTAAGCTCGACTTTGTACATTCCTAACAGATTGCTTCCAAACCGTACTCGACCGCGTGGGTTTGTATTCAAATAATATTTGCATGTCACTCTTTTTATGCGATGTTCAAATATTCGTACTCGAGTAAAGTTGCATTG
>JAJRYT010000187.1 GCA_024275635.1 Chloroflexota bacterium | reverse complement strand
TTATGGTTGCCACCCAATCCTGACCCAGAACCAGCCATTGCATCTTGGAAACAGTTCTACCAGCCCATGTATGAACTTCATTCGTTGGAGCGATTATGATGTTGTCAATGTTCAAATGTTAAATCTGTCAGTCAATCAGGGTCAACGCCACAGAATTACGCGCCTTGCCACTACCGCCGCTCGCAGTCATCCAACAGATCGGCGAGCAGGTGCGCCAGACTCAACCCGCCCATTTGGACGACGTCGTATTCGCAGTTTTACGATCAACCGGTTACTTACCGGCCGATTTTCCAACTTTTTATGAGACACGGTGGCATATGGGAAAAATTCAAGAAGCGCAAGAGATATTGCAAACATTAGGATTGCCGGGAAAACAGCAAAACGAGATGGCTGCCCTGACTTTGTTGGTATTGGCGCAGCTATCAGAAGCGACTCCCTGGGAAGAAGCCCGGCAGCGAAGCTTACGCATTCATGACATATTGGAAGCAATACAAACGCGGTATGATCGCCGCTATGCTGAAAACACCCGTGAAACGATCCGTCGCCAGGTAATTCACCAGTTTGTTCAAGCGGGTGTTGCGCTGCGCCATCCTGACGACCCGACGCTGCCTACCAACAGCCCGCGCACACACTACGCTCCCTCCATCCCGTTTCTGGAAACGATTCGCGCCTATGGCGCGTCAGCCTGGGCCGTCGCCGCGCAAGCATTTTTAGAAAATCAACGCGCCCTGATTGAAACCTACCGCCAGCAACGAGAACAACAACTGATCCCCCTGACCATCGCGGGCAATATCGAATATCGTCTTTCACCAGGAGCGCACAACAAATTGCAAGTGGCGATTATTGAAGAATTTGGGCCGCGTTTTGCGCCAGGGGCGACATTGTTGTACTTAGGGGATACAGCAAACAAAACTCTGCATATAGATGAAGCAGGATTCACGAAATTAGGCATTCCCACACCCAGTCACGACAAACTACCAGACGTAGTATTATACGACGAAAAACGGAATTGGCTTTACCTGATTGAAGCTGTCACCTCTCACGGGCCTATATCCCCCAAACGACAATTAGAGTTACAAGAAATGCTCCTGGATTATCAGGCTGATCCGATTTATGTGACCGCTTTCCTTGATTTCAGCGCCTTCAAAAATTTCCTGCTGGATATTGCCTGGGAAACGGAAGTATGGATTGCTGACAGACCCGACCACATGATCCATTTCAACGGGAACAAATTTCTAGGACCGCGTCCATAACATAATCGTGTCATTTTTAACCCCTCTTTTCCTCTTGCTTGGCTTGCTGGCCTTGCCGATTATCTTGCTCTACATGCTGCGGCTGCGGCGGCGGGAGATGCTGGTCAGCAGCACGATGCTGTGGCAAAAGCTGCTGCGTGACCGGGAGGCGAATGCCCCCTGGCAAAAACTGCGTCGTAATTTGCTGCTGATTTTGCAATTATTGATTTTGTTGGCCCTGGTTTTGGCGTTGGCACGGCCGTTTCTGCCCGTCCCCTCTATCGTCAGCGGCAGCATCGTAGTACTGCTGGACGCCTCCGCCTCTATGCAGGCTTCCGACGTTGAGCCGACTCGCTTCGACGCCGCCAAAGCCGAGATCGCCCAGTTAATCAATGATTTGAGCGGCAGCAGCCAGATGACCCTCATCAAAGTAGGCCAGACACCATCCGTTTTGGCTGCGGCCACCGGCGACCGCACCATTTTGCGCCGCGCCCTGAATGAAACAACGCCCGATCCCGCGCCCGCCGATTGGCAATCGGCCTTTGCCCTGGCTGCCGGCGCCGCGCAAGGATTCCGCGACGCCCGCATTATTCTTGTCTCCGATGGCGGCCTGCCGGATGATTTGCCGCCGTTGCCCGCTGAAACCATCTACATCCCCATCGGCGTCAGCGGCGAAAACCTGGCCTTGACTGCACTGGCTACGCGAAGCACAGACGCCGGGCCGCAGCTGCTAGCCGGCGTCGCCAACGAAGGCTTACAGGATCGAGAGACGCTGCTGAGTTTAACTTTAGACGGCGCGCTGTTTGATTCCCGCCGCATCACAGTTCCCGCCGGGCGTGTAACCAATGTCACCTGGGATTTGCCGGAGGGAACGGCCGTCATCCAGGCAGCCCTATCCGACCACGCCGGCGACTTTTTACCCCTCGACGACATTGCCTGGGCCGTCCACGAAGGCGGCGTCAGCAACCGCGTCCTGCTCGTCACCGAAGGCAACTTGTTTCTGGAGCAAGTGTACGCCGTTCTGCCCGGCGTCGAAGCCTTCAAAGCCAGTCCCGGCAGCGACTTGAGCGACGGGGAGTTTGACCTCTACGTTTTCGACGGCGTCCCGCTGCCCAGCCCAATCCCGGCGGCCGACCTGCTCATCATCAACCCCCAGCCGGGCGCTATTGCCGCCAGTTCTCCAGAGGACTTGCTGGTCGTCACCGGAACCTTCTCCAACACCGTCGCCACGCGTCTGGCCGATTCGCCGCTGCTGCGATTTGTGGATTGGCGTAACGTCCACATCCGGCAGGCGCAGGCCATTACCGCACCCTGGGCGCAGCGATTGGTGGAAGCTGACGGCGGCCCGCTCATCCTCGCCGGCGAACGCGGCGGCCACCGTATCGCCATCTTTGCCTTTGATCTGCGCGATTCTGATCTGCCGCTGCAAATTGCATTTCCTGTTTTAATGGCTAATATTACGAATTGGCTCAACCCAGGCCGCGCTTTTGATGCGCCCTCCGGTCTACAACCGGGCAGTCCGGTTTCGATTACGCCAGGGGCCAACGCCACGGCCGTTTCCATTCTCAAACCCGACGGCACAACCTGGACAGCCGACGTGGGCGAAGAGGCGCTCGCCTTCACCGAAACGGATGAACTGGGCCTTTACCAGGTTAATCTGCGCGACGAAGGCGGCGAACGGCCGGCAGGCAGCTTTGCCGTCAATCTATTCAGCCAGGACGAATCGAACATCCAGCCGAAAACGGCCGTTCGTATCGGGCAAACGACAGTAAAAACTGCCGCCGAAGGCGATGTCGGTCAGCGCGAATTTTGGCCCTGGTTATTGGGACTGGCTTTCATCATTTTGCTGGCCGAATGGTGGGTACACCATCGCGGCGCGCGGTTACCGCGAGTGAGCGCGTGGCTACGCAGAGGTTCACAGCAGGAGTAAATTTATTTGGCAATGACAGAACAAATCGCGGAAACACGAAAACGACGCATTTTAACCATCGGAGTCATTGCCGCTGTTGTGATTGCTTTGCTGGCCGTCGTCTGGCTGGTAACGCGAGACAATGCCCGCCCGCTTAAACCGTTCCGCCCAACGGCCACGCCGGGCGGGGAAGTCAATCAGGACCGCGAAGCCCAAATAGTAGCTTTTGAAACGCTGAACGCCGATCCTCTCGCTTATCGCAACCGGCGCATTCGGGTAACCGGCAAATTCGCACCCCAGCCCGACCCGGATTGCAGCCAGTATCGAGGCCCGGTCATTCATTGGGCGCTTGTCAGCGATACATTTCAATTGAACGGAGTAGGATTTGAACAGGTTTTGCGCCTGGTCCCTCCCGGCACGACTCTAACGGTGGAGGGTATCTGGAAACGCTATGAAGGGCCAATCGGCTGCAGCCAGTCGCCTGCCTTTGGCCAGGTCTGGTATTTACAGGTAGAACGCATTGTCCGGCCCAATCCGCTGCCGGATTTTAGCGTTACGCCGCCCGCTTCCGACGGCACGCGGGATACGACTCCGCCGCCGGATGAAGGTACGGCGACGCCGGGCAGCGGCGCAACGGCCGTTCCCCTGCCAACCAATCTGCCCACGCCTGAACCAGACGCCACCGGCGGCATCCCCACCGCCACGCCCACAACTACCATTCCGCCGCTGCCGGGCATAACAGCCACGCCCAGCGCCACGCCTACAATTGAGAACGGCCGTCCCACCCAACCGCCTGATGGCAGCGCTACCGCCACCGCTACGCCGCCCGCCGGAACAATCACCGCCGCGCCCACATCGCCCGCCAACATTACTACCACGCCAGGAACGCCGACTCCGCCCATCGCCACCGCCACCCCTGGCCCGTCGCCCACACCCGGCCCCTCGCCCACGCCGGGCAGCGGCTACCCCGGCCCTAACACCCCGCCGCCAACCGCCTACCCTTAATTGGAGCAAACGTGAATCCTTCCTTTGTTGCCCAGGCACAACCATCTGATACTCTCCCTGGCCCCGCCTACTGGTTCATCTTTCGCGGAGTAAAGCTACTGGTACGCCGCGAAAAAAAAGCGGCGCGCATCCCCTGCCTGAACGGGTTGGCCGAATTGGGGATAACGGCCGTTCGCCAGCAATACCTCGGCTACCTGGACAGTGATCGCCCCATCCACTGCTACTCGGTCGAAGTGGATGACCAGACGCAAGCCCCGGAAGGCATGGCCTTTCATGGCCTGCGGCGGCTGTTTGGCCTGCTGGATGAAGCCTGTTTCTGGCTGGCCGGGCGCGCCGTGCAAATTATGGATTGGGATCGCACGCATCAATTTTGCGGCCGCTGCGGCAACCACACCGAAACCCACCCCCAAGAACGCGCCAAACTCTGCCCCAACTGCGGCCATACCAGCTATCCCCGCCTCTCCCCGGCCATGATTGTGCGCGTGACCCGGCAGGGGGAAAACGGCCGTGAAATCCTCCTGGCCCGCGCCCACAATTTTCGACCCGGTTTATACAGCGTCCTGGCCGGATTCGTCGAACCGGGCGAAACATTGGAAGGCTGCGTCCGGCGCGAAATCTGCGAAGAAGTGGGGCTGATTGTTAAAAACATTCGCTATTTTGGCAGCCAGCCCTGGCCTTTCCCCAACTCGCTTATGATCGCCTTCACCGCCGAATACGACAGTGGCGAGATTAAACTGGGAGAAGCCGAAATGGCCGACGCCCGCTGGTTCACACCCGAAACCCTGCCCCAAATCCCGCCGCCAACCAGCATCTCCCGCCGCCTGATCAATGATTTTTTGGACCAGGTTCATCGGTAAAACATCCTGTATCCTGTATAATCCAGACTGCTATGTTGCCATTTAGTAAAGTGAAGGTATCTTCTCAATATTCAGCGGAGACCTGCGAGGTTTTTGCACATTGTCTGGTTTACATTCACACTTGATGGAAACCTCGCAGGTCTTTACCGCGATTTATTGAGATGTTACAAGTGAAGAATCAAATGCTATTACAATACAAACAACCGACGCTTCCTCTATTTGAACCAAAAGAAAAGGATTTTACTCGCCAGAATTCAGGAGCAATAACTAACCACAGTAATACCATCAACTTTGAAGATAAAGCTTTTCATAATTGGTATCGATTTGTTCTATCTTACCCGCCGCATTTAGTCCGAGATTACATCCGTGACTTTGGCCTGGACAAGAACGGTATGATCCTCGATCCTTTTTGTGGCACGGGTACTACAATTGTAGAAGCTAAATTGAATCATATTAAATCTGTAGGTATTGAGGCGAACCCATTTCCACATTTCGCGTCCAGCGTGAAAGTTAACTGGGGCATAAACCCAAATGAGTTACTGGAAATTGCTGAAGAAATCACAGATGCAACCTATAAAACATTTTCCGACCAAGGGATTAACGATAGAAGATTAACGTCGGATCCCCATGTAAATCTACGCAAACTTGATCCCCATGCTGAACGAGTCCTCATCAAAAACTCAATAAGTCCTCTTCCCTTGCATAAATCGCTTGTTTTATTGGAACATCTGAATAATTTTCAGCAATCACCAGCATATAAATACGGTTTATTGGCATTAGGTAACGCTTTAGTGACCAATATCGGAAACCTAAGATTTGGCCCAGAAGTCGGGGTCGGCAAGATCAAATCCGATTTCCCAGTAGTTGCTGCATGGAACCACGAAGTTCAAAAAATGGTAAATGATTTGCAAAAAGTACAAGGGAAAGGCTTTCCTGAAGCAAAAGTCCACCTGGCAGACGCCAGGGATATTAGCAATATTATTTCTCCAAATTCGATTGACGCCGTTATTACTTCGCCGCCTTATCCAAACGAGAAAGAATATACTCGTACTACACGCCTGGAATCTGTGGTCCTCGGCTTTTTTGCCGACATGGCCCATGTGAGAAGTTATAAAAAGCAGCTTCTCAGGTCGAATACCAGGGGAGTATACAAAGTTGATGATGACGACAAATGGATTGAGAATAATTCCAAGATTCAAAAACTGGCCGATCAGATTGAACAGCGAAGAATAGAACTTGGGAAGACTTCCGGGTTTGAGAAACTTTATGCACGCGTTACTAAACTTTACTTCGGAGGCATGACCAGACATCTTACCGAACTAACGGCCGTTCTAAAACCAGGAGCACAACTTGCATATGTAGTAGGCGATCAAGCCTCTTATCTACGCATTTTGATTCGTACCGGCGAATTGATCGCGGAAATAGCCAGTGAAATTGGTTATAAGGTAGAACGAATTGACCTTTTTAGAACCAGGTTTGCTACTGCTACCCAAGAGGAATTACGCGAGGAAGTCATTGTAATGCGTTGGCCAGGGAATAAAATTTGAGCGGTTGATTTACAAATTCATCTCATCATCACACGGGGAGTAGAGGTTACCACATGAGTAAGTATGGAAAAATCATAGAATGGGTTTTTAGAAGGAATTATCAGACTGGCGACGTTATTGTACACTTCAATCGAGATGAGCTTGCCCTTGCTTCCTCTGAGTTGGGTTTTGCTCGCATAAAGAATCTCGGCGACATTCCATATTCATTCCGATTTCGACAGGAACTACCGGAAACAATTCAGGCTACCGCGCCAAAGAGCGCTGAGTGGATTATTGTCGGAATGGGCATAGGCGAATACGCATTCCGTCTGGCATCTCCTGGTAAAATCGAACCCAATTTTCATTATTACCCTATCAAGATTCCTGATGCAACCCCAGAAATCGTGCGTCATTACGCGCCCGGAACCGATGAGCAAGCGCTTCTGACTCGCGCCCGATACAATCGGCTAATAGACATTTTCACAGGACTAACGTGTTATTCTATTCAAAATCACCTGCGTACAACGGTGAAAGATATAGGTCAAGTGGAAGTTGACGAGATTTACGTTGGCGTAAACAAGCGAGGAACGCAGTTCGTGCTTCCATGTCAGGCCAAATCCCCCGGGGATAGATTTGGCATTGTTCAAGTAATGCAAGATATTGCCTTGTGCCACGAAAGGTATCCAATGGCGATTTGCCGGCCAATCGCGCTTCAGTTCACCGACAAAGACAGCGTTGCTTTGCTTGAACTGACTGTGCGTGAGGAAAATAATACCCTCATGTTGAATACGGTTGATGAAAAACATTACCAATTGACACCGCGATCAGAAATATCTAACTCAGAACTTACAACTCTTAAAGAGAGAGAGGGCGGTGTTGACTACATCGCTTAATATATTTGGAGAAACCTTCCCATGAAAAACATCCTTGTGACGGGCGGCGCCGGATTTATCGGTTCCAATTTTGTCATTTACATGCTCGATAAATACCCCGATTACAACATCATCGTTTACGACAAATTGACGTATGCCGGCAATCTGGACAACTTGCTTGAGGTGTCGGACGAGCCGCGTTACCGGTTTGTTAAGGGGGATATTTGTGACGCAACGGCCGTCGCCGACGCCATTAAAAAATACGCGGTGGATACCATCGTCAACTTCGCCGCCGAAACGCACGTGGACCGCTCCATCATGGACCCGGATGCGTTTGTGAAGACGAGCGTGTATGGCGCTTATGTCCTGCTGGAAGCGGCGCGGGAATTGGGTCTGGAACGGGTTCACCAAATTTCTACCGACGAAGTGTACGGCCACATCCCGGCCGGCTATTCCAGTGTGGAAACCGACCCTTTGGTTCCGCGCAGTCCCTACGCCGCCAGCAAGGCCAGCGCCGATTTGATGGTCAACGCCTACTTTGTCACTTACGGCCTGCCGGTCACGATGACGCGCGGCTCGAACAATATTGGCCCTTACCAGTACCCGGAGAAGGTGGTCCCGTTGTTTGCCACCAATGCGCTGGATGGCGAACCGCTGCCGGTGTATGGCGACGGCCGTCAAATGCGCGAATATCAGTATGTGATTGATCACTGCGAAGCGATTGACCTGGTTCTGCACCGGGGCAAACTGGGCGAAGCGTACAACATCGGCACTGGTGAAGAAATGGAAAATTTGACGATGGTGGAGATATTGTTGCAGGCGCTGGACAAATCGCCAGACCTTATCCGCCACGTGGCCGACCGGCCGGGCCATGACCGCCGCTACAGCCTGGACATCAGCAAAATCAGGGCGTTGGGCTGGCAGCCGCGCCATACGGCTGAGGAAGCAATTATCAAAACGGCGCACTGGTACAAGGATAATGAATGGTGGTGGCGCAAGATTAAGAGCGGCGAGTTTAAGGCGTATTACCAGGCGCAGTATGGGAAGCGATTAGCGGAGAGCGGGTAAGCGAGTTGACAAGTTTGCAAGTGAGTGTGTTTGCAAGCGGGGAGGCTGATGATGAGACGGTTTTTATTGTTTTCGCTGGTTTTTGTTGGATTGGCGGCGTGTCAAAGCGCGGACGAAAGTATTGTCACGCCGCCGGTGGCCCCAACTGTTTCTTCACTGATTTCGCCGCCGCCGATAACCTCGACAAAGAAACCGCCAGATACGCCTACGGCCGTTTCTACCTCTAACCCGTCCGCTGCCCCAGCCGCACAGCCGACCAACGCCCCCACGGCCACCGACACGCCGCTCCCCACCAACACGCCGATACCGGAAACGGCCGTCACCCACATCAGCCTGGCCCCCATTGCCAACGGGTTCGTGAAGCCCGTCTACCTGACCCACGCCGGGGATGAACGCCTGTTTGTGGTTGAACAGGACGGTACAATTCGCATCATTCAAGACGGCGCAGTTTTGCCGCAGCCGTTCCTGGACATTGACTCCCTCGTCGGTTCCGAATCCAGCGAACAAGGGTTGTTGAGCATGGCCTTTCACCCGGATTATGGGGAAAACGGCCGTTTCTTCGTCTACTACACCGACAACAACGGCGATACCGTCATCGCCCGCTACCAGGTCAGCGCCAATAACCCCAACCAGGCCAACCCCGACAGCGCTCTGGCGCTGTTCACCCTGCCCCAACCTTATGCCAACCACAACGGCGGCCAACTCGCTTTTGGGCCAGACGGCTACCTCTATGCCGGACTGGGCGACGGCGGCAATCAAAACGATCCACAGGGCAACGGGCAAAACCTGTCCACCCTGCTGGGAGCCATTTTGCGGCTGGACATAGATTTCGACGACGCCGGTTACGCCATTCCCGCCGACAACCCGTTCGTAAACGACAACGATAAACGGAACGAAATCTGGGCATACGGCCTGCGCAATCCCTGGCGGTTCAGCTTTGACCGCCTTACGAACGATTTATACATCGCTGATGTGGGGCAGAATTTGTGGGAAGAAATTGATTGGCTGCCGGCCGGCGCTCCCGGCGGGGCCAATTTTGGCTGGAATGTGGTGGAAGGAACTCACTGCCTGGACAGTGAAACCTGCCCTCCCGCCGGCTTACCGCCCATTCATGAATATCCACATGGCAGCGGCAGTTGTTCTGTGACCGGCGGCTATGTTTACCGGGGCCAACAATTCCTGGCGTTGTACGGCAACTACTTTTTTGCTGATTATTGCAGCGGCATCTTTTGGAGCCTGTTCCCGGAAGCGGATGGCTCCTGGACGGCGACCCAACTGCTGGACAGCCCCCACTTTGTTTCCAGCTTTGGCGAGGATGTGGATGGGGAGTTGTATTTTCTCAGTTATGGCGAGGGGACGGTTTACCAGATACGGCCGTAAACAACCCGGCGACCGGCATTTTGGAAGCGCCTATCACCTCAAACTTTCACCTTAACCTCGCCCCCAACTTCTTTTATCTCCAATCGTTTCAGGCGGCGCATCTCATCTTCCGGCCAGAGGATACGGCCGTTTTCCACACTAAACACATACCCATGATCCGGACACTCAATCTTGCCGCGATACAGTTCGCCTTGAGATAAATCGGCGGCAGCATGAGGACAGCGGGCGCTGAAAGCGACCAGTTTGTTCTGCCAGCGAGTAAGAATCACCGGCTGGTCGTTAATATCCACTTTCGTAATTTTGCCTGGCCCAACTGCGGCAGCGGGAACGGCCGTATAAAATCCTGATTTATCTGGTTCCATCTTTCAGTTGAATAGTTTCATTGTAAACAGCAATTCCCGCAGCTTGCTCATCTGAACAAAAATCAGATTGTACAAATATTGGCTGCTTTGTTTGAACGGGATTAACAGCGTCAGCTAGTCTCGACGGCCGCCTTTCAGGTCATCTTGTAGTTTTTCCAGTGCATCCCAGGCGCCGTCAGCCGCCAACTTGGCTTGTTCTGGCCAGGTGTCGGGAAAGGCGATGCGAATCCCAGCATCCTCGCGGACGACTTTTTCCAGATGGGAAACTTCGGCGGCCGCGAGTTGGGCGAAGGTTAAAATGCCGGCTTCGTGCAGTATACGTTCGATTTTGGGGCCAATGCCTTCGATTTTCTTCAGGTTATCGGGTTGGGGCGGGGGCGATGGTTCGGAGGGGACGGTAACGGCCGTTTCCTCCACCTTGCTTTCTTGAATCCCTGTTGAAGAAAAATAGGACGACAGGAAAATCAGGAGCAGCACGATAAAAATCACCACCGGAACAATCCAAAGCGGAATTCCTTCCCGTTCCGACTCTTGCGCTAAGTTGACCGCTGCCAAAAAAATCGGGGACGATACAACAGTTACCAGACTCATGCTTTTTCTCCTCGTATAATATGTTTGTAATTAGGTACGCAATCCGCAGAGCGGCGTTGGTTGATTGCATAACGACACTCCATAGGGTTCGTTCAAGATTAACTTTGCAGTTTGCTGGTAATTGGTAACTGAGTAATTAGATAATTACCAGTTACTAATTACTTGGTTACAACTTTTCAAATGCCAAAGTTATAAACGAACGCGCCCATAGACTAAACATATTATACGAGGAGCATAGAATGTTGGCACAAATTCAAGTAACATTGGCAAAAGTTAAGCAAGATTTTAGCGATTCACGTGTTCACCATTGTGACGTGGCCGTGAGTTCGGTGGCCGAAAGCAGGTACAGGTTGACAGGGATGGTTTTGGACGCAGCGGCATTAACGGCCGTTACCGCCATCCTCGCCCATCAATTCCCAACTTTTACGTTTGATACCAACGCCGTGCAGGTGCTGCGCCGCTCCTCCCCCGCCTACCTGACCGTCAGCGCCAATCTGGCCGGGTATCACCGCCAACCCTCGCGCATAAGCGAACGAGTCAGCGAGGTTCTGAATGGGCAAGTTTTGGAGAAGCTGCTGGAGCAGAATGGCTGGGTTTATGTACGCCAGCAGGATGGCTATTTGGGCTGGGTATACCGGCCGTACCTGACGGAAACGCCTCCGTCGCCGGCCACGCACATTGTTCATGCTCTGGTGAGCTTGCTGCGGGCAAAACCCCATCCAGAAGCGCCCCTGGTCAGCCGGGTAATGGGGGGGACGATGGTGTCAGTAACGACCGTCACCGGTTCCTGGGCGCATCTCGTTTTGGCCGGAGAACGGGATGGTTGGGTTCCCCTGGCCGATTTACGTGATTTGACCACGCTGCCGGGGGATGAAAACGGCCGTCGCCAACAAATGGCTCAAGACTCGCTGCGCTTCATTGGCGTACGATATCTGTGGGGCGGCTGCACAGCGCAGGGGATTGACTGCTCCGGTCTGGCCCAATGGCTGCACCGGCAAGTTGGCATCTCCATCCCCCGTGACGCCGATATTCAATTCGCCGCTCAGACAGCCATAGAACCGCCCTTCAAACCGGGTGATTTACTCTTTTTTGGCAGCGGTCAAAGCCACCGATCCATTACGCATGTAGGCATAAGTTTAGGCGGCTGGCGCACCATCCATTCGTCCGGGCCGCGCAATGGCGTTTATGAGGATGATGTGCAGGCGATTAGATGGCTGCGCGAATCGTTCATGGGCGCGCGCTCGTTTATTAACGAGCCGGGTATGGATCAAGAATCTCAGTAGATCCAAAAACTACCTGCCAATTTGTTAGTCATCTATCTGCGTCATCGGCGCGCACACTTGTGTTGCTCCAAATCTGTTTCCATTCTAAAATTTACCCTCATGTCCTTATAAATTCCAAACAGGAGAAGCAAATAATTATGGAAGAAGTTCTGGCCCAATTACTAACCACCCAAGCAGAATTAGAACCGCAGTTCAAGGCGTATCGGATGACGATGAGCGCGTTGAAAACGGCCGTCCGTCTGGCCAGTGAAGAAAAAGCGGACGCCCTGCCCATGCAAAAAGCGCTGCTCAAACTGGAAACGGCCGCCGCCGATGTGGAAAGTAAAACATTGGACACAGCCGTCTCCGCCTTTGCCGCCGCTACCCAAACTGCTTTGGACAACCTGGCTTTTGAGTTCGCCAAAGATTTGCGGGAAGCATTTGCCAACCGGGGTGAAACGGTAAACGGCCGTCCTCCCATCCTCACCGTCGGCATCCTCACCTTCAAAATCGAGATAGCCGCCCGTAAGGGGCAGTGGTTCTATGGCAAGGAGCCGCTGACCCGCCCCATCCCCCTCTCCCTCACCGGCATCCTCAAAGCGTATGAGCGGCAGGTCAAGCGCATCGTCAACCGTCAGTTGGATGCGGATTTCTTATCCAGATTGCAGACAGCATGGCAAAAAGTAGTGGCTAAACGGAAGCAACGGCCGTCTGGCGGGCGGGTTAACCTGGTTGAAGTATACAGCCAGTTCACGCTCGATTTGCAGGTCAAACGCTTTTGGAATCAACCTTCCCGTCGTACCTTCAAAGATTACGAACGTGAATTCTTTGTGCGCGACCTTGTTTTGGCGCAAGAGCAAGGCAACGTTCCCTTCCGCCTCGGCGTCGCCACCAAAAGCCAGGCCGAACAAGCCAGCCGCTCTATTTGGATTCCGAAAACGGCCGTGGACGGCGCTTATTACAGCGATATTACCTTCGATTAATTGTGAATTGTGAATGATAAATTGTGAATGGTGAATGATCCATTCACAATTCACAATTCACAATTCACCATTCATAATTATGAACATCTCCCAACCCCTCGCCCGCCACATTATCGAAACCCTCGGCAGCTTTGGCACACCGCCCACGCGCGGCATCCAGCATTTCAACGTCGGCAACAAATCGCTGCTGGACGCGCTGGACGAATTTTACCTCTCCTCCTACCTGCAGGATGGCGGCGCCGCCTACAAAATGGTCATCGGCGATTACGGCAGCGGCAAATCTCACTTCCTTTACTGCCTGCGCGACGTGGCTTGGGAACGCAATTTCGCCGTCGCCAAAGTAGACCTCAGCCCGGTGGAAACGCCGTACAACGACCAGAAAAAGGTGTACGAAGCGGTCGCCCAAAACATCATCTGGCATGAAAGCGACGCCGCCTTCAGCGATGAAACGGGACTGACGCGCTTTTTGGAAGGGACGTTAACCCGCATCGTCGGCGAGACGTTGAGCCTGGAAACGTTAGCCAATCCCCTGTATCGCGGGCTGGTGGATACGTTAGAGGCCACACCGATAGCCAGCCCAGCTTATCAAACGGCCGTCATCGCCTATTTCGACGCCTTCATCCGCGAAAACGAAGAACGGCTCGACTCCCTCTCCCGCTGGCTGATGGGCGAAACCACCAGCCCCGACGACACCAAAATCCTGCGCCAGGTCGGCGTCACCGGCAAAATCAACAAACCCAACGCCTTCCGTATGCTGCGCTCCCTCTGCCAGGTTATCCGCGCCCTCAGCTACTCCGGCCTGATTTTGCTGTTCGACGAAGTAGACCGCATGGCCTCTGTCGGCGGCAAAGCGGAAAAGCTGGCGACCGATACCTTGCGCGAGGTGATTGACCGCACCCGCGAAGATTTGCCCGGCGCGCTGTTCGTCTACGCCGTGCCGCCCCAATTCATCAGCGACGTGGTTCCTAAATACCCCGCCTTGCAGCAGCGAGTGCGCGCCCCCGGCCAGTTCAGCCGCATCAACCATTTCAGCCCGCTCATCAGCCTGGACACGCTCGACCTAGACGAAAACGACTTGATGCTGGCGATTGGCGAGCGGTTGATCCCCATTTACGAGGCAGCTTTCGACGTGAAACTGGATCACACCACCCAGCGGGCCAATGCCGTGATTCTGGCGAACGTGGCCCGTGACACCTTCCTCGACATCAGCCACCGCCGCCTGTTCGTCAAATCTTTCGTCGTGGAACTATCGCGCCAGCATTACGGCGAGGAACACACCATTACGGAGGAGGAAGCCCAGGCCATCCTGCGCGGGCAGATTGACGAGCTTTCCGGCGGGGAGACGCCGCCGTACTAAATTATGAAGGATGAAGGATGAATTATGAATGGAGGCTTTTCATCATTCATAATTCATCCTTCATAATTTTGCTATGATTGGACAACAAGTAAAACACCCTCAATTCGGGCCAGGACAGGTCACTGCCGTTTACCGCAACGGTTCTGAGTGGCTGGTACGCTTTGAAAATGGGCTGCGCTTCCGCCGTCCGCGCAGCGAATTCGCCGGCGATGGGCAGACCATCGCCGAACCAACCCCCGCTTACGCCATTCCCTACCAACCCCCGGCCCCCATGCCCCAATCCCAGCTAGAGGCGCGGCAGCTCATCGAATCGCTGCGGGTGGGCATCGCCCCGGCGCAGCACGTGCCGGAACTGACCATTGATTTGAAGGCGGAGCAGGAGAGCATCATTCGCGGGCTGAACCAGGCGCACCAACATGGCGGCGCGGCGCGGGCGGTGGTCGGTGAATATGGCTATGGCAAGAGCCACATCGTGGAATTGACGGTGCAGGAGGCGCTAAACCGGGACTTTTTGGTGGGGACGGTCAGCCTCGATTTGCTGGAGCTGCCGCCCCATCGCGGCTTCGCCATTTACCGGGAGGCGATGCGCCACCTGCGCTACCCGGATACGGATGAACAGGGGTTGGGGCCATTGCTGGAGAAAACGGCCGTCC
>JAJRYT010000186.1 GCA_024275635.1 Chloroflexota bacterium | reverse complement strand
GACAAAAAACCCGTTGAAAACGGGTTGAAATGCGCTCAAACCGGGTCTTTAGCGCGTTTCAACGCACTTTTGGTATTAGATGTGGATTTCCAATCCACATCTAATTGTAAAGATGATTTTGTCAAAAATGAACCACGCCAATTTTTCCAAATGCGGCTGACCAAAAGTTGGTTTGAATGGGAATATGACGGCTTCCCGTTTTGGTCGCTCTTTTACCATTTGCAATCCTGGCGGGATTATCGGCATTTGCCCAACATTCTCTTTGTCCATTTTAATGATTTGCTGGCGAATTTAGAGGGGCAAATGCGGCGCGCCGCCGCTCATCTAGATATTGAGGTTCGGGAAGCGCTCTGGCCGGCGTTGGTGGACAGGGCTACGTTCAAAACGATGAAACGGGATGCGGAAAATCTGGTTGGGGGCGGCAGCTTTCTCATTGGCGGGGCGCGGCAGTTTATTTATAAGGGGACAAACGGCCGTTGGCGTGGTGTGTTGACGGCGGCGGAGTTGAAGCTGTATGAGGAAACGGCCAGGAAGCGGGCGCTGCGGCGACAAGTTAAAGCCGCTGTTATGGCGGTATGAGGGTGTGGCGAAGACGGCCGTTTTCATCCCATCTTCTCATCCTGTACTCCGCTATACTATGCCAATGGGGTGTCGATTTTGCACGGTTTCTACATGGCGCGATTTACAAAATCGCGCCTGAACGATTGGCCAAATTGTGCTACAAAAGGAGACGATGCGATGAAGGAATTTAGCGCCAAAGTGACGATTAACGCCGCCCCGGAAACCATCTGGGACTTACTGACCGATGCTGCCGGCTATCCCGATTGGGACCCGGGCATGATCCGGCTGGAAGGAACGGTCGCGCCGGGTGAAAAGATAACCGCCCACACCAAAATCAACCCCGACCGCGCCTTCCCGGTGACGGTGAGCCAGTTTGTGCCCAACCAGATAGGGCGTAGCCGCGCTCGGTGAACAGTTTGTGAGTGGCGGTGTCGCCGCGCCCCTGGCGGGTGTAGGCGCCGCTCTTTTTGTAGTAGGCGGCGGTCAGCGCAATCCGCGCTTTTTGCCGTTCCCAGCCGGCGGCAAGCTCCGGGTCGGCGGCGTTCAGTTCGGCAATGCGGGCTTCCACTTTCTTGCGCGTCAGTTTGCTTTCAATCAGCGGGTCAAACTGGGCGTAATATTCGCGCAAATCGGGCTTCACAATCTCCCAGGGCGGGTTGCCGACGACGATGGTAAAGCCGCCCCGGTCGCCGAGGGGACGGCCGTCTTCATCTAAAAATACCTCCGGGAAGGCGACGCCCCAATGCAGGGGGCGGATGTGGTCTTGCCAACCTCCGGGAGGTTCAGGCGCGGCAAAATAGTCAGCCAATCCCTCATTCAACGCCGCATCCAATTCAGCGTTTAACGCTTCAGCTTGCGCCAGCTTGCCTGCATGGTCGTCTCCATTGTGTCCCGACGCCAAATCCAGCCGCAGGCGGCGCAGTTCGGCCAGTTTGTCGGCATGGTCGGCGTAACGCGGGTCGTCCGGCGCGGCCCCGATGAGCGTGTTGCCCACCTTCACGTTCTGGTTCAGGATGAGCGGCAGCCGTTTGTCTGTGCCGCGCTGGTCGGCCATCGCCCGCATAATCAGGTTGACCGTCGCCAGTTCGGCCGCCTGCGGGTCTAAATCGGCGCCGTATAAATGTTTTTCCAAAATCTGCCGGGGATAATGACGCAGCTGTTCCAGGGCGGTTTTGTAGGGAGTGAGTTGTAATTCCAGGTCGAACGGCGTCGTCATCCCTGAAGCGACCAACTCGTCGTAGCGGGCGATGCGTTCCTGCGTGATGCGCGCTATCTCGCTCCGGTAAAAGTCGGCCAACACCTTGTAGGCGTAGATGAGGAAGCCGCCGCTGCCGCAGGCGGGGTCAATCAGGCGCAGGTCGGCGATTTGGTCGTAGGTTTTGCGCCCTTTGTCAAAGGCTTCATCGTCGAGCGGTTGGCCGTGGGGACGGCCGTCGGCTGTGCCATACAAATAACGGCCCAAACTGTTGTCTATAATGTAGCGGACGATGACCTGGGGGGTGTAGTAGCTGCCCTGCTTTTTGCGCGTTTCCAGGTTGTCGCGGGTGGCGATTTGGGGCGGTAAATCCTTTGGGTCTTGCAGACCCGAAGGGTTTTGGACGACGAGCGCCTTGCCCAAATACTGCTCATAGGTGTTGCCCATGATGTCGGGCGTCATGGCCCGGTAGCGGGCTTCGTACAGTTTTTCGATGAGGCCGCTCAGGGTATCGTTGCTGAAGTTAGCCCGGTCGGCGAGATGGGGGGCAAAGAGGGCGGAGTTGTGACGGCCGTCAAACCCCCGAAAAATCTGCTGCAAATGCTGCGTCAGGGGGAAGGTGTACAAATTGGTGCGCGTCAGTTCCAATACATCGTTTAGCATCCCCGCCGGAGCGATGAGATGGTCTTCGGCGTAGCGAATGACGACCAGGCGGTCTAACACGCGCTGCACAACGGCGCGTAAATCAGCCAGACGCAGGGAGCCGTCGTCACGAAACGCCCACTCATTTTGCGCCGCGCGGTCAATAATGTCCTGGGCTAATTTTTGCCGCCATTTGTTGATGAAATCGAGATAGTTTGTGTCTACATCAACGCGAACGCGCTGGTTGCTGAGAGCGTCCAGTCCCCCTTTTTCCACATTTTCGTAGGCCAACTGCCATAAATGGTCAAAATCGTCCAGGTAGCTGCTTGGTTTCTCGAAGGAAAGCACCAGCCAGTCGCGCCGGGCATTAAAGAGGCGCAGTTTCTCGAAGTTGGTGAGGATAGCCCACTTGCCATTGTTTTTGAAGGCGTAATTGATCGCCTGCTGTTCTTCCGGCGTGCGGTCGGTGGCCATGCCGGGCAGGGACATCTGGCCGGGGGTGACGATGCCGGAGAGAGTGTTGCGGGCCTCGTCAAGCCGCTTGATTTTACCGAATCGTTTAGCCTCGACGAAGACGCGCTGGCCGTTGTCCAGGGTGAGCATCATGTCCGGCCGTCCGGCGACAGTGTGCTGTTCGTAGCGGTAGTAAGCCGGGTCGCCGATGGGCCAGCCCAGGGCGGCGAGCAGGGGGTCTATAAATTGGCGCACGACGGTGGCTTCGGTGAGGTCTTTCTTCTCATTGGCGCTGAGGCTGTTGTATTTGGCGCTGAGTTGTTGGATTTGTTTTTTGGCTTGCTGTTTGATTAGAGTCATAGCTTTTTCTGGATAAATTGGGATAGGTTGAGGAGGATTATAGTGGATTTGGAATGAGGAGGGTAACAACCCGATTATGGAAAAAGGGTGTAAAATCGGCGGCAGCGTAAGTAGGGGCGGGTCTTGTGCCCGCCCTAGTCACCGGGGCGACTACAAGGGTACGCCCCTACAAAAATTCATCGTTCAGATTAGGTACTGGAGTCTGGCGAAACTTGATTTTCAGTCGAGACGTAGGGGCGGTTCGCGAACTGCCTCTACTAGACGGGCCGCCTTCGACACGCCCCTGCCGCCGTCGGGGCGCACCACCCGCTTCGCGGGGCGACGGTCGCCGGCAGGATGTGACTTCGCCTTGAATGATAAGACGGCCGTTTTTACCTGTTTGGCGCACACGAGCCGGATTAAAGTGACTTTATCACGATTTGGTAAGCCCAACTATAAGCGTTTGTCTCGATAAATGATTGCTTTTACTGGACTTATTGCCAAAAGCGTGTATGCTGTACTTGTCTATTTTTTATTCCGTTTTGTCTCGGCTCTGGTTGAGTTCAAATAAGGAAGCTTAGTTTTTGGAGAAAGTGTTAACTTGTCAAAGAAAGTATATGTTGGAAATCTCTCATTCGATGCCACGGAAGATACGGTCCGTGAACTGTTTGCTGAGTATGGTAATATCGAGTCTATGGCCTGGATCACCGATCGTGATACAGGACGTTTTCGTGGATTTTGTTTTGTAGAGATGGACACGGCGGCCGCAACCAAGGCTATCGCAGCTCTGGATGGTAAGGATGTAGACGGCCGTAATTTGAAGGTCAACGAAGCCCGACCGCGTGAAGAGCGCGGCGGCGGTCGTCGCGGCGGCGGCGGTTATAACCGTGGTGGCGGCGGTCGCGGCGGTAATCGTTACCCTGACAGCGGTGGTAGTCGCTGGTAGGGTTGGGTTATTGTCCCTGCTAACAAGCGAATAGTGAAACGGCCGTCTTAGTAACAAGACGGCCGTTTTTTGTTATGATGGTTTGGTGGGAAACGGCCGTTAATCCGGCCAATCCGCCCCATCATAATAGCGGGTTCCACGATGCCCTTTACGTGGAATGGGGACGGCCAGCCGTTCGCCGGGACAGGCAACCATGATGAGTGTGCGCGGCTTGCCGGAAGCCGGGTTGACTGCGCCGCCAATCAAATCCTTGATTTGGAGCCGCCCCACAAGTTGATCGTTGAAAATGGTGTAAACGTAATCACCGACGTTTAGTTTAGATGGTTTGCCGGCCATATGAAATTCAAATACAGCCAGCGTGCCATTATACAATGCGTCAACGGCCTCGCGTGCGCGTTTAGCCGGAATGGTTTTGGTAATACCAAAGCACATGAAACCTGCCTCCTTTTAGCCCTGCGGCTGCTCATTCAAAATAAGCCGGTTGCCTTCAGAATCTTCGATGATGGCGAATGTTCCCCAGGGCTGCACATCTGGTTCCTGGACAAAATGAACGCCTTTGGTCTTGAGTGCAGTGTGAAGGTCGGCGATGTCATTTACTTCCAGCGTTAATGCTTGTGACTGCCCCACAACCTGTTTGTAATGTTCCCAATTTTCATCGGGGAGGTACAGAATAATCTCCGTCTCCGCGCCAGCCGGGGCTACCGCTATCCAGCGCGCCGTTGCGCCGGGAAACAGCGGCGCATCCGTCCGTAATTCCATCCCCAGCACACGGGTGTAAAAATCTTTGGCGCGATCTTGATCGCTTACAAATACCGAAACTGTATTAACCTTTGTTATCATTCATTTATCTCCTCTGAAAAATGGTCGGAAAAGCACATGGTTTAAATTGTTGACCAGGATATTGATTCTCGCAAATAATCATGGTGATTCCAAGTGCGTCGCACCGCTGGTAGCTGAAAAGTTACTCGCTTTCTTAATCTGTCCCTTACTCAAATCCACTATAGCCATTGAAAAAGCGTACCCTGACAGGGTAATTGCATACTCGCTGGTTTTCCTTTTTTTCGCCACGAATTTCACCAATTACACGAATTTAGATGGCTTTTATTCGTGAAATTCGTGAAATTCGTGGCAGAAATCTGGAATATGCAATCGCCCTGTGTACCCTGATTGCGGTGGCATCGGCGGCATGTTATAATCAATTAGCTGTATTTATTGTAAAGTTGTATTGGGATTTTATGCAGCACGTATGAACTGCTCACCAATAAAACCGGGAAGAGGACCGAAATGCCAATAGAGTTATGGGGGGCAACCGGAACCCTCGGATTAATGTGGCCGGAACGACCAGTTGGCGACTTGTTGTTGGTATTGTCCAGTGCGGCGCTTCTTCTTGTTATTCTTTACTATCGTGCTGACTTGCGCCGTATGTCGCGGCGTCAATGGGTGTTAACGGCCGTTTTATCTCTCGTTTCTTTGTTGGTTAGCCAGCTCTTCCCCATTCGATTTTCATTTGACAATCAACTGGCGCCGCTATCTGTGGCTCAGAACCCCGTGACAACATTAACATTATTTGCCGCCGCGCCCTTTTTGTTGGCGGGCGTCACTTTGAACCCAGCCGCCGCCCTCATAGTCGGTGCATTTAGCGGTCTGGGGCGTGCCCTGGGCCAATCCCATTACCCTTTTGATATTCTTAATTTTGCATTGGCGGCAGCGTTGTCCTCTTTTGGGATGCGGCAAATGTATCAGGGCCGATTTTATAAGTGGCTGCGCCAGCCGGTTGTTGCCGGGGCGATTAACACGTTTGGGTTGATTTTCTTGGTAGGGATGGCTACTTATGCCAGCGCTGATGCCAGCGCCAGTTACCTGGCGGCTTTAGATTTAGCCTTGTCAACGGCTAGAGCGAATTTTTGGCCGCTGCTTATTGAAGGGGCAGTAGGCGGCGGCATTGTGATGCTTATCTTGATGGGAGCGCCGCAGCTAAGTGTAACCACAAAGATGAAACCATCCCCCACGCAGGTCAGTTTACGCAACCGTCTGTTGAGTAATTTTGCCCTGTTTGCCATCGTGTTGACAGCGCTGCTGGTGATTGTGGTGTTCAGCCTGTCGGTCAATGTATCCACCCGGCTGGTAGTCAATCAGATGGCGCATAATGCGCAAACAGTATCCTCGGAAATTCCGGATTTCCAGGCGCAATTACAGAATGTATTGCTGCAATATAATGACAGCGAAGCTTTGTTAACCGATGATTTAGCCGAAAACGAGAAGGTTCTACAGCAGCTTTTTCGATCGAACCCGCTTTACCGCCGGGTGGTGTTGGTGGATGATGAACAGAGTGTGCTGGCTTTTTACCCTCAGGATGTGGCTGAGGTGGATTTGACGGAGCGGGAGGAGACGGCCGTTTCTCAAGTTGTAACGACTAATGCTCCCGATATGGCCCCGGCCCAAACCCGTGAAGATGAACACATCCTCAGCTTTGTTGTCCCGGTCCATAATGTGGCCGGAATGCCAACGGCCGCCCTCATTGGCCGGGTTCCGCAGCTTTCATTGGATAATCTGATTGTTGGCCTCCAGGGAACGGTTGGTCAGGGCAATGGGTTTATTGTTGACGAACACAATCAAATCATAGCGCATTCTGATGTTAGCCGCCTGCTCACCAATTGGAGTCCGCCTGAAAGTGTGCGGCCAATCCAGGGCGAGGCGACGGCGCCGGGTATCGCTTATCAGGGCCGCCAGGGACAAACAAACGCCCGCGAATTAGTGTATTATGTTAAATCACAGGCGCATCCCTGGACAGTTGTCATTAATGTGCCTTACGAAGTGGTGCTCAATCTGGCTTTGAGTATTGGCGGGCCGTTGACCCTGGTGTTGATGCTGGTCATGGGGATGTTTTACCTGAACCTGGCTGTGATTGGCCGAGATATTACGAATCCGATCACTGAATTGGTGCAAGCTTCGAAAACGATTGCCGTCGGTGGGAAATGGACGCCTTCAGCCCAGGCGCAGCGCTCCGATGAAATCGGCCAGCTTAACCAGGCATTTTATCAGATGTACCAATCGCGTAATAAGCGGCTGAATGAATTATCATTACTTTTGGGCGTCAGCCATGAAGTTTCGGCCAATATGGATATTAACCGGGGTATTGCCGCTATTTTGCGGGGCGCGCTGCGCGGAACGGGGGCGTCCGGCGCGCGGGCTGTGGTCTTGAATCCCAGCGGCAGTTACCCGCTGCAATTTGGCGAGGGGCCGGCCGCCAGGCAAATGGCGGCGTTGGATCGTCAAGTGATGTCCCGGCTGCGCCACAGCCAGGAACTGATTTTATCTTCACCGAAGGCGATACGGGAAGCATTGGCATTGGAGGAAACGGCCGTTCTCCCCATCTCCTCATTCATTGCTATCTCGCTGCATTCACACGATCGCTTCCAGGGTATTTTGTGGACGGCCTACCGGCAGTCCCATGACTTTAATCAGACCGAACGTAATTTGCTGCAAACCTTAGCCGGGCAGGCGGCTGTGCTGGTTGAGAACGCCCGCCTGTTTGCGACGGCCGAAGGTGGCCGCCGTCGTTTAGCGGCCGTTTTGGCCAGCACCTCCGACGCCGTCATTGTCACCGATCAGACGAACCGCATCTTGTTAATCAACCGGGCTATGGAGCGGCTGTTTTATTTGAAAGCGAATCAGGTCATTGGCCGTCCGCTGGCCGACGTCATCAAAGTGGAGGAATTGGTGGCGGTCCTGGACGGTGAGGGGAAACGCGCCCGCAATCTGGAGATCCCCATCGGCAACGACAAAACTTTTTATGCCAGCGCTTCCACCATTTACAACAATGAGGGGCAGGAAATGGGGCGTGTGGCTGTCTTGCATGACATCACCCATCTCAAAGAAGTTGATGAGATGAAGTCAGATTTTGTGCGCACCGTTTCGCACGATTTACGCAATCCCCTGACGTTTATGCGCGGCTATACCACCATGCTGCCCATGGTTGGTGAAATCAACGAAGACCAACAGAAATATATTGATAAGATTCAGGGCGGCATTGAACAGATGCGGCAGCTTGTAGATGATTTGCTGGATCTGAGCCGTATTGAAGCGGGTATTGATGTCAACAGCGAAAAGATTGAAGTGACATCTTTGCTAACGGACATTGCCTCTGAACATTGGCAGCATGCCCATTTGAGAGGTCTAAAAATTGATGTTGAAGCTGCGCCCGATCTCCCACTGATTAACGGTGACCGGTTATTGATCCGGCAGGCGATTACAAATTTACTGACGAACGGCATTAAATATGCGCCGGACAGCGGAATTTTGAAGCTCAAAGCGGAATCGGTGAATGGAGAAATGGTGTTCAGTGTGCAGGATAATGGCCCCGGCATTCCCAAAGAACGCCAAATGCGCTTGTTTGAAAAGTTTTACCGGGCCAAACAAAAGGGTGAGGAGCGGGTGAAGGGGGTT
Source organism: Chloroflexota bacterium (assembly GCA_024275635.1). Lineage (GTDB taxonomy): Bacteria > Chloroflexota > Anaerolineae > Promineifilales > Promineifilaceae > JACKCC01. The sequence goes on along the minus strand of JAJRYT010000186.1, from coordinate 2,074 downwards.
GGCCTGGGATTAGCAATTGTGAAGTCTATTGCTGAGCGTCATGGGGGGCGGGCCTGGTGTTACAGCCAGCAGGGGAGCGGCAGTACGTTTTATATTTCTGTGCCGCTGTCGTCACGACAGAATGGACAGGGGGGAGATTAGTCTTGTAGTTGTGTAATCCTCTAGTCTCAGTAGATCCAAAATCTGACACGAATTTCACGAATCGCATGAATTTAGGAACTTGTTTTTTGTGCAATTCGTGTTGGGTCTCTGGGATTTCGCGTGGTTAGTTCACCGGACGGTTAATTTTTTGACACGAATGGCACGAATTTTCACGAATTTTCTTATTATTCGTGTCATTCGTGTTATTCGTGTCAGGTTTTTTCCTCGACCCCGCGAAATCCTAAAGAACCTTCGTGTTATTCGTGGCGAAAATCTCGATCTACTGAGTCTTCAATATTATCAAGCGCGGCTCGCAATTCCGGGGGGAGGTCGGCGCGAATGGTGAGTTCCTGGTTGTCGGACGGCCGTATAAAAGTCAGTTCTGCCGCGTGCAGGAAGTGGCGTTTTAATCCTAGCTGGCGTTTGCGACGGCCGTATATCGTATCACCCACAATGGGATAACCTACATAGGCCAGATGCACCCGAATTTGATGTGTACGGCCGGTGCGCGGGCGGCATTCTACTAGTGTGTAGTCATCATAGTTGACCAGCGTGGCGTAGTGGGTTTGCGCCGGGCGCGCGGTCAAGGAAGGGGCGGAGCCGGGCGGAATGACGCCCATCCGCTTGCGGTTGCGCGGGTCGCGGCCGATGGGGGCGTCAATCATGGCCGCCGCCGGCTGCAACTGCCCCACAACCAGCGCCAGATACACTTTGCTGATGGTGCGCTTTTTGAACTGGGCCTGCATCATGCGCAGAGCGCGTTCGTTTTTAGCAACGATGATTAACCCTGATGTATCTTTGTCGAGCCGGTGGACGATGCCAGGCCGTTTTTCACTGCCGATGACGGGCAACGGCGAGCAGTGGGCCAGAACGGCGTTGACGAGGGTGTCTTGTTCGTGTCCGCCGGAGGGGTGGACGACCATATCAGGGGGTTTGTTGATGACGAGGATGTCGTCGTCTTCGTAACGAATGTCAAGGGGGATGTCCCAGGGAACGAGGCCGGTTTCCACGGGCGGGGGCAGGGTGAGGCGGATTTGTTCGCCTCCTTCTAGTTTGAGGCTGGCTTTGGCGACACGGCCGTTTACCAACACCTGTCCGGCTTTTATCAACCGCTGTAACTGGGCGCGGGAAAGTTCCGGTACGGCGGCGGTCAGCGCCCTGTCCAGTCGTTCGCCGGGGGTAGATAGAGTCAGTTCAATGAGACGGCCGTTCATCCCAAACGCCCTCCCTCATTTCCTATTTCAGCGCCTTCAACTTGCGCCGGAACAAACTGCTTCGATTCCTGCCATATCACCCAGGCCAGGAGAAACGCCCCGGTGACAATGGCAGCGTCGGCCACATTAAACACCCAGGGGCCAAAATCAATAAAATCGGTGACATGCCCAATTCGCAGCCGGTCAACCAGATTGCCCAGCGCGCCGCCCATTTGCAGGCCCAACGCCAGACGCATTGATTTTTGCCCGCCGGGAAGGTGAAAATTGTAGTAGATGATGAACAGGGATATGATGACGGCCGTCCCGACAAAAATCAAACTGCTGTTGGGGAAAAGGCCAAAGGCGGAGCCGGTATTGCTGATGTGGGAGATGCGCATCTGTGGCAGCAGCGCTGGAAAAGGCAGCCAACTATGGTAGAGCGGCACGGCCGTTTCCACAAGCTGTTTGCTCAACTGGTCTAACAGGACGATAAGACCGGCAATCCACAGCGGCAGCGCGCGCTGCCGCTGTGCAGCGGGAGTGGTGTAGGGTAATTGTTCCATATCTAATATCTAAAACGGGTAAATTATTTAAGCGCCGTTCCTTAGCTCGACTTTGTACAAAATTCGAAATCAGAAATATTTCCAGATAATTTTGTAACCAGAGTGAGAATCTGATTTTAGTCAATGCAACTTTACTCGAGTACGAATATTTGAACATCGCATAAAAAGAGTGACATG